>JAGPBF010000178.1 GCA_018063505.1 Rhodoferax sp.
CAAGGTCTGGGGTGACCATGTCTACATCGAGGAGCGTACCGTCGACGTGCACGTCAAGCGCCTGCGCGAGGCACTCGGCGAGGCCGGTGTGATGGTCGAGACTGTCCGTGGTGTGGGTTATCGCCTCACTGCGTTGACCCAGTCGCAGCCGAATTGAAGCGCAAAGGCTTCACAATCGGCTGATGATCTGGCGCGTCTTTCGACTCTTCCTGTTCCAGCTGCTCGGTGCCGTCGTAGGCTACGCCGTGTGGCCGTCGGCTGCCCATATGCAGGGCCTGATCGGGGGCATGGTGGGCGCCAGCTGGCTGTGGCTGATGATCGATCTGCGCCGCGGCCACAAGCTGCGCCACTGGCTGCGTACCGGCGACGCCACGAGCCCGCCGCAAATTCCCGGATACTGGGGTGAAATCACGAACCGTGTGCGCCGGCTATTGCGCGACCGCGACCGCTTGCTGCGCGACAGCGATGCCCGGCTGCAGGAGTTCCTGTCGGCCATCCAGGCCTCACCCAACGGGGTGGTATTGCTCGATGCCGAAGGGCGTATCGAGTGGTGCAATGAAACCGCCGCAGTCCATTTCGGCTTCGACGCCCGTCGTGACGTGCTGCAGCTGATCGGAAATCTGGTGCGCGACCCGGTATTTGTCGACTATCAGGCGGCGGGCGACTACACGCACGAGGTGGTGATACCCGGGCCGGGCAGCAGCAGCAGCCGACCGGTGCGCCTGTCGGTACATCTGCATCCCTATGGCGAGGGACGTGCATTGATGATGTCCCGTGATGTGACTGCGCTGGAACAGGCCGACGCGATGCGCCGCGATTTTGTTGCCAATGTCTCGCATGAAATCCGCACGCCGTTGACCGTGCTTGGCGGATTTGTCGAGACGATGCAGAACCTGCCGCTGGAGGCGCCCGAACGCCAGCGTTACCTGGCGTTGATGTCGCAACAGGCAGAGCGCATGCAGTCGCTGGTGCGGGATCTGCTCACACTGTCGCGCCTGGAGGGAAGTCCGCCTCCGCGCTCGGACGAATGGATGGTGGTGCGTGAACTGATTGGCCAGTGTGAACAGGAGGGGCGTGATCTGTCGATGCTGATGAGCGAGATGGGCCACGATCTGCAGGTGGAGATAACCGACGACTGCGAGATTGCGGGTTCGTCGCTGGAACTGCACAGTGCCATGGCCAATCTGATCAATAACGCGATCCGCTACACACCGACGGGTGGCAAGGTGATGGTGACCTGGCGCGTGCTGGACGATGGCCGCGGCGAGTTTGCGGTGACCGATACCGGGCCTGGCATCGCGCCCGAACACCTGCCCAGACTGACCGAGCGCTTCTACCGCATCGATCGCAGCCGATCGCGCGAGACTGGCGGTACCGGCCTCGGCCTGGCAATCGTCAAGCATGTGGCGCAGCGCCATGCCGGCCATCTGACGATCGACAGCCAGCCTGGCAAAGGTTCGCGATTCGCGATCACGTTGCCGGCCAACCGGGTTCGAGTCCACAAGTTGCTCAAGGCTGCTTGATGCGCCGGTACAACAGCATGTCGTCTCCCTTGCCCGAGGTGCGGCGGATGGTGGTGACCAAATCCCATAGCGCCGGATCCGGCGCGTCGGCGCTGTTGGCCGCCTGAAGATCCGCGTCGACGATCAGCCAGGGGCATTCGGACGCTGGACGTGCGGTTTCGATGCGCAGCCTGGCGTGGTAGCGCAACGCAGCGACCTGGTCGCGTTCGATGTTGTGCGTCGCCTGCAGGCATTGCTGCGGCTGGATCAGGGCCTGCACCTTGGCAGCAACAACGCTGTTGCTGCGCACGAAGTCCAGCAGCGGCATCCACAAGGTCATCAGCAGCAACCAGCACAATGCGGCGCCACCGGCAGGCAACACCAGGCTTTTCCAGATCGCCGCCTGGTGGCGCCCGACGCGCCACTTGACCAGCCAGGCCCAGACCAGTGACGCCAGCAGCGCAATCAGGAACACCGGCAGGGAAAAATGGGCCTGGAAGTCCGGCGCCTGCTTGAACACGTTGATGGCCGCCTGGCGCGGCATGCCGGTCTGCATGGCAAACCAGATCACCCAGATGATGATGCCGCAACCGGTGAAGAACAGCAGTGTGAACCAGTCGATCAATGCCGACACGCTGCGCTGCAGTGTCGGCAGCGAGAACGCCGCCAGTGCCGCCAGTGGCGGTAGCGCCAGCAGCAGCGCGCGATCGGCAGGCCGGGTGGAGATGGCGGATAAGACCGCGATGCCCGCAAACCACAGCGGCAACGCCAGGTGCAGGCTGATGTGCATGTTCAGCAACTGATGGCGCCAGCGCCACAGGGTGAGCAGCACCAATGGCCACGCCGGCCAGGTGAACCACAACAGTAGCCGGGCCAGACTGCGCCAGTCCTTGCTGGCAATGTCTTGCGGCAACACGATGCGCCAGCGCCACAGGTCCAGTGCCGATGCCAGGGCCGCGGCGAGCAAGGTGGCCAACGCCAGGATGCCGGCCGCGCGCAGCGCCCGTCGCCGTCCGCCATTGGCCGGATCGACGGCGAGCAGGTGCAGCAGCGCAGCCCCGGCACCGAAAAACATGGCCAGTGAGGGCGCAGCACTGAGTACCAGCCCGGCCATGCCAAAGGTCAGCGCGGCCAGTGGCGCCAACAGCCGGGAGCCGATGCTGGTCGCACCGTAGAACGTCAGCGTGGCGAAACACAGTTGCGCCAGGTGCGTCGTGACTTCATGGGAGAGTTGTGCCAGCCCCAGGCAGGCGATCAGGGCCAACAGGCCACCGTCGCCGATGGCGCGCGCATAGTCGACCGGATTGGCTTCGCCTCCAAACGCGAACGCCACGGGTTGTGCGCGTGGATTCTGCGCCAGCCCGTACACGGTGTACCAGCTTGCAATCAGCGTCACGATCAGCATCAGTGCGAAAGGGATTCGCACCAGCAGAACCGGGGACACCCAGGCCGGTCCCCACTGCACCGCCAGGGCGCCGATCCAATAGGGCAGCAAGCCGTCGGCCAGTGGGCGCATGCCCAGCATCTGGGGATCCAGCCAACTGGTGGCGCCCTGGGCCATGTCCATCATGTAACCAAACGCCGCCATATCGGCGCCGCGCCATGGCTCGCGCCCGATCAGACCGGGAATCACATAGGCGGCGCACAGCAGCAACAGCGCCAACCGGGGCAGACGGCGCACCGAACCTTGTGCAACGATGGCTGGACTGGGGTGGTTCACGTGGTCAGGGCAACAGGGGCAGTGGGTGCCTTGGGATCAAAAATGCAAAATTGCAACGGCAAAAAGGGCAGCGCGGTTACCCGGGCTGCCCTTGTGCGAGGCGTGATCGTGTTTACTTGGCAGCGGTCTTGCCGAAACGATTGCGGAATCGCTCGACGCGACCACCCATGTTGTCCACGGACTTCTGCGTACCGGTGTAGAAGGGATGCGATTCGCTCGACGTTTCCAGCTTGTACAGCGGCAGTTCGCGCCCGTCTTCCATCTTGATCATGTCTTTGGTGTTGACACAGGAACGGGTGACGAATTTGAAGTCGTTCGACTGGTCCTGGAAGCAGACGTCGCGGTAGTTGGGGTGAATTCCGGTTTTCATGTTGGTGTCCTTCAAGTGCGCCAGCCGCGCCTGAAATCGTGCAAACCCATGCACGAAGCCATTTCAAGCGTACTTATCGCGTAAAGCCTGCGATTATGGCACGGTTCGAGCTGCTTGCCGTGAAGATCAGCCGCCCCGACGCATCTGGTCGAAGAATTCGTTGTTGTTCTTGGTAGCCCGCATCTGCTTGAGCACCAGTTCCATCGACTCGATCTCGTCCATGTTGTACAGAAACTGGCGCAGGATGCGGGTCTTTTGCAGGATCTCTGGCGCCAGCAGCAATTCTTCGCGGCGGGTGCCGCTGCGATTGAGCTGGATCGACGGGAACACGCGCTTCTCGTACAGGCGGCGGTCCAGGTGGATCTCGGAGTTGCCGGTGCCCTTGAATTCCTCGAAGATCACCTCGTCCATGCGGCTGCCGGTGTCGATCAGTGCGGTGGCGATGATGGTCAGCGAGCCGCCTTCTTCCACGTTGCGCGCCGCGCCGAGAAAGCGTTTCGGGCGCTGCAGTGCATTGGAATCGACGCCGCCGGTCAGCACCTTGCCACTCGATGGCACGACGTTGTTGTAGGCCCGCGCCAGACGGGTGATGGAGTCGAGCAGAATGACGACGTCCTTCTTGAGTTCGACCAGGCGCTTGGCCCGTTCGATCACCATTTCGGCAACGTGTACGTGGCGCGCTGCCGGTTCGTCGAAGGTCGAGGCGATCACCTCGCCCTTGACCGTGCGCTGCATCTCGGTGACCTCTTCTGGCCGCTCGTCGACCAGCAGCACCATCATGTAGCTGTCGGGGTAGTTGGCGGCGATCGCGTGCGCCATGTGCTGCATCATCACGGTCTTGCCGCTCTTGGGCGGGGCCACCAGCAAGGCGCGCTGGCCCTTGCCGATCGGCGCAATGATGTCGATGATGCGACCGGTCACGTTCTCTTCAGACTTGTTGTCGCGCTCGAGCTTCATTTGCTCCTTCGGAAACAGTGGCGTGAGGTTCTCGAACATCACCTTGTGCTTGTTTTCCTCGGGGCCGCCGCCGTTGACCTTGTCGAGCTTGTTCAGCGCAAAGTAGCGTTCACCATCCTTGGGTGTACGTACTTCACCTTCGATCATGTCGCCGGTATGCAGGTTGAAGCGACGGACCTGGCTGGGGCTGATGTAGATGTCGTCGGTGCTGGCGGTGTAGCTGGTGTCGGGGCTGCGCAGGAAGCCGAATCCGTCGGGCAGGATTTCCAGCACGCCGTCGGCAATGATCTGTTCCCCGGTACGTGCGCGCTTCTTGATGATTGCAAACATCAGCTCCTGCTTGCGCATGCGGCCGGTGTTTTCAATTTCAAGCTCTTCAGCCTGCTTGAGGACTTCAGACACGTGCAGTGCCTTGAGTTCGTTTAAATGCATGGAGTTACCCGAGTGGGATTGAGAGGGATGACGCGAACGGAAACCGGGGGGGGCAAGTCAGGGCAAGAGGGTGGCCCCAACCATTTGTTCCAAACCTGGAACTCGAACCGATTCGGATTGCGAATCGGTGATCTGGCGGGATTATGACAGGAAAAATGGTTGCCGCAACCGGCTCAGGTGCGGCCGGGGCGCAGCGCAGGCGCCCCGGTTGATCAGGCCAGTTGCTGGTCGATGAAGGCAGTCAGCTGGGATTTGCTCATGGCGCCGACCTTGGTCGCTGCCAGCTGCCCATCCTTGAAAATCATCAGCGTCGGAATACCGCGGATGCCGAATTTGGCCGGGATGTCCCGGTTCTCGTCGACATTCATCTTCGCGACCTGAAGCTTGCCTTCGTAGCCTGTGGCCACTTCGTCCAGGATTGGGGCAATCATCTTGCACGGGCCACACCATTCGGCCCAGTAATCCACCAGCACCGGCTGCGATGACTTGAGCACATCGTCATTGAACGACGCGTCGGAGACATGTTTGATCAGTTCGTTTGCCATGGAGATTCCTTGGTTCTGCGGGTACAGGTAAAGTGGGGAAATTGTGACAGAAACCAACCCCCCTTGCCCGTGTGCGCCATGCAATGGATGAGATAGCGAAAATCCATCACTTCACGCGCCAGTGGGATCTGGTCATGCAACAGTTGCAGGCACAGGTTGCGCTGCGCGGGGTTCATCCGGCGCAGGTGGTGGTGTTGCTTCCTTATGTGCAGCTGATCGGCGTGGCGCGCAGTGCCTGGACGCGTGCAGCGGCGGGGGCGAACGCGACAGGCAGCAGTTTCGTGCCGCGTTTCGAGACCACGATGAACTGGAGTATGGCGCTGGACGCCTTCGTGCCGTCGCAGCAGGACATTCGCCGCGACGCCGCGCGTGACATCGTGACGGCGCAGGCCTTGCTCGCGCGCGCCGGTATGCAGCGCCAGCAGGACGACCTGGCTGCAGCGCTGATGGAGGCGGCCTGGAGCCTGACCTCCCTGGCCGCCTGTGTGCCGCCCGATCGGCGCAGTGCCTGGGGCACCCAGATGATGGCAGCGCTCGACGCCCAGCCGATGCCGCCCGTGCTGGACTGGGAAGCCCGGATTGGCCGGATCGCATTGGCGTGGGTGGCCAACAGTGCCTACCCGACCGATGCCTTGTTCACTGCCCGCTGTGAACTGCTGGTCATTGTCGAAGGCTTGCAGGAAGATCCGTTGCAGGCGCAGTTGCAGGCCTTGTGGGCAGATCACGTGCTGGTGCTGCGCCTGCAGCCGCCGAACGAACATGGTGTCGTCGCATTGCACCGGGCCAGCGATCCCGAAGCCGAGGCCGAACAGGCCGCGGCCTGTGTGCTGATCCATCTGGCCCAGGGGCGCACACCGGTGGCCTTGGTGGCGCAGGACCGGTTGCTGACGCGGCGCGCCCGCGCCATGCTGGCAGAACACGGCGTGGCGGTGCGGGATGAAACCGGCTGGACCCTGTCGACCACCCGGGCAGCCGCACTGGTGATGGGATTGCTGCGCGCCATGGCGTGGGACGCGTCGACCGATGCCGTGCTCGACTGGGCCAAGCAGGCGCCGGTTTTCGAGCCAGCGACCTTGGCGCAGATGGAGGCCGATCTGCGCCGGGCCGGTCTGCGTGACTGGCGCGGCTGGACCTCGGACGACTCCGTGCGTGTGCGCGTCAACAGCTTGCGCGAATCGATGCAGGGCGCGCGCGCATTGCCGGCCTGGTTGACGGCGTTGCGCAGTGCCCTGCAGTCCAGCGGGTCCTGGGTGGCCCTGCTGCAGGACATTGCCGGCCAGGCCGTCATCGATGCCCTGCATCTGCAGGAGAGTGCCAGCGATACCTTTGCCGATGTCGAGCGGCGTATCAGCCTGGGTGCCTTCACTGCCTGGGCCGGACAGGTGCTGGAGGCCGGCAGCTACGTGCCGCCACATCCGTTGCTGGAACAGGTCGTGATCCTGCCGCTGAGCCAGCTGTTCGGCCGCACGCCGGCGGCAGTCGTGCTGCCCGGATGCGACGAGGCCCATCTGGCGGCTTCGCCGGACCTGCCCGGCAACTGGACGGCGGCGCAGCGCGAACTGCTGGGTCTGCCTTCGCGCGAACGTCTGGCCAGCACGCTGGCCGGCGCCTGGCGCAACGCGCTGGGCGCGCCGCGCATCGACATCCTGTGGCGCGCAAGTGATGGCGGCGAGTCGGTGATGCCGAGCATCTTCGTGCAGCAACTGCGCCTGCAATACCCGCTGCTGGCTGGCGACCCGCGTGTGGTTCGGCGACTGGCTGCGCAAGCCAGCGCCATGCCGCAACCTGTGGCAAGTTCCTTGCCGATGTCGCGCCTGACCGCCAGCGACTATGAAGACCTGCGCCGCTGCCCGTACCGCTTCTTTGCCTTGCGCCAGCTCGGCCTGCGCGAATCGGACGAACTCGACTCCGAACTGGGCAAGCGCGATTTCGGCAACTGGCTGCATATGCTGCTGAGCCATTTCCATGGCGCGCTGGCCCAGGCGCCCGACGCCGATGGTGCCGCCCGGATCGTCATGATCGATGCCGCAGCGGCGCGTGCGAGCCGCGATCTGGCACTGGCAGAGAACGAGTTCCTCCCTTTCGCAGCGTCCTGGCCGCAGGTACGCAGCGCCTACCTGTTGTGGTTGTCCGGTCATGAGGCAGGGGGGGCCCGATTCCAGGCGGCCGAAGATCGCCACGAGATGCCCTTGGGCGATCTGAAGCTGGTCGGCCGCATCGACCGCATCGACCGCAGCGGCAACGGCGTGCGGCAGGTCATCGACTACAAGACCGAATCGCGCGACATCACGCAGCAGCGCATCCGCCAGCCGCTGGAGGATAGCCAGCTGGCGTTTTATGCGGCCCTGCTCGAAGACGACACGCTGGAGGCGATGTACCTGCATATTGCCGAGTCCGGGCCGACCAGGGCTTTTGTGCAGCCGGACATCGTGGCCTTGCGTGACCAGCTGGTCGAGGCCATACAACACGACATGGCGCGGATTGCAGCCGGCGCCCCGATGCCGGCACTCGGCGCCGGGTCGGCATGCGATTATTGTGCAGCCCGCGGCCTGTGCCGGCGGGATTTCTGGAGCGTCGCCGACCCTGTGGCGGCGCAGCTAAACCATGGCTGAGCCGGATGTGATTGCCGCTTATGAGCACAATGGCCGGCCGGTGCGCGCGGCCGATTTCTATGCGATCGCCTGCGATCCGCGTCGCCAGGTTGCCGTGGAGGCCTGCGCCGGCGCGGGCAAGACCTGGATGCTGGTCTCGCGCATCGTGCGCATATTGTTCGACGGCGTCGACCCGAAGACCGGCGCGTTGTCGGTGTTGCCGCACGAGATCCTGGCGATCACCTTCACCAAACGTGCGGCCAGCGAAATGCGTGAGCGGCTGTACCGCTGGCTACAGGATTTTGCGTTCGCCAGTGATGCGGTGCTGCAGCAGGAACTCACCAGCCGCGGGGTTGCCGTCAGTGCCGACCCGGCCATCGCGCAGGCGATGCGCTCGCGCCTGGCGGGCCTGTATGCATCGGTGCTGGCATGCGGCAGACCGGTGCAGATCCGAACCTTTCACAGCTGGTTTGCAGCCTTGCTGCGGGCAGCGCCGTTCGCCGTGTTGCAGCAGCTCGATCTGCCGCTGCATTACGAACTGCTGGAGGACGATGCACCGGCCAGGGCGCTGGTCTGGCGCCGCTTCTACCAGGCCTTGCTCGATCAGCCCGAGCGGCGTGCCGATTTCGAAGCGGTGGTGGCCGAACACGGCCGCTTCCAGACTGAAAAGGCACTGGGCCAGGCGCTGGACAAACGCGTCGAGTTCGTGCGCGCCGATGCAGCCGGGCGTGTCGACGCGTCGGTGCGCCACTTCCATGCCGTGTTTCCGGCGTTGTCGGCGCACGAGCAGCCGGCGCACGCGCTGGTGAGCGCGTCGGCCAGCGCCCGCTGGCTTGGCTGGGCCGACGCGCTGGCGG
>JAGPBF010000179.1 GCA_018063505.1 Rhodoferax sp.
TCCCGTACACATCGCCGGCGCTGTTTTCGATGACGATCGGCTTTGTTGGCATCTGGTTGTTCTCGGTGCTGGACAACAGTGCACGCGCCAGGATCGATCGCGCCGGATTCCTGGCGCAGCAGGTGCGCTCGGAAACCGGCATTGGCGCTTCCGGCGCGTCGGGCCACTGATCCGGCCTGGGCGAGCGCGCTGCCGGTCAAGGCAGGGCGCTCGCCGGGGTTGGTGGTGTTGGCGCACGCCTTGCCACGCATCGTACTTGCGCCATGCCGTTTGGCATGTTCATATCGGGTAGCATGCCCGACCCAGCCATGTCCACAGACACCAAGTCCGTATCACCGAACGTATCGGCCCAACCGGTAGATGTGGCCGCGGGCGACGCGTCGCGGCGACTGGCGCGGATTTCGTCCACGGTACAGCAGCTGTCAGCCCGGATCGCCCATGGAGCCACCGTCGCCGACCTGCGTTCTGCCGCGTTGCAGGCAGATGCATTGGTTGCAACGCTGCGCCTCGGTGGTGCAGGCATCGAACTGACGATGGACCTGGTGTCCGAACTCAACGACCAACTGCTGGTTCGCCTTTGGCAGTTGCTCGCACCTGCGGAGCTGATCCGCAACAGCTGCCTGATCGTGATGGGCAGCGAAGGCCGTGGCGAGCAAACCCTCAAGACCGATCAGGACAATGCACTGTTGCTGCGCGAGGCTTATCGCTTCGACGGTATCGCTGCGCTGGCCGAGTCGTTTACCGCTGGCCTGCTCGACTTCGGTTATCCGCTGTGTCCAGGCGGCATCATGCTGAGCAATCCGCACTGGCGCCAGCACCCATCGGAGTTCCGCGAGGCGATTGGCCGCTGGTGCCATGGGCCCGATGCCGATGGCACCATGCAGCTGGCGATTCTGATGGACGCGCGGGCCCTTGCCGGCGATGCCAGCCTGCTGGACGATGCGAAGCGCCACCTATGGTCGATTCTTCCCGACAGCGACGCATTTCTTGCACGTTTCGTCAGCCCGGTCGCGCAATTCGACCACAGCGCAAGCGGATGGTGGCATTGGTTGTCACTTCGGCACGACGACCATCGGCAGGTGGTCGATCTCAAGAAGTCGGGCAGCTTCCAGCTCGTTCATGGCGTGCGCGCGCTGGCGCTCAAGCACCATGTCGACGCACCGTCCACCCGAGCGCGCTTGCGTGCTCTGGTAGAACACCACGGCCTGCCACCGGGTCTGGCGCGTGATCTGCGCGATGCGTTGCACTTGCTGATCGGCTTGCGGCTAGATCACCATCTGCGCCAGCGCCGGCTGGGGCAGCCGGCCGACAATCTGGTCGAATTCCGCGATCTGGGAACACTGGAGCATGCCCAACTTGACAGCGCCGTGGGGATCGTCAAGGACTTTCGCAAATATCTGCAGCTGCACTGTCCGTTCGAGATGTTGTGATGCCTGGGCCAACACCGGCGGCCAGGACCGGCGCTGCAAAAGTGCGTTCGAACCCGGCGGTGGAGGTCCAATCCGATGCCCGGTACAGCCTGTGTTCGAATGTCCAAATCAGCGCATGCGTACGCTGACTTCCGCTCCCATGTCGGTGGGTGGCTTGCCGGTGACGGCTGCCGTGGCCATTTTGAACAGCTGCACGATCTTGCTGTCGTCGACGTCCCAATAATTGGCATGAATGATCTTGACTTCAACCAGCGCGACGTCCGGATCGGTCGGGCCGCGTGGAAACCATGCATCGTTCATCTTCGACCAGAATTTTTCCTTCAAAGCGGAATCCTCCACCAGCGCTGCGGTCCCGGATACCGAGACGTAGCTGTCTTTGCCAGGATCGGCATACACCACGCTGACCGAGGGATCCTTGCAAACATCATCGACGGGGCCGTTGGCCCGCGACATGAAGAACCACAGGCTGCTGTCTTCGTCGATGCCCCGGTTCTGCGTCGTCATGGGCCGTGAATGCAGGTGGCCGTTGCTGTGGCGTGTCGTGAACATCGCAAACCGGATGTCCTTGATCAGTTCCCACAATTTGGCGCGCGCTTCGCTGGTTGGCGGGATGGGTTTGTTCTGTTCGTTCATGGTTTCTCCTGGGAATGGAACGGGTCGCGCATGGCTTCCCGGATACACAAGATCCCATTGAACGATGCCAACCAACTATCGGGTATCAGGCGCCGGCCTGATGGGGTGTAGGACAAGTCTTGCGCGGTGGTCGCGCAATAACAGGCGTGCAGGGTCGGTGTCGGAGTGACTGCGCGGTGTTGGCAACCGTCTTTCGCGAAACCGGTCTATCCGGCAACCGACACCTGGGCCAGGCCTGCATCCACGATCAGATTCTGGCCGGTAATGCCATCGCTGTCGTCGCTGGCCAGGAACAGTGTCGAGCGCGCCACGTGGCTGGCGTCGAGCCGGTATTTCAGGCATTGCAGGTCGATGAACTTCTGGTCTTCCTCGGCATTGCGCCACAGCGCAGTCTGCCGTTCGGTCACGATGGCGCCAGGCAGCAGCGCGTTGACCCGGATGCCGGCGTCGCCGAGTTCGCGCGCCAGCGTGCGGGTCATGCCCGAGATGGCAGCCTTGGAGGTGGTGTACCCGATCAGGTTCGGCCGCCCGCGCATCCAGCTGATCGAGCCCATGTTGATGATGCTGCCCGGCAGCTTCGCTGTCCTGAGCTGGCGCGCCACGGACTGGGTGGCGAACACCTGGTGGCGCAGGTTGATGGCCAGGCAGTTGTCCCAGTATTCGGGTGTCAGCTCGTCCAGTGCGTGGCGGTCGTCGCGTCCGGCGTTGTTGACCAGCACCTGGATCGGGCCCCATTGGTCTGCGACACGATCCAGCAGCGCTTGCAGCGCCGCGATGTCGCGCACGTCGCAGGCTTCGTACCGCAAGTGGGCGGCATCATCTGTGGCCTTGAGCTCGGCAAGCAGCGCGTCGCCGCCATCGGGTCGGGTGCCGCAGAAAGCGACGCGACTTCCCTGGGCGGAAAATGCGCGCACCAGTTCGGCGCCGATGCCGGACGAACCGCCGGAAATGAACACGGTGCGTCCACGAAGCGAAGGGTACAGGGTGTAGTGCATGGGAACAACGGTTTTGGCGTGGTGAGTGTCCGTGGGTATCGATGGCAGGAAATGCTCACCAGCCGGCCGGCAGGATTTCGGACATAGCAACGATGCGCCGTTCGTCGATGCTGCGGTGGGCCGCGATGCCGGTGGCAACGGCGCGAAGACCCTCCTCGAGCGTGATCTCGGGCGCCAGTCCACGACGGATGGCCTCGGCGAATTTGACATGCTCGACGTACGAGGCACCGAAATGGTTACCCATGTACTTGATGCCGGTGTCCCAGATTCGGCGCACCGACACGCCTTTGCCACTGCTGGCGGTCTGACCCCAGACCTCGCGTTTGCCCCAGTCGTCACGCCGGCCATACCGCAGCGTCATGGAAGGCAGCAGCGATTCGATCTTGCCCTGGTCGCCAACGACGGTGATGTGTTCGTTGTCGATCGAGTTCTCGGCGAACATGCACAGGTCGAGCATCGCGCGGGCGCCGCTGGGATATTCGACGATCACATAGGCGCTGTCCAGGATGTCCGGCGTGCGTCCCCCATAAGACTCTTCGAGGTGGTTGACGCGCTGCGCGCCCGATGCAAACACTGCCAGTGGCTGTTCCTTGAGAATCAGGTCCATCAGGTTGAAATAGTGGCAGGTCTTCTCGACCAGTGTGCCGCCGGTATTGGCGTTGAACCGGTTCCAGTCGCCCACCTTCGGATAGAAAGGTTCGCGGTGCTCACGGATCGCGACCTGGTGTACGGTGCCCACGGCGCCACCGTGGGTCATGCGGATCATCTCGGTGACCGGTGGCATATAGCGGTACTCGTGGGCGACCCAGACCATCCTGGCCCGGCCCCTGGCAACATGCACCAGTTCCAGGCAATCTTCGACCCGGGTGCAGAGCGGCTTTTCGATCAGGATATGGGTGTCGCTGGCCATCGCATCGACCAGCATCGCCCGATGTGTGTGGTTGGGCGTGGCGATCACCAGTGCGTCGCATAGGTTCGCTGCCAACAGGTCGTGGTGGTTGTCGAACAACTGTGCCGGCATTGGCAGCAAGGCCTGGCCGGCCTCGCGGCTGGCCGCGTTGTCGTCGGCGATTGCCGTGACGACGCCGCCGTCGATCATCTTGATGTTTTCGATGTGCTCGCGGCCCATGCTGCCGCAGCCGATGATGCCGTAACGAATCCGGTTTGCCATTTGTCAGTCAGCCTTTGAGTCCGCCCTGGGTCAGGCCGCTGACGACGCGTTCCTGGAACAGGGCAATCAATACGGCAATCGGGACGATTGCCACAATCAGGGCGGCCGAGATGATCGGCCACGGAAACGTGAACTCGCCCTGGTACAGCGTGATGCCCACCGGGAGGGTCCGCATGGCGGGCGTCGAGTTCATCGACAGTGCCAGCAGGAATTCGTCCCATGCGTTGACGAAGGCCAGGATCCCGGCGGTGAACACCCCCGGCGCGGCCAGCGGCACCACCACATGCCAAAGGGCTCCCAGCCGGGTGCAGCCGTCGATCATTGCGGCGTTCTCGAGGTCGCGCGGAATGCTCTGGAAAAAGCTCACCAGTACCAGTGTGCACACCGGCAGGTTGAGCACCACGTAGGGCAGCACCAGTGCGGCATAGGTGTTGAGCAGATTGAGCGCACGCATGGTCTCGAATATCGGCACCAGCAGCGTGACCAGCGGGAACATGCTGGAGGCGACGATGGCAGTCAGTATCCATTGCCGATGGCGCAGATTGAGCCGTGCGATCGCGTAAGCCGCCATCGCAGAGACCAGCAGCGATGCCACCGTGGCCAGCAACGCCACGGCCAGGCTGTTGCCCATGTAGCGCAGCAGTGGCTGGTCGGTGAAGGCCTGCACGTAGTTCTGTAGTGTCAGCTTGTCGGGCCAGTAGGTGATCGGCTTCTGCACCAGCTCGGTGTCGGTCTTGAGGGAGGTCAGCAGGATCCACAAGGCCGGAAAAAACCCATTGACCACGACCACCGCCGCGGCAGCCAGGCGCAAGTAACCCGAAGTCCACAGGTTCATGCGTTTCTCCCGATGCGGCGCAGGTAGAACGACGTCACGATCAGCGAGAGCAGAAACATGAACACCGCCAGCGTCGATCCGTAGCCGAGATCCAGGTATTCGATGGTGGTCTTGTGGATCAGCATGGCCAGCGTCTCGGTCGCGTTGCCCGGTCCGCCCTTGGTCATGGTGTACGGGATGTCGAACGTCTGCAGCGCCGTGATGGTGCGGAAGATCAGCGCCACGATGATGCTTGGCATCAGCATCGGCAGCGTGATTTCCCGGAACTGCTGCATGCGGTTGGCACCGTCCACCTCTGCCGCTTCATACAGGGAGCGCGGGATCATCTGCAGTCCGGCGAGCAGGA
Organism: Rhodoferax sp.; assembly: GCA_018063505.1. Lineage (GTDB taxonomy): Bacteria > Pseudomonadota > Gammaproteobacteria > Burkholderiales > Burkholderiaceae_C > CAISIP01. The sequence goes on from JAGPBF010000179.1 coordinate 5,411, forward strand.
TCAGGGCCATGAACGAGGATGACTTCCAGATGATGGTGGCGCAGATGGCAGCGAAGGCCCAGTTCGGTCGAAGCAGCCACATGGTGGGCTCGCTGGCCAGGCCCAGGCGCCGCACGACGTCGTTGACAAAACCGTATTCGGTATGAAAAAACCACGCGAAGATCAGGCCGGCAAAACTCAGTGGCAATGCCCAGGGAAGCAACAGGGCCAGACGCACCGGCCACTTGCGCTTGAACGGCAGGTTGGCCAGCAGCGCCAGGCCCAACCCCACCAGCAGTGCGCCGGGAACAGTGATCAAGGTGATCAGCACGGTGTTCCAGGTGGCATTCCAGAAATCCTTGTCGCTCCAGACATCCCGGTAGTTCTGCAGCCCGACGAAGTTCAAGGCACCCGATCCACCCGACAAGCGCAGGTCGAAAAAGCTGTTGGTTATCAGTTTGCCTATGGGATAGAGCACGATCAGCGCGATCAGCAGCGCCGCCGGCGCCAGCAGGATCACGGCCAGTGTCTTTTCCGAGGGGTCGCGCAGCTTGGCCAGCATGGGAAGTATGGGGTGGATGGCAGGTCGATCGGAAGAGGAGTGGGCACGGTGCAGGCGCCAGCGCCGGTGCACCATGCCCCCGGACCATCAGCGCATCACGCGCGTCAGCCGGCTTTCGATTTCCGCGACGCCTTCGGCCGACGTCTTGGTCCGCGCCAGGATGGCGCTGGTCGTCGTGCGGATTGCGTCGCTGACTTCACCGTACCGCGCGCTCAGCGGCCGGGCCTGACCGGCCATCACGACAGGAGCAGCATCCTTGAACCATGGCACGGCCCTGGTCACGTCGGCGTCGGTATAGACACTCTGGATCGTGGGCAGCAAAGAGCCCTGCTCGGCAAGGAATTTGGATGAAGACGGCGAAGCCATGAACTGCACCAGCCTGGCTGCCTCGGGCTTGTTCTTGCTGAATGCGCTGACGGCCCACTGCCAACCGCCGACACAGGTGGCGCTCTTGCCACCGGTCATCGCCGGCAGCGGCATCACGCCGACCTTGCCCTTGACCTGGCTGTCGGTGTCGTCCTTGAAACGGTCCCACGCGAAGCCCCAGTTGATGGCAAACGCGACCTGCCCGGCCTTGAACTCGTTGACGGTGTCGGGGGTCTTGACCTCGGCGACGTTTTTCTTGATGACGCCCTGGTCGACCAGCCTGAGCCACATGTCCATGCCTTTGGCGGCGGCGTCCTTGTCCAGGGTCATCTTGCCCGTGGCATCGTTGAAGTTCTTGCCCATGCTCCAGTAGGGCAGCAGGAAGGTGCAAACTGCGCCCTCGATTGGCGCGCCCTGGATGCTCAGGCCCTGCAGGTTCGGATTCTTTTCGCCGTCCTGTATCTTCCTGGATGCTGCGGCCAGTTCGTCCCAGGTCTTGGGCTCCTTGATGCCGTATTTTTCCAGCAGATCCTTGCGGTAATACATGAACATGGCATCGGCAAATCCCGGCATCGCTGCGACCTTGCCATTGACGACGTTGGACTGCGCGTAGACCGGCAGGTACTGCTTCATCACGGCCGCACCGCCGACATACTGGTCAAGTGGCTCCAGCCAGCCTGCCCCCATGTACTGGGCCGGATTGACGATATCGATCAGGTAGATGTCGATCGCCGAGTCCTTGGCGTTGAGAACCGTGCTCAGGTACTGGCGTTGCAACTCCGACGTGGCGCCACCGGTTTCGATGTCGATCTTCACGTTCGGATGGCTCTTCTGGTATTCGTCGAACAACTTGCGCATCAGGTCCGGGCGCTGGTTCTGTCCGCCGGAAAACACCCGGACGGTGGTTGTCTGTGCGAGTGCGCCGGTGCACAGCGCCAGGCCGAGCGCGAGGCTCGTCAGCGAGAAAAGAGTGCGTCGTTTCATCAATATCTCCAAGGTTGGCAGGTGGCAGAAGCGGGGGTTTGTCGATGGTGTGCGCCGGATCTCACCGCAGCGCGAGGCCGGTCTGTCGGTCGAACAGGTGCATGCGAGCGGCATCCAGGTAAACCGGCATGACCGTGCCCGGCCGCTGTGCAAAATTGGCAGAGCAGCGCGCGACCATTTCGTGGCTGCCGATATCGAAGGTCACGAGCGTCTCTGCGCCCAGCGGTTCGGTGACGACCACCGTGGCCGAGGTCGCGACGGCGCCATCGGAGGCCTGCAGCCGGATATTCTCCGGGCGGATGCCAAACACCAGTTCGCTGCCGGTTGGCGCGTGCGGCATGCTGCCAGATAGCGGGAACGACACGCTGCCGACATGGATGCGCATGTCTGCCAGCTTGCAGGGCAGCAGGTTCATCGGCGGAGAGCCGGTGAAACCGGCGACAAATGTTGCGGCAGGCGAGTTGTAGATATCGGCCGGGGTTGCGTACTGCATGGTCTGGCCGGCGCTGAGCACCGCGATCCGATCGGCCAGCGTCATCGCCTCGACCTGGTCGTGCGTGACGTAGATGATGGTGGCGCCCAGCCGCTGGTGCAGCTTCTTGATCTCGGTGCGCATCTCGCCGCGCAACTGGGCATCGAGGTTGGACAGCGGCTCGTCGAACAGGAATACCTTGGGCTTGCGCACGATGGCGCGTCCGATGGCCACCCGCTGTCGCTGTCCACCAGACAAGGCGGCCGGCTTGCGATCGAGCATGTGGTCGATCCGCAACAGCCGTGCGGCGTCCATCACGCGGGTCTTGATCTCGCTCTCGGGCGTCTTGCGCAGGCGCAGGCCGAACGCCATGTTGTCGTACAGCGACTTGTGCGGGTACAACGCGTAGTCCTGGAACACCATCGCGATGTCTCGGTTGCGCGGTGGTTCGTCGTTGACCCGCTTGCCGTCGATCACCACGTCGCCGCCGCTGATCGACTCCAGTCCGGCGATCATGCGCAGCAGTGTGGACTTGCCGCAACCGCTGGGACCGACGAACACGACGAACTCGCCGTGTTCGATGTGCAGGTCGATTCCGTGGATCACCTGGGTCTTGCCGTCGTACGACTTGACCACCTTCTGCAGTTCGACGGATGCCATGGCAGCGGGTCCCCTGTTCAATATCCGGCGGTGTTGACGTGCACCTGCTGCGAGCGGATGCTGGCCAGTACGGCTGCGCACTGGCGCATCATCAGGCCGAGGTCGGATGCGCAGCCGATGTAGTCGATGCCGATGCCGCGGTAGATGGCCACCGCCTCGGGCGTTCCGGCGACACTGCCCACCGGCTTGCCGGCCGCATGGCAACGCGCCGTGGCTTTGGCCATCGCATCGACCACGTCCGGATGCATGAGGTTGCCGACATGCCCCATGGCTCCGCTGAGGTCACCGGGGCCGAGGAAGACCGAGTCGACGCCGTCCACGCCGGCGATGGCGTCGACCAGACCCAGTGCCTGCGGGGTTTCGATCTGCACCACCACGCTGATCGCATCGTTGGCGACCTTGAAATAGTCTTTCACCGTGCCAAAGCGCGAGCCGCGGCTCATCGCTGCCATGCCGCGCACGCCATGTGGCGGGTATTTGCAGGCGGCCACTGCCGCACGCGCCTCGTCGGCGTTCTGCACAAACGGGAACATGAC
>JAGPBF010000180.1 GCA_018063505.1 Rhodoferax sp.
CCGGTGTTGATGCCTTTTTGCGCCAGCATCGCGTGGCCACGCTCGATATGGAAGTTGCTGTACTCGGACTGCAGCGGATTGAAGGACGAGATCTCCTGCATGCATTCGGCAACCAGGATGCGGGGTTTGTGGACCATGGGGTTTCCTTTCGACAGATGCAGCGCAGCAGGTGTTTCAGCCAGGCAGGCTGCCGTCGGCAACCCGCAGACAGGCCACCTGCTGGCCGTCGCCCAGCCGTACCAGTTGCGGGTCTTCGACCTGGCAACGTGGCAACACATGTGGGCACCGGCTGGCAAACCGGCAACCGGTGCCGATGGTGTCCGGATCGGGCATGTCGCCGCGGATAAGTGCACGGGTGCGCCGTTGCGATGGATGCTCGCTTGGCAAAGCCGCCAGCAGGGCCTGGGTATACGGATGGCGCGGATGCGCAAACAGCTGCCCGGCCGGCGCGACCTCGACGATGCGGCCCAGGTACATCACCGCCACCCGGTCGCTGATGTTGCGCACCACCGCCAGGTTGTGCGAGATGAACAGATAGGTCAGCTTCAGATCGCGCTGCAGCTCACGCATCAGGTTGATGACCTGGGCCTGCACCGACACGTCCAACGCCGACACCGCCTCGTCGGCGACGATGAACTCCGGCTGCAGCGCCAGTGCGCGCGCAATGCCGATACGCTGGCGCTGGCCGCCGGAGAACTCATGCGGGTACCGCTGCAACGCGGTCTCTGGCAGGCTGACCAGCCGCAACAGCTCGCGCACCCGCGCGGCACGGCTCGCAGCGTCACCCACGCCGTGGATCACCAGCGGCTCGGCGATGAGCTCGTCCACGCGCATGCGCGGGTTCAGCGAACCGTACGGGTCCTGGAACACGATCTGCATGGCACGGCGCTTGGCGCGCATGCCGGCCGCATCGAGTGTGGTGATGTCCTGCCCGTGGTGCAGGATGCTGCCGCCACTGGGCTCGATCAGGCGCAGCAGCAAACGCCCGGTGGTGGACTTTCCGCATCCCGATTCGCCAACCAGCCCCAGCGTCTCGCCGGCCGCGATCTGCAGATCCACCCCGTCGACCGCGCGCAGCGGCGGAACGGGTTTGGCCAGGAAGCCCTGATGGCGCTTGAAGTACTTGCGCAGACCACGCGCCTCGATCAGGGGGATGGACGGCTGCGTCATGGCGCGGAGCTGCTCTCTGAGATGGGCGGTTGAATCGGTGCAAACGGCGTGATACATGCAGCGCGATGCGCAGGGCCCACTTCGCGCAACGCCGGCACGACGCCACAGGCCGCCTGCGCCAGTGGACACCGCGGCGCGAAGCTGCAGCCGGCGGGCATCTGCCCCAGCGCCGGCACCGTACCCTCGATCGTGCTGAGCCATTGGGCACCGGCATCGATACGCGGCCGCGACGCCAGCAGGCCACGCGTATACGGATGGGCAGGCCGATCGAAAATGTCCAGCGCCGAACCGGTCTCTACCACCTTGCCGGCATACATCACGGCGACCCGGTCGCTCATCTCGGCGATCACGCCCAGATCGTGCGTGATCAGCAATACCGACATGCCGTTGTCGGCCTGCAGCTTGCGCATCAGGTCCAGGATCTGCGCCTGTATCGTCACGTCGAGTGCCGTGGTCGGCTCGTCGGCGATCAGCAGCCTGGGCCGGCCGGCCAGCGCCATCGCGATCATCACGCGCTGGCGCATGCCGCCCGAGAGTTCATGCGGGTAGGCGTCGACCTGGCGCCGCGCATCGGGCATCTCGACCCGCTGCAGCAGGTCGATCGCCTCCTGGCGCGCCTGCGCGCCACGCAGCGCGGTATGCCAGCGCAACACCTCGCCGATCTGCTGGCCGACCCGCATCACCGGGTTCAGCGAGGTCATCGGCTCCTGGAAGATCATCGCCATATCCTTGCCGCGCAAGGCGCGCATCGGCGCCGCGTCCAGCGCCAGCAGGTTCCGGCCCTGCAGCAGGATCTCGCCGCCACGCACCTGCACGCCCGGTGGCAGCAAGCCCATGATCGACAGGGCCAGCATGCTCTTGCCGGAGCCGGACTCGCCGACCACGCCGAGCACTTCGCCGGCGTCCAGGTGCAGGTCGATCGCGCTCAGGATTTCTGGCCCATGCGCACCCAGTCCGGTGGTCAGCCGCGCCACCTGCAGCAATGGCGACCCAGTCAACTTGTCGGGCAAGGCGGCGATGGTCATCGGGTGGTCACCGCCATGCGCGGGTCCAGCACATCGCGCAGTCCGTCGCCGAGCATGTTCAAGCCCAGCACACTGACCAGGATCGCCATGCCGGGCGCCACCGTGATCCACGGCGCGGCCACGATGAAGTCGCGGCCATTGGCAATGATGGCGCCGAAGGTCGGCGTCGGCGGCGGCGGCCCGACACCGATGAACGACAGCACCGCCTCGTTCAGGATGGCGATTGCAAACACATAGGTCACCCGCACCACCAGCGGCGCCATCGCATTGGCCAGCACATGGCGCAGCAGGATGCGCGCATGGCCAGCGCCCAGTGCGCGCGCGGCCTCGACGTATTCCATCTCGCGCACCACCATCACCGAGGCCCGCACCACCCGCGCCGTGTGCGGCGTCGCGGCAATCGCCAGCGCAATCACCACGTTGGTGACCGAGGCGCCCAGCACCGCGCTGATGGCGATTGCCAGGATGATCGGCGGAAACGCCATGAACGCATCCATCAGCCGCATCACCGGACCGTCGGCAGACCGGAAGTAGCCGGCTGTGGCGCCGATGACGGCCCCGGCCACGGCGGTGAACAGCGCCACCAGGAACCCGATGCGCAGCGACACCTGCGCACCATGCAGGATGCGCGACAGGATGTCGCGCCCGAAATGGTCGGTACCCAGCCAATGCTCGGCACCCGGCGCCAGCATGCGCGCCTTGAAATTGCCCTTGAGCGGATCGAAGGGTGCGATGAAGTTGGCCAGCAGTGCCATCAACACCACCGCACCGACCAGGGCCAGGCCGATCGTGAACGAGCGGTTCGCCAGCAGGCGCCGCACGAATGCGGCGCGGCGTGACGGTTGCGCTGCTGCAGGCGCGGAGGCGGTGTGGGCAGCGGCGCTCATTGCAGTCGCACCCGCGGATCGATCGCCGCATACAACAGGTCCACCACCAGGTTCACCGCCAGGTAGATCAGCGCCAGGAACAGCAGACCGCCCTGGATCACCGGGAAGTCGCGGCTGAGCACGGCACCAATGATGAGTCGGCCCAGCCCCGGAATCGAGAACACCTGCTCGGTGACAACCGCGCCACCGAGCAAGGCACCGACCATGATGCCCATCACCGTGACGATCGGCACCATCGCGTTGTGCAGCCCGTGGCGCACCACCACATATGCCTCGGGCAAGCCCTTGGCACGCGCCGTGCGGATGAAGTCCTGGCCCAGCACCTCGAGCATGCTCGAGCGTGTCATGCGTGCGACAAAACCCATCTGCACGCAGGCCAGCGAGAAGGTCGGCAGCGCGATATGGTGGGCCCATTGCACCGGGTCGGTAGCGAATGCCACATAGTCACCTGACGGGAAGATCGGCACCAGCACGGCAATCAGCCAGATCAGCACCAGTCCGAGCCAGAACTCGGGAATCGACAAGCCGATCAGCGCCAGCGTCATCATGCCCTGGTCGGCCAGCCGGCCGTGGCGCACGGCGGCCAGCACACCGGCAGCCACACCCAGCAGCACCGACACCACGAACGCCAGGGCGGTGAGCGACAAGGTCACCGGCAAGCGCTCCAGGATGGCGCTGACAACGCTGCGGTTGAGCAGCAGAGACTGGCCCAGATCGCCTTGCAGCAGACGCCCGTACCACTGCCCCATGCGCACCAGAAACGGCTGGTCCAGGCCCATTTCGCGCCGCACCCGGTCCAACGCCTCGGCAGTGGCGCCGGCGTCCAGGAACATCGAGGCCGGATCGCCCGGCACCAGCCACAACAGTCCGAACGTGATCAGCGAGACCAGCATCAGCACCGGTATCGATGCGAGCAGGCGGCGCAGGATGAAACGGATCATTCAGCGGGTGGATCAAATGGTCAGGGTGCAGCACTGCCACTGCGCGAAGTCCACGCGGTGGCAGTGCTGGCGGGAGAACGCGCGCCGGATCGCCGCGTTATTCGAGCCACACGCCCCACATGCGGGTGATGCGGTAGGGCTTGAAGTTCTTCAACTTGTTCGACACCACCTGGAACAGGCCGTAGTCACCCAGATTGATCGCAATGGCCTGGTCCGCCATGCGGTTCTCGAAGTCAGCGAACAGCTTTTTCTGCGCGCCGACATCCATTTCGCTGTTGAGCTTGGCGAACAGATCATCGATCACCGGGTCCGCCTTGCGCTGGCCCTGGCCCTTGACCCAGTGCGACATCGCCGAGGCCGGGCCTTCGTACGGCTCGATGCCAAAGCCGTGGGTCCAGAAGTTCCAGCCCTGGTCGCTCTTGAGGCCGATGCCCGAAATGGTCGGCCAGTCGCCAACCTTGAGTTCGATGTTTACACCGATGGCGGCGACCTGCTGCTGGAACACCGTGGCGGCATCCACATTGGGGCGGATGTTGTCGATGATGAAGATCAGCTTCTCGCCCTTGTAGCTTGACTTGGCCAGACTGGCCTTGGCGGCGGCAACATCCTGCTTGAGCAGCGCACGACCGGTGTGGTACGGCGAGCCGGGATAGACCCAGCTCTGGTCCATCAGGTACAGATCGGGATAGGCGGTACCCAGGATTTCCTCGGCGTTGATGGCCTGGGCAATCGCACGGCGGAAGTTGAGATCGGTGCCCGGCCCCTGCGCCATGTTGAACTTGAGCACCTGCACCGCATACGGCAAGGCTTTCATGACGGTGAAGTTCGCATTGCCCTTGAGCCGCTTGGCAGTGGACTCGTCGCTGGTCTCGTTCAAGTGGACCTGGCCTGTCATCGTGGCGGCATCGCGAGCACCCGCTTCGGGGATGAAGCGGAAGGTGACGGTATCGAGGTAGGCGATCTTGGCGCCGGCGAATCCGTCACGTTCCTTGTAGGCCGGATTGGGTACGTAATCGTCAAAACGCGCCAGCTTGACGTGGCTGTCAGGCTTGTATTCGACGAACTTGTAGGGACCTGTACCGATCGGCAACGCCTTGCCCATCTCCTTGGCCGCTTCTTCGGCCGGCATGATGGCGATCGGTGCGCGCGGGCTGGAAAGGTTGCCCAGGAAAGTCGACTGCACCGACTTGAGCTTGATCGTCACCTGGTCGGCGCCGCTCGCGCTGACGGTGTCAATCGAGGAGATCAGGCTGGCCGAGGCACCGCCCTTGCGATAACGTTCGATCGAGGCCACCACGTCGGCAGGTCCCATCGTCTTGCCATTGTGGAACTTGACGCCACTGCGCAAGGTGAACACATAGGTGAGACCATCGGCAGACACGGCGACCGACTTGGCCAGATCGGGTACCGGCTTGGCACCTTCGTCACGGGCAAACAACGTCTCGAACATGTGCAGGTTGACGTGCCTGGCACCTTGGGCGGACGTGGAGTGCGGGTCGAACGACGGCGGCGCATTGGTGATCGCCACCACCGCATCACCACCCTTCTTCTGGGCAACTGCCGGCGTGGCCGCACCCATGACCAGGGCGGCAGCCAATGCAAGGTGCAGGAATTTCAGTTTCATGGACACGTTCTCCTTCTGTTGGACCCGCACAGCGGGGGGGTTGCCATTGACAGGGTGCGCACACCCCCTGACGAAAACTCTTTGCTCAAGCGCATTACGCTGGCTCGACGTAGTCCTGCATCACCACCGCCACGCAATCGCCGCGCTGAACGCGGCCCGGGCCCGATGCCATCCACAACACGCCGCTGGCGCCGTAGCGCACTTCAACCGGCGCATGGTCCAGGTCCTCGATGAAATGCAGAAAGCCCGCGGTTTGTCCGGCTTTGACCGTTTCTCCCGCCAGATGGCGCGGCTCGAAGATGCCGCCGGCCGGCGCAAAGCTGTAGCAATTGGCATCCCGCACCATCATGTGGCGCGTGCCCTTGGCGCCACTGTGCTGAACCGTGTCGACCTTGCCGCTGACCATCGCCAGGTGCTTGAGCATGTTGCGCACGCCGCGCTCGCCGATACGCACGCCTTCCACACTGACGCGGCCCCAGCCACCGATCTCGGTGCCCAGCGACAGAATGCCGCGCCGCTCGACCGCAGAGGTCAGCGTGGCACCTTCATCCACACCCCAGAACACCACGTTGTAGGGCGCGCCGAAGGCCGCCGCTGCGTCCATCGTGCGCCCGCGCAATGCTGCATCGGCGACGTAGTGCATGTTGGTGCTGGGCACACAGTCGGCAGAGTGACCGGCGGTATGCATGTCGACCGACACATCGACATGTGGCAACACCTTGCTGTCGATGAAATGCGCCAGCATCTCGGAGAACGTGCCCTTGGGATTGCCGGGAAAGCAGCGGTTCATGTCGCGGCCGTCGATCGGCGACAGTCGCGTGGCATTCAGGGCCGCCGGCATGTTCACCGCCGGGATCAGGATCAGCCGACCCTTGAGCTTCTTGACGTCCAGCGTCTGGGCCAGCCGGGAGATGGCAATCTGGCCTTCGTATTCGTCGCCGTGCACACCACCCGTGAGCAACAGCGTGGGGCCCTTGCCGTTCTTGAATACATAGATCGGAATCTCGACCACGCCCCACCCTGAGGTGTTGCGCGACTGCGGCGCCTTGAGATACGCCGCCTGCCGCCCGGGCCGGTCAAAATCGACGTCACATCGCACGCGGCTCGGACTGGGGTCCGCCACCGGTGTTGCAGGGGGAGTTTGCAGGCTCTGGGTCTTTGGCATGGCGTCCGGATCGGGTTGCGTGTAAATTCAGAATAGCATAATTTATAACTGTATACAATGTTCAAATGGCGAAATCGCTCGTAAAGTCCTTGCACCTGGTCGATCCGGCCAGTCCACCGCCAGCCCAGACCTTCCTCAAGCTGCAGCCTCGCACGCTGGTGCACCAGGTCATCGACGCACTGGTCGCCGGCGCGTCCGAAGGACTGATCCTGCCGGGTGACCGCATCATCGAGGCCGACCTGGCCGAGCAGCTCGGCGTAAGCCGGGTGCCGGTGCGCGAGGCCTTGCGCGTGCTCGAGAGCCAGGGCGTGGTGGTCAACGAACCGTACAAGGGCATCCGCCTGACGCCGGTCAGCCATGACCGTATCGACCAGCTGATCGAAGTGCGCGTGGCGCTGGAGACCACCGCCGCGACCCGCGCGATACGGCTCAAGCGCAATGACGCAACGCACCTGCAGGAGCTCGAGTCGATCGTGCACGGCATGGAAGCCATGGCCGCGCGCAACGAGGTGTTCGGCTTTGCCACTGCCGACACCAGCTTTCACCGCAGCCTGTGCAGCTACGCCGGCAACGCGGTACTCAGCGACATGTGGGAAATGCTGGCGCGCCAGATGACCATCATCTTCGGGTTGTCCGCATTCGGTAAACCGATGGAGGCGATCGTGGAGGAGCACTGGGAACTGATCCGGGTATTCCGCTCCGGCAAGGTCGGCGACATGGCGCGCGCCATCAGCGACCACATCGACGTCGAGATCCACAAGGTCGACCTGGAAAAAATAATCGCCGAGCGCCGCGCCGATGCGCAGCGCAGTTCCTCACCCGCCTGAATACCCATCCGACATGTCCACTACCCCGCCCAGCCTCGCCCGCCTGCAACCGGTCAAGATCCGCGCCATCACCAGCGCCGCACTGACCGGCGAGAGTCCCAAGGGTGGCTGGTCGGCCGAGATCAAACCGCAGGACTCGATCCACGCACTGGTGGCAGTGCATACCGACGCCGGCATCACCGGCTACGGCAGTGTGTTCACCGACGCCCGCCTGGTACAGGCCGCGCTCAAGGTGCTCGAGCCGCTGTTTCTGGGCGAGAACGCTCTGGAGCCCGAACGCGTCAGCGAAAAGCTGCACCAGAACACCTTCTGGATGGGCCGTGGCGGCAGCCTCACGCATGCGATCAGCGGCATCGATATCGCGCTGTGGGACATCCTGGGTAAAGCCACCGGACTTCCGGTCGGCCGCCTGCTGGGCGGCAGCTACCGCCAGCGGGTGCAGCCGTATTGCTCGCTGCTGATGGAGCATCCCAAGGAGATGTTCGACGTCATCACCACCTATCGCCAACTGGGTTTCACCGCATTCAAGATCGGCTGGGGTCCGTTCGGCCGCGCGATGGACCACAAGCTCGACGCTGCCATCGTGCACGCTGCCCGTGACGCCGCCGGTCCCGACGCCAGGCTGATGGTCGATGCCGGCGCCAGCGACGCCTATTGGCCGCATGGCCTGAAATGGGCGCTGCGCACCGCCGACATGCTGGCCGAGTACGACATCGGCTGGTTCGAGGAGGCGCTCAAACCTGACGCGATCGACGACTTCTGCGAACTGCGCCGGGCCAGCCCGGTCAAGATCGCCGGCGGCGAGGTGCTGACCCGGCGCCAGACCTTCCTGCCCTGGCTCTCGCGCGGTGCCTTCGACATCGTGCAGCCGGATGTGACCAAGGTCGGCGGCATCAGCGAGCAGCGCCGCATCGCGTGGATGGCGCAGGACTTCGGCGTCCAGTACATCGGCCACGGCTGGAACACCGCGCTCGGCCTGGCCGCCGACCTGCAACTGGCCAGCGCGATCCACGACAGCGACCTGGTCGAATACATCGGCGGCAGCCCGTATGTCGACGGCATCCTGCAGCAACCCTTCACGCTCGACGGCGACGGTTATCTGCAGATTCCCGATCGTCCCGGCCTGGGCGTCGAGCTCGACCCGGACAAGGTCGCACGTTATTGCGACAACGCAGCTGCATTGTTTGCCAGCTGAACCGTGCGCCCACAGATCGCGTTCGACTTCCGCGGCCGGGTGGTGTTGATCACCGGAGCGGCCAGCGGCATCGGCCGCGCGACAGCCGAACTCTTTGTGCGCAGCGGTGCCAGCGTGGCCAT
>JAGPBF010000366.1 GCA_018063505.1 Rhodoferax sp.
CCCCGCGTCTTACGGAGAACATGCATGTCGTGGCTCACCCGCCTGCGGGCGATGATCCCCACCCGGGCCCAGATTCGCGACAACCGCTGGTTGCGCTGGCTCAGCCCCTGGTTGCGCAAACCCCGCCTGTGGCGCTGGTCTCGCCGCGGCGTGGCCATGGGCGTGGCGTTGGGAATGTTCTTTGGCCTGCTGGTTCCGGTGGCACAGATACCGCTGTCGGTCGGTGCGGCCATATTGCTGCGCGCCAATGTGCCGGCCGCGGCCGCCAGCACCCTGGTCACCAATCCGCTGACCTTCGGCCCGCTGTACTACGCGGCCTATCAATTGGGCGATCGCATCCTGGGCGAGTCGCGCCTGCCAGCCCTCGCGCCCGCGACCCCGGTCCTGCCCGGCATACAAAGTGCGGCGATACCGCCGCATTCGCGTCAGCCCGTGTGGAGCCGGATATCGGCCTTGGGAAAGCCGCTGCTGCTGGGGCTGGCGATTCTGGCAACCCTGATGGGTTTGCTGTCGTACGCCATCACCTCGCTCGCCTGGCATGGCTGGACCTGGTTCAAGCGCCGGCGCCGGCGGCAATTGCCCGGCGAAAATGGCAACGGGCCCGGGTCCGCCTGACATGGATACCGCCGGCGTCCCTGCCCCGGCCCTTGGCCGGCGGCCCCTCTCCCGACAGCGCAAGGAAAGCCCGACCATGGATATCACGCTCAGCGACAGTACACGCAAGCAGGCCATCCGTTCGATAGAACGCTACTTTGCCGAGAACATGGACGAGCGCATCGGCAACATCGCCGCGGCCGCCCTGCTCGGCTTCTTCGTCGAAGAGATCGGCCCGGCAATCTACAACCAGGCCGTCAGCGACGTTCAGGATCGGCTGCAGCAGCGGGTCATGGAAGTCGACATCGAGCTGCATGCCGAAGAATTCGATTACTGGCGCAAGTACGACCAGGCGCGCAAACGCCGCTGAGCGGCGCCATCCCATTACCTCGCAGGTCATGGACCGGGCGCTGGCGGCGTCCGACACTGGTCTTACCACGGCAACCGCCCTGGCATCGAGACGACGAAAGGACTCTGTACCATGCCCTCGAATGACCTTCTTCCGCTGGCCATCGCACTCTTGATCGGTATCCCCGCTTTCGGCTCCTGCATCGGCATCGGACTGGCCAGCATGAAACTGCTCGAAAGTGTGGCGCGCCAGCCGGAACTGGCGCCGGAGCTGCAGAGCAAGTACTTTCTGGCCGTGGGCGTGACCGATGGCGCCTTCATCATTGCCACCGGCATCGGCCTGTGGTTTGCGACTGCCAACCCGTTCAAATAGTCTGCCAGCGCTGCGCGCCCAGCCAGGCGCCCAGATGGCGAGCGCCCAGCGGCGTGATCTGCAAGGCCCTGGTGCCCGCCGCCGTGCGTGCTGCCTGCGGCTTGCGCAACCAGCCGGCCTCCAGGCAATGCGCGCAGATCAGGGCGCCCAGGCGGCCTGCCACATGGGGCCGCCGCTCGCTCCAGTCCAGGCAGGGCCGGCAGTGAAACCAACCGGCCTTCGGCTGAACCCCTAGCGGCCAAACACCAAGCGATGCGAGCGCGTGTTGCGCCGAACCGTGCGTCACAACACCGTCACCGTCGAAATCGACCGCACCCACTTCCTGCAGATGATCGGCAATCGCGACGCCCAGCCGGCCCGCAATATGGTCGTAACAGGTGCGGGCACGCCGCAGATCGTCGTCGCGCGGACCGGTCACCACGGCGGGTTGTGGCGCCCGACCCGCCCCCGCCAGTTGCATGATGCCTTCGAGCACCCCGGCCACGTCATGCGAGGCCAGCCGGTGGTACCGATGGCGACCCTGCTGCTGCACCGTCAGCAAACCGGCCTGCACCAGTTTCGACAGGTGGCCACTGGCCGTCTGCGCCGACACGTTGCCGGCGCGGGCCAGTTCGTTGGCCGTCAATGCCCGGCCATCCATCAACTGCAGCAGCATCGCGGTGCGCGCGGGCTCACCGAGCAATGCGGCGATACGCGCTATGTCATTCGTGTTCATGGTGCTCCTGCTGGCCTGGAGAGTACCGCACAGTAGCAGACACGCGCAGCAATTCCTTCGCTCCAGGCCGTAGTGATCGTGTTCGTCATGGGCGAAGATGGCGCCGGACCTTGGCGATTTCGCAGGCCTTGGCGGCAGGCTGCATTCTGCATGCTGCTGGGCCGAAGACCCCTGCATTGACCATCCCTGCAACTCTGAGGAACACATCCATGTCCATCACCTGTTTCATTCGTTACCAGATCGATCCGTTCCAGCGCGAGGCGTTCAAGACCTATGCCGAGAACTGGGGCCGCATCATTCCCCGCTGCGGCGGAAATCTGCTGGGTTATTTCCTGCCGCACGAAGGCAGCAACGACATCGCCTGGGGCCTGATCGGCTTCGACAGCCTGGCCGCCTATGAGGCCTACCGCGCCAGACTGCGGCAGGATCCGCAAGGGCGCGACAACTTCGCGCTCGCCCAGCGGCTGCGCTTCATCCTGCGCGAGGAGCGCGGCTTTCTCGAAGATGTCGCCGGAACCCGGAACCTGGCGCCATCACATCGGGAGACACAGCCATGATCGC
>JAGPBF010000365.1 GCA_018063505.1 Rhodoferax sp.
GGGCGCGACAACTTCGCGCTCGCCCAGCGGCTGCGCTTCATCCTGCGCGAGGAGCGCGGCTTTCTCGAAGATGTCGCCGGAACCCGGAACCTGGCGCCATCACATCGGGAGACACAGCCATGATCGCCGTGATCTTCGAAGTGACGCCGCATGCCGGGCAACGCCAGGCCTACCTGGACATCGCAGCCCGACTGCGCAACGAACTCGAGCGGATCGACGGATTCCTGTCGATCGAGCGCTTCGAGAGCCTTGCCGAGCCGGGCAAACTGTTGTCGCTGTCGTTCTGGCGCGATGAAGCCGCCATAACCACATGGCGCAATCTGGAGCTTCACCGTGCGGCCCAGCATGCGGGTCGCACATCGGTGTTCCGCGACTACCGCCTGCGGGTGGCTCCTGTGGCGCGCGACTACGGAATGGCTGCGCGCGAGCAGGCGCCGGCAGATTCGCGGGCGATCCACACAGCTGCCAGCAACGGCTCCCCGCCCTGACATCCGAACGGCCACTGCGCCCCGATCGGCACCAGGCCGGCGCCTGCACGTAGACTCGTGTGCGAACCACAGAAACCACCAACCACAATGAATCGTGCATGGGGAAAAATCGCCTGGTTGTATGCGCTGGGCGTGCTCGCGGCGGCCCAACTGGGCAAGATGTCGGCGCTGGCACCACTGATCACGATCGAACTGGCCATGGGCCTGACACTTGCCGGCCTGCTGATCTCGCTGCTGGAAATTGGCGGTGCAAGCCTGGGCTTCATTGCCGGGCAGGTGGTGGACCGGATCGGCGTGCGGCGCATCCTGCTGACCGGCATCGGTTTGTTCGCACTGGCCGGCCTGGGCGAATCGCTGGCCCATTCGGTGGCGGTCCTGGTGGGTATGCGCATGCTCGAAGGCCTCAGCTACCTGTGCGTCGTGGTGGCAGCACCTTTGCTGATTTTTCGTACGGCGCCAACCGACAAGCAAGGCGTGGCATTGGCGTTGTGGAGCGGATTCGTGCCGGTGGGTTTTGCGCTCGGCGCGATGAGCTCTGGCCTGATCGCCGACCTGCTGTCCTGGCGCGCTGCCACGTTGGCATGGGCATTTGCCGCTGCCACCATGTGTCTGCTGTCCAGCCGCATGGAATTTGCGCCCTCGCCTGCCGGCGCCAGGCGCCGCCTGGTGATGCCGGGCTGGCGCATCTGGGCGCTGACGCTGGCCTTCGGCTGCTGGGCCAGCTTCGCGGTGGGCACCATCGCCTTGCTCCCGACCTTTCTGGTTGACCAGGTGGGTGCCAGTGCCCGCGTGGCGGGGCTGGTCGGCGGCCTGTCGGCCTTCATATCGGTGCTGGGTGTGGCCCTGGCCGCGTGGCTGCGCCATCATCGCGCGCGCACCGGCCTATGGATGGTGGCAGCCATCGTGTTGCCGGCGCTGATGCTGTTCGGGGTCTTCAACGAGAGCGCCGGCATCCTGCAGGTGACCCTGCTGATGCTGCTGCTCAACACCATCTCCGGCATCTACTCGGGCCTTGCGTTCGCGCTGCTGCCCGTGCTGGCGCGCACCGACGCAGAAATGGCCGTGGCCAACGGGCTGACGCTGCAACTCGGCGCCAGCGGATCCCTGCTCGGCCCCCCGCTGTTCGCTGCCTGTGTCGAGCAATGGGGCTGGGCAGGCGCGGCCAGCGCGGGCGCGCTGATGTCCGTCTTGTGCCTGAGCTTGATGCAGGGCGCGCGACCGACGACACTGGCACACTGACAAGGAGACGCCAGAAGATCCGATGGCGAACGACCGATGGCGCAAATGTTCGCGTGTCCGCGTGTCATCGCGGGTGATGGGCCGGTCCTCGAACACCACGGAAATCCGCACCTGTGCCGCCAGGGCTTCGCAGCGTTGCGCAAAATCAGCGTCGGCCGCGCGTGCGGTTGCGCCACTGCCACGCAAGCGCCAGCGGCAAGCAGAAGGCCTCGGACGGACACCATGGTGCGCCGCACTTCAGCCGTTGCGGCGGCCACCGGCATGACTGCGGCTTTGCACAGGCACGCCAGCATCGGACGAGGCCGAACCCGGCCCGGCTGACTCAGCCTTTTTTCTTCATGGCACAGGTGCTGAAGCCGAACATCGCGTACGGCGGGCACCAGCCAATGGCGCCGGTGGCCAGCGGGACGACGCCGAGCCAGCCCCAGATACCGATCGTGCCGCTCAAGGTCAGGCCGATCAGGACCAGACCGATCACGATGCGGGCCATGCGGTCGACGCTGCCAACGTTGCTTGTCATATCGGACTCCTTGCGTATGTGGTTTTACCAGTCTTCATTGGACTCCACCGTGCCCGCCGACTTCATGACATGGGTCAAGAGTGGCTACAAAGGCATGTACAAGCAGCATTACTTCCATGCGGTCAGCGATTCAATGCACACGTGTACACTAGCGCGCAGATGCCACCCAGACGGATCCCGAGCCAGCTGACCTGTACCCATCCTGCCTGCCGCACCGTCGCCATCACGCCATGCAAGCCCACTGTGCGCCCCCGCCAGCCCGCGTCCTGCTGACCGACCATGCCTGGCCCGACACGTCGATCGAGCGCGACATCCTGCAAGGCGCAGGATTCGAACTGCAGGTG
>JAGPBF010000181.1 GCA_018063505.1 Rhodoferax sp.
CAGCCGTTCCAGCCCGGTATGGCGCAGCAACGCGTCGGCCAGCACCGCCTTCCAGCGCTGGGTGCCGGCAGACAGGAACTGCGCGACCAGTGTGTCGCCGTAGCGGTCCACCACCAGTCCGGGCAGTCCGTCCGATTCACCATGCACCAGACGCATCGCATCGCTCTGGATGTCGAAACGGCTACGTGCGGCAATGGCGGATGCACAGGTGGCATCGAAGAATGCCGCATCGATGCGCTGGTCGGCATCGAAACTCCATGCCCGGGCCCGGATGCGCGACTGTGGGCTGAACGCGGCCCAGGCCAGGAATTCTCCGGCGTGCGACTCCACCTTGACCGTTTCGCCGCTGTCGGCGCCGCCGCGCGCAATGGCCGATTCGAAGATCCAGGGATGGCGGCGCAGCAGCGAACGCTCCTTGCCGGGGTGCAGGCGTAATACTTTCATGGCCGGGATTGTCAACCCTGTGTCGAGGCGGCCTCGACTATTCTGCGGCCAGCCACCTGGCGGGCCAATTCCGAATGCTTATTTCTGTTCGGGCGACTTGCGCCGCGCCCGCGGGTGTGCCGCGTCGTAGGCCTTGGCCAGATGCTGGAAATCGAGCCGGGTATAGACCTGTGTCGTCGTGATGTTGGCATGGCCGAGCAACTCCTGCACCGCCCGCAGGTCGCCGCTGGACTGCAGCACGTGGCTGGCAAACGAATGGCGCAGCATGTGGGGATGCACCGGTGTCGCCAGGCCGGCCTGCTGGCTGCGCCGCTGCAGGCGTTGCCAGACTGACTGGGCGCTGAGCCGGGTGCCGCTGCGGCCGACGAACAAGGCGGGCTGTGGTACCCGCAAGGATTGATCGCGGATCGCCAGCCAGGCAGCGACCGCGGCAACGGCCTTGGCGCCGATCGGCACGCTGCGCCGTTTCGAGCCTTTACCCAGCACGTGGGCTTCGCCTGCGTCCAGGTCGAGCCAGCCGCGCGCCTGGGCGCCGGCCTGCACATCCAGGCCGACCAGTTCGCCGACCCGCAGTCCGCCGCCATACAGCAGTTCGACGATGGCGGCGTCGCGGGTTTCCTGCCAGGGCGCAGCGTTGTCGTCGTGAAAGGCGGCCAGTTGCACCGCGTCGTCGACACTCAGCGCCTTGGGCAGCGGCTTGGCCGCCTTGGGCGCATGCACGTCCTGAACCGGGTTCGATGCGATCAATCCTTCGCGGCCGAGCCAGGCATAGAAGCCGCGCCAGCCCGACAGGATCAGGGCAATGCCGCGCGGGCTGCGGCCCTGGCTGTGCATCTGCGCCGCCCAGCGCCGCACCTGCGCGTGTTGTACATCCACCAGCGCCACTTCGGCAGCGGCGGCGCAGCGGGCCAGCCGCTCCATGTCCAGCGAATACAAGGTCACGGTGCGCTCGGCCAGTCGCTTCTGTACCCGAACATATTCCAGATAACGCCCGACCAGCGGGTCGTCGATCACGGTGGCTGGCGCGCTGGCGTCGGTCCCGGGCATGGCAGAACCCCCGTGGGCTGCTGTTTCAGTCCGGACGCAGCCGCTCGAGCGCTGCGCTGGCGATGTCGGCCACATGTTGCAGGAAATCGGTGCCCATGCCACTGTTGAAGCGCTGGCCATCGGGCGAGGACAAAACCAGCATGCCGAATGCCGGTTGCGGCCCGGTAGTGCCGGCTTCGCGCAGTGGCAGCAGCGCGATCGACGCGGCCGCTGCCGGATCGGGCAACCAGGTGACTGCCTCGAAACCGGTGTTGACACCACAGAAAGGTTCGGTCAGCGAGTTCGCAAACAGCTTCGCGTCCTCGGTCACGTCGAGCGCGAACCCGGCCTGCTGGTACATCGGTGCGACACCCCAGACCTTGATCGTCACCTGGGGCACCGCGAACTGCTCACGGACCTGCTCGGCGATCTCGCCCGGCACGGTGGCGGGGTCTGTGCTGCGGAACAGCGATGCCGACCAGCGCAGCAGCCGGTCCGACAGCAAGGCGTTTTCGTTGCCATTGCGGATCATGTCCATCAGCCGGTGCTCGAGCAGCTTGATCTTGTCGCGCAGCATCTCGGCCTGGCGCTCCTGCAGGCTGACCGCACGTTTGCTGTGCGGACTGGTCAGGTGCACGCTGGCCAGCATCTCCGCGTGGCGCTCGAAAAAATCGGGTGTGTTGGCCAGGTAGTTGGCGATATCGTCTTCGGTGATCGGGTTGGTGAATGGGTTGGTCATCTTGGTTGTTCAGGTAACGCGATTTCGCCTTCGAATACGGTATGGGCCGGGCCGGTCATCATGACGGCACTGTCGCCGCCGTTCCACTGTATCGTCAGTCGACCGCCGTGGGTTTGCACGTCGACCTGCGCATCGAGCAGGCCCAGCCGGATACCGGCCACGACCGCTGCGCAGGCGCCGGTGCCGCAGCTGAGGGTTTCACCGGCGCCACGTTCAAATACGCGCAGCTTGACGGCGCTGCGGCTGAGGATTTGCATGAATCCGGCATTGACCCGTTGCGGGAAGGCCCGATGGCTTTCGATCAGCGGGCCCAACGTCTTTACCTCGGCAGTGGCGGTGTCCCCGACGATCGATACGGCATGCGGGTTGCCCATCGACAAAACGGCCAGCGGCACGGTCACCGGTTTGCCGCCGACATCCAGCGGCACCGGCCAGAGTTGCCAGTTGCCATGTGCCACGGGTTGCAGGCCGCTGGCATCGAACGGGATTGCCGCGAGCGCGAACACCGGCGCACCCATGTCGACGGTGACCCGGTCATCGGCGGCGCGGCGCAAGGTCAGCACCCGGTTCATGGTCTTGACGGTGACGGTGTCCTTGTCGGTCAGGCCACGGTTGCGCACGTGCACCAGGAAACAGCGGGCGCCATTGCCGCAGTGCTCGACCTGTCCGCCGTCGGCATTGTGGATGACGTATTCGAAGTCGATACCCGGGCCGGGTGACGGTCGCACCGTGAGGATCTGGTCGGCGCCGACACCGAAATGCCGGTCGGCGAGCATGCGGTAATGCGCAGGACCGAGTCCGAGTGAGCCTGCGGTCTCGTCGAGCACGACGAAATCGTTGCCCGCGCCCTGCATCTTGGTGAACGGGATTCGCATCGCGGGATTATCCCCTGAAGATCCGCGGCCAATGCGCTGCGCGTTTGACGGCAAAATGGGGCCATGGTCCGAACTGCCCAATTGCTGCATCTGCAACGCGAACCGGCGCCCACGCGGCCCGCTGCCACGGTATTGTTGATGCGCGACGGTGCCAGCGGTATCGAGCTGCTGATGACCCGCCGTTCCATGACGGCCAGTTTTGCAGCCGGAGCCTACGTGTTCCCTGGTGGCGGGGTCGACCCCGCCGATGCGGCCGCCCATGGCCAGGCGCGGCGCCGGCCCGGCCAAAGCGATCTCCACCTGACCCAGGCGATAGCCGCGATCCGCGAAAGTTTCGAGGAACTGGGCGTGTTGCTGGCATGCCACGCTGACGGCCGCCCCGCGGCAGATGCCGACATTGCCGGCATGGACCGCAAGGCGGCATTTGCGCCTCAGTGCGCTGAGCGTGGCCTGGTCCTGGCGGCCGACCAGGTGTTCGTGTTGGCGCACTGGATCACCGATCGCGACCTGCCGCGCCGCTTCGACGTGCCGTTTCTGGTGGCACGCATGCCGGCCAACCAGCAGCCCGTGGCCGACGAATCCGAGCAGTTCGAGCCGGTCTGGGTGCGGCCGCAAGATGCGCTCGAACGCCATGCAGCCGGTGGCTTTTTCATCATCTTTCCGACCATTCGCACGCTCGAGCGGCTCAAGGCTTTTGATTCGGTCGATGCGGTGTTGCAGGCCTGTGCCGTCAGCGAGCAACCGCTGTGGACCAGTTGCCCGCGCGCCGGCTGGCTGGCCGGCAAGGAGATGCGCTATATGGAGCACGAGCATCCGTATGGCGAACTGCAGCTGGTCTCGCCGGACGGGCAGATCGTGCACCAGCTGGACTGGCAGACCGCGCAGCCGGTGTCACTGCTGCGCAACGTGATGCGGCTGACCGCGCCCAACCCCGGCGCGATGACCGGCCCGGGCACCAACAGTTATCTGGTGGGTGATCCGGTGACCGGCTTCATCGCGATCGATCCGGGCCCGGCCGATGCCTTGCATGTGGAGCGCCTGTGGCGCGCGGCAGGTGGCCATATCCGGATGATCGTGTGCACGCATTCACACCCGGACCATGCGCCGGGCGCCGCGCCGCTGCAGGCCTTGTGTACGCCGCGCCCGCCGATCATGGGTTTGCCCAGCGCCGCATCGGCGCGGGCGAACAGCGAATTCCAGCCTGACGAGGTGCTGGCGGACGGACAGGAACTGCGGCTCGCATCCGATGATGGCGAGCAGGTGCACACGCTCAAGGTCATCCATACGCCCGGTCACGCGGCCAATCACCTGTGTCTGGTGTTGCTGGAAGACGGCTTGCTGTTCAGCGGTGACCATGTGCTCAATGGCAGCACCACGGTGGTGGACCCGCCAGACGGCGCGATGACCGCCTACCTGGACTCGCTGGACCGCCTGTCCGCGGCCTGCGAGACCTGCCGGATCGATTTCATCCTGCCGGCGCACGGTTATGTGCTGGGTCAGGCCGCTGCGGCGATTGCGGCGCTCAAGGCGCACCGGCTCAGGCGCGAGGCCAAGATTCTCGGTGTGATGCAGGCCCGCCCGGACGGCACACTGGACGAGTGGGTCACACAGGCTTACGACGATGTTCCGCCGCGCATGTGGCCGGTGGCCAAGCGTTCGTTGCTGGCCCACGTGCAGCGCATCCAGGGCATGGTGCAAGGGAACTGATCTTGGCGAGGCAAGTATTGTCTGGTCGGGGAGGGACCGCGGTCCTGCTTCGCCGCAGCCGTTGCCAGGCTACAGGTCGAAGTCGCCTTGAACTTCTCTCAACGCGTCGAGATCGAGCGGGCGCAGCGCACCCATCCAGATTGCGCGGTCGCGGTGGTCGACCAGGTCGTTGTCGCTGATCGGGTGGATGAAGATCACCAGACCGGCGCGGCGCATCGCCAGCCACGGAATCAGCTCGCCGAACAATTCGGGCTTGAATGCCAGCTGGCAACTCCAGTCCGGATGCGGGCCGACCGGACGTTCGTGCACGCGCCCGAGCTTGAGCGGAAATTGCTGGGCGGCGGCCTCGCACAAGGCCCGCGCCTGGTCGACCGTGTCGGGGCCGAAATAAACGTGGGCGTGGAAGCCGCGGATGGGGGGGATGGGGTCTGTCATCGGGGTCATTTGATCAGATGGGGTCAGAGCCCGATTTCGTCGGGGTCTTGTTGCTACCGGAACGTCGCCAGGCGAAATCGGGATCCGACCCCATGATCTCAGATTCGACCCCATGGCTGTGTGTTCGACCCCATGGCCGTGTGTAAGTGTGAAGCCCACCGATAAGCCGGATTCTGTGCATGGCGGTTGCCCGCCATGTGACTGCCATTAATCTGGGCCGCCGGTCACCCGGCGGCTCGGTGCTACCTACCCGCACACACCCCGGGGGCCCCGGGTAGGGGGCGCAGCGAACTGCGCGTCCCAACATGTGCCTATTTGGTATTGCTGCGCGTAGAGATTGCCCGTTTCACCCGCCGCATGGGTTGCCCGATACGGCGACTCGTCTCTGTTGCTCTGATCCTCACCTTATGCCGGGCAAACGCCAGTGCGGTTCTGCCGGGCACTTGCGTGCCCGGCATTGCCGTCCAGGCGCCTGCCCGGTTTTCAGTGGACAGCCGTTAGCTGCTACGCTGCCCTTTGCAGTCCGGACGTTCCTCCAGTGCGGTGTTTCCACCCGACGCCAAGGCGTCGGCCCCGAGGGGCTTGCACCAGCGACAGTCTGGTGGGCTTCACGGACCCGATTATCCACTCCTGAGACAATCGGCCGCAACCCAACCCAGGAGCGATCACGATGAAGACCGACAACATCCTTCAAACGATTGGCAATACGCCCCACGTTCGCATCAATCGCCTGTTCGGCGATGGCCACAAGGTCTGGATCAAGTCCGAGCGCAGCAACCCGGGCGGATCGATCAAGGACCGTATTGCCTTGTTCATGGTCGAGGCAGCTGAAAAAAGCGGCGCGCTCAAACCCGGCGGCACCATCGTCGAGCCGACCTCGGGCAATACCGGCGTGGGGCTGGCCATGGTGGCCGCGGTCAAGGGATACAAGCTGATCCTGGTGATGCCCGACAGCATGTCGATCGAGCGTCGCCGCCTGATGCTGGCCTACGGCGCCAGTTTCGACCTGACGCCGCGCGAGAAGGGCATGAAAGGCGCCATCGCCCGTGCCCAGGAGATTGCCGCAGGCATTCCAGACGCCTGGATTGCGCAGCAGTTCGACAACCCGGCCAATATCGAAGCCCATGTGCGCACCACGGCGCAGGAGATCCTGGCCGATTTTCCGGACGGCCTGGATGCGCTGATCACCGGTGTTGGCACCGGTGGCCACATCACCGGCTGCGCCCAGGTGCTCAAGGCAAAGTGGCCGCAGCTCAAGGTCTACGCAGTCGAACCGGTGGCCTCGCCGGTGATCTCTGGCGGCGCACCGTCGCCGCACCCGATCCAGGGCATCGGTGCCGGCTTTATTCCGACCAACCTGAAGACGGAGTTGCTCGACGGCGTGATCCTGGTCGACGCGGAGCCTGCGCGCGAGATGGCGCGCCGCTGCGCCCGCGAGGAAGGCATGCTGGTGGGAATCTCGTCGGGCGCCACGCTGGCGGCCATCGCGCAGAAACTGCCGGAACTGCGCGCCGGTGCCAAAGTGCTGGGATTCAACTACGACACCGGCGAGCGCTACCTCTCGGTCGAGGGGTTTCTGCCGGCTTGACGCCGATTCACGTGGCGGTTGCAGCGGCAGGGGCCGCCGTGCCGTCCAGCCAATTTTGTCGCGCTGCCGGCGTGAACCGGTGGGCCCGTTTGCCATGATTCGACTGACAGAACTGAAGTTTCCGCTAAAGCATGTCCGCGCGGACCTGGAGCGGCTGGTGCTGCAGACACTGGGCCTGCCGGCGCAGGCCGTGCAGCACATCCAGGTGTTCAAACGCAGCATTGACGCGCGCAAGGCGCAGCTGCTGGTCGTGTATGTGGTCGATGTGGCGCTGGCGCAGATGGCACAGGAGCCGCAGCTGCTGCAGCAACTCGCCGGCAAACCCCATATCGGACCGACACCGGACATGGCGTACCACTTGCCGTGCCAGGCAGCGGCCGACGGCGTGGCCGACCTGCAGTGGCAGCGGCCGGTGGTGGTTGGCTTCGGGCCCTGCGGCATCTTTGCTGCGCTGATGCTGGCGCAGATGGGGCTCAAGCCGATCGTGCTCGAGCGCGGGCGCGAGGTGCGCCAGCGCACCCGGGACACCTGGGGCCTGTGGCGCAAGTCGGTGCTGGACCCGGAGTCAAATGTGCAGTTCGGCGAAGGCGGTGCCGGAACTTTCTCGGATGGCAAGTTGTGGAGCCAGATCAAGGACCCGCGTTACCTGGGACGCAAGGTGATGGAGGAGTTCGTCAAGGCCGGCGCGCCCGAGGACATCCTGACCGAGGCCCATCCGCATATCGGGACTTTCAAGCTGGTCAAGGTGGTGGAGAACATGCGTGCGCAGATCATCGCGCTGGGCGGCGAGATCCGCTTCGAGCAGCGCCTGATCGATATCGCATTCGACGAGGTCGGGGCCGACGCCTCAGGCCGGAGCCGGCGCGTGCGTGTGTTGACGGTGCGCGACCTGATCCGCGGTACCGATTACACGCTGCCGACACGCCATGTGGTTCTCGCGCCAGGGCACAGTGCGCGCGATACCTTCGTGATGTTGCATGCGCGTGGCGTGGAGATTGCGGCCAAGCCGTTTTCGATCGGTTTTCGGATCGAGCATCCGCAAGGCGTGATCGACCGCGCGCGCTGGGGCCGCCACGCCGGAGATCCGGCGCTGGGTGCCGCCGAATACCGGCTGGTCCACCACGCGGGCAATGGCCGCTCGGTCTACAGTTTCTGCATGTGCCCGGGCGGAACCGTGGTCGCCGCGACGTCCGAAGTGGGCCGCGTCGTGACCAACGGCATGAGCCAGTATTCGCGCAATGAACGCAACGCCAATGCCGGCATCGTGGTGGGTATCGATCCGGCAGATTTTCCTGCCGACGCCACCCGCCTGCGCGTTGCGTTGGGCGCGGATGTCATAACCAGCGATGACCAGGCCCGGGGCCATCCGCTGGCCGGCATCGTGTTGCAGCGCGAACTCGAGTCCAATGCCTATGTGCTGGGTGGCAGCAGTTACCAGGCGCCGGGACAACTGGTCGGAGATTTCCTGGCCGATCGCGCCTCGACTGCCTTGGGTGGCGTCGAGCCGTCGTACAAGCCGGGCGTGACGCTGGGGCAACTCTCGGGCGCACTCCCCGCATATGCGATCGATGCGATTCGTGAGGCCTTGCCGGTGTTCGGACGCAAGATCAAGGGTTTCGACATGCCCGACGCGGTGTTGACAGGCGTGGAAACGCGCACCTCGTCGCCGGTGCGTATCGGACGGGGCGACGACTACCAGAGCCTGAATGTGCAAGGTCTGTATCCGGCCGGCGAGGGCGCCAGCTACGCCGGCGGCATTCTGTCGGCAGGGGTCGACGGCATCCGTGTGGCGGAGGCTGTGGCGAAGTCGGTACTGGGTTCCCGCTGAGTCTTCGGATGTGAGGGCTTGTCCCTGCGATGCTGTAGTGCCAGTCCTCTGAGTGGGGACAGGTGTGCGTGCGCTGCTTGTCGGACGCTGCTGGTCGTGCGCGATCAGGCGGGCGGTGCACTCTGCTCCGCGAATGTCCCCCGGCCTCGCGGCCTCCTCCTTTATTTCGCTGCGCAGAGCGCCCCACCCGCCTGATCGGGTCCCGTGATCGGCGCTGTGGGCAAGCAGGCAGCGCCGTAGTAGAACCCGGATCGGCGGATTGCCTCGCCGGCCAACAACGCCACTTGCC
>JAGPBF010000023.1 GCA_018063505.1 Rhodoferax sp.
GGGATGTCGCTGCTCTTGCGGATCAGGCGACACAACGCGAATCCATCCATCTCGGGCAGCATCACGTCCAGGATGGCGCCATCGAAGTTTTCGCTGCGCAACATGGCCAGGCCCTCACTGGGCCGGCCGGCCAGTTGCAGGTCAAGCTCAAAGCGGCGGAAATACACGGCCAGCGGCGGGCCGAGTTGCGCGTCATCGTCGATCAACAGGATCTTGGGCATGGCGCATTCTCCCACCGCCGTTCGCATCAGCCGTGGTCGAACCAGCGGCCGCGCTT
The DNA here is from genome assembly GCA_018063505.1 of Rhodoferax sp. Lineage (GTDB taxonomy): Bacteria > Pseudomonadota > Gammaproteobacteria > Burkholderiales > Burkholderiaceae_C > CAISIP01. Next base: position 278 of record JAGPBF010000023.1, read on the forward strand.
GTGCAGACGCTCACGCAGCTTCTGCTGCTGCGCGGGGCTCAGCGCATCGAAGAAGTCGGCCGCCGCGGCAATGACCTCGGGGCTTTTTCCACGCACTGCCTGCGTCTTTTCCTCGATGATGGCCAGCGCACGCGCGCGGTCGAAACGTTCTCCCGAGACCAGCGCCTGCAGTTCGGCACGCGGGTCGGTGGTGCTGCCGATCAAGGCCTGTCGCTGCGCGCGAATCCGTTCGCCGACGAGCACCAACTGCTGCTGCTGGGCAGCGGTCAGTTCCAGTTCCCTGGCCACACGATCGACGATTTTCTGCTGCACCTTGGCCTCCTGTTCGCCGCTCAGGCCCATGCCATGGCGAGCGTGTCGATCACCGCATGCGCTCAGGCCACCCAATACGATGGCAGTGCCGAAAATGCCGACGAGACTGCGTTTGATCCAGGTTTTCATATTGACTCCTTCAAGAATGGTTTGAACACGAAGCCATGGTGCGCGGCCTGGGCGCTGGCGTCCTTTCAGCGCGGTTTCGCCGTGTTTCGTTTTGTTTCGCTGCGGCTGGCACCGGCCCGCTCGCGACCTGTTGCGTCCATGCGGGAACTCGCGCGCACCACGGCGTCTCCTACCGGTACACATCCGGAGTGCACCATGCCCCACCACCCTGCCCTTACCGACGCCTCGCGGCGCATTCTCACCGTTGCCGCGATCGCACTTCCATTTGTCTGGACCACCGCAAGAGCACAGACCGGCGTGCGGCCCACGCCGGCCCAGACCGAGGGCCCGTTCTATCCGCTGAGCCTGCCACGCGACAGCGACCCCGATCTGCTGCACAACGGCGATCAGGCCTACGGCAAGGGCCAGGCAGGCTGGGTCCAGGGCACGGTGACCGATACACGGGGCCAGCCGCTGGCAGGCGCGCTGGTCGAGATATGGCAATGCGATGCAGGCGGCCATTACCACCATCCGGGTGACGGTGCGCGGGCCGACCCTGCATTCCAGGGTTTTGGCAAACAGTCGCTCGGCCCGGACGGACGCTACCGGTTTCGCACCATCCGTCCGGTCGCCTACAGCGGCCGGACACCCCATATCCACGTCAAGGTCCGACTCGGATCGCGAGAGCTGCTGACGACCCAGCTGTATGTCCGGGACGACCCGCACAACAGCCGCGACTTCCTGTGGCGCCAGTTGCGCGACCCGCGTGACCGGGATGCGCTGACCATACCGTTCGAGTCAACAAGCGACGGATTCCGTGCCGAATTCGGCATTGTCGTGGCGACCTGACCTGACCCGACGCCAGCGGCGCCGTCCCGAACAGGACAGCTTTTGATCTGAATCAAGACAGAAGTCAGCCACTGGCAAGCCCAATGCGGCACACTGGGGGATGAATTCCACTAATTCAGGAGAACTGTCATGAGTCGAGAAGTCGTCGTCGTCAGCGCCGTGCGCACCGCCATTGGAACCTTCGGCGGAGGCCTCAAGGATGTACCACCCTGCGATCTGGGCGCATCGGTCGTGCGCGAAGTGCTGGCCCGCGGCAAGGTTGGTGGCGAAGACGTCGGCCACGTGGTGTTTGGTCACGTGGTCAATACCGAGCCGCGCGACATGTACCTGTCACGGGTAGCCGCATTGCAAGGTGGCTGCGGACAAGGAACGCCTGCCTTCAACGTCAACCGCCTGTGCGGCTCCGGCCTGCAGGCCATCATCTCGGCGGCCCAGGCCATCTCGCTGGGCGACACCGATATCGCCATCGGCGGCGGCGCCGAGAACATGAGCCGTGCGCCGTATGCCAGTCTGAGCAGCCGCTGGGGCAACCGCATGGGCGATTTCAAGATGATCGACATGATGATCGGCGCCCTGCACGACCCGTTTCACAACATCCACATGGGTGTCACTGCCGAGAACATCGCCGCCAAGATGAACATCTCGCGCGAGGAACAGGACGCGCTGGCGGTGCAAAGCCACAACCGGGCCGAACGGGCGACCCAGGCTGGCTACTTCAAGGAACAGATCCTGCCGATCGTGCAAAAGACGCGCAAGGGCGACGTCACCTTCGACACCGACGAGCATTTCCGCACCAATTGCACCATGGCCGACATGGCCAAGCTCAAGCCGGCCTTCCTGAAGGAGAACGGCACGGTCACGGCCGGCAACGCCTCGGGCATCAACGATGCCGCCGCCGCCGTATTGCTGATGGACAGCAAGGTCGCGCAACAGCGCGGCTGCAAGCCGCTGGCACGGCTGGTGGCATATGCCCACGCCGGTGTCGACCCGAAATACATGGGAATCGGCCCGGTTCCAGCCACGCAGAAGGCACTTGAGAAAGCCGGCCTGAGCATCAAGGACCTCGACGTCATCGAAGCCAACGAAGCCTTCGCGGCGCAGGCCTGCGCCGTCACGCGCGATCTCGGACTCGATCCGGCCAAGGTCAACCCCAACGGGTCGGGCATCTCGCTGGGCCATCCGATCGGCGCTACAGGGGCGCTGATCACCGTCAAGGCCTTGTACGAACTGCAACGGATCGGTGGCCGGTATGCGCTTGTGACCATGTGCATCGGTGGTGGACAAGGTATCGCCGCCATTTTCGAACGGCTCTGACATGTGCGCCGGCAACGCATTGGCGCCAGTAGGAGGGCGCTGACAGCGCAGACCCATGCGCAATACCCGGCACTGGAACCTGGGCGCCAAACTGGCACTGGTGGCGACACCGTTCCTGTTGACGGCGCTGGCGATGATCGCCGTCACCTTGTGGGTCTCCTGGCAACTCGAAGGCGGTGCTGCGGCCGTCAATGAGGTGGGCCGGCTGCGCATGCAGGCCTACCGGATGTCGCTGTCCATCGGCACGGCGCAACCGCAACGCCTGCAGGCGCAGGCGGGCGAATTCACGCAGGGCCTGGAGACGCTGCGTATCGGCGATCCGGACCGTCCCTTGTTCGTTCCCTGGGACGACTCGGTGCGCGCGCAGTTTGTCGCAGTGCAGAACGGCTGGACCCAGTACCGCCAGCGCTGGGTCATCAACACACCCGCCACACTGGACAAGCTGCAGCCGGACACTGCGGAATTCGTGGCCCAGATCGACGCCATGGTGCGCGGCATCGAGTCGCACATGTCGCGATGGACTGCGCTGCTGCATCTGGCCCAGTTGTTCACAATGACACTGGCGGTGGTGGGTACCGCAGTACTCGTGTTTACCGGCTACCTGTTCGTGCTCGAGCCGGTGGGGCAGATCAAGCAGGCACTCCAGCGCCTGCAGGAAGGCGATCTGGCGGCCCGTGTGAACAGCACCCATACCGATGAGTTCGGCACACTGGCAGACGGCTTCAACGACATGGCGCAACGCGTGCAGACAGTGCACCAGAACCTGGAGGGCCGGGTCGCCGAGAAAACCGCGGAATTGCAGGAAAAACGCGAACGACTCGAGGCGCTCTACACCATCACCAGCCTGGTCGCCAGTGCCACCAGCCTGCAGGAGCTGACATCGGCCTTTGTGCAGCGCCTGCGGCCGATCGCCAGAGCTGATGCGGTTGCACTGCGCTGGTCGGACGAAACCAATCTGCGTTACCTGATGCTGGCGTCCGACGGACTGCCGACACAGATGGTCGAAGCCGAACACTGTGTGCATGCTGGCGATTGCCATTGCGGTTCGCCCGATGCCCGGCCAGGCCTGCGCGTCATCCCGATCCGCTCGTTGGCGCCTGGGCGCATGAAACATTGCGCGCTGGCCGGTTTCGAGACCATCGTGTCGATACCGATCCGCTTGCATGACCGGCTGATGGGCGAGGTCGACCTGTTCTTTCACGCGCAGATCGACGTGTCCGATTCCGACCGCTCGCTGCTGGAGGCACTGACAGCCCACCTGGCAGCGGCGATGGAGAACTTCCGGCTGGCCGCGCTGGAGAAAGAAGCCGCGGTGTCGCAGGAACGCAGTTTTCTGGCGCGCGAATTGCATGATTCGATCGCGCAGTCGCTGGCCTTTCTGAAGATCCAGGTCCAGCTGATGCAGGATGCCCTGGGCCGGGACGATCTGCTGCAGGCGAAAGTGGTGCTCGACGAGATCAACATCGGCGTACGCGAGAGTTATGCCGACGTGCGCGAACTGCTGGTGCATTTCCGCACCCGTGCCAACGCCGAGGACATCGAGCCGGCACTCAAGACCACGCTGCGCAAGTTCGAGCTGCAAAGCGCGATGCCGACGGCACTGCAGATGGAGGGACAAGGCATGCCTCTGGACCCCGATCTGCAGGTGCAGGTGCTGCATATCGTGCAGGAAGCCTTGTCCAATGTACGCAAGCATGCTGCAGCCACCCAGGTATGGCTGGACGTGCAGCAGGCACCCCGCTGGCGCTTCGAGATACGCGACAACGGCACAGGTTTCTCCAATGCGGACGACGCCCACAATGACAACCATGTGGGCCTGCGCATCATGCGCGAGCGCGCCGAACGCATTGGCGCCTCGCTCGACATTCACAGCGTGCCGGGGCGCGGCAGTTCGGTGATTCTGACGCTGCCACCGGCTGGACAATCGCCGGCCACAGCGCCCAAAACCACCGTCGACAACCCTGTCGTCGCCTGAGGACCTGTCGCCACGATGAACACCGCAGCCGCGTCAGCAGACCATGTCCGGATCCTGGTCGTCGACGACCACACCTTGTTCCGCCGTGGCCTGACCGCATTGCTCGGACGCGACCCGCGCCACAAGGTCGTTGGTGATGCGGCCGATGCCAGCCAGGCACATCGCCGTGCGATGGAATTGCAGCCCGACCTGATCCTGCTCGACAACCACCTTGGCGGCGTCAACGGTGTCGATGCGATACCGGCGCTGCGCGAAGCAGCGCCGAACGCACGCATCCTGATGCTGACCGTCAGTGAAGACGAGAACGACCTGGCGACCGCGCTGCGCAATGGCGCCAGTGGCTACCTGCTCAAGACCATGGAGGGCGATGCGCTGACCCGTGCGATCAATCTCGCCATGACCGGCGAGAACGTGATTGCCCCGGAAATGACCGGAAAGCTCGTGAACGTCTACCGAAATGCAGCAGCAGGCACTGCCGATGCGGCAGGTCCGCCGGTCGCGACCTCGCCACTGGCATTGCTGACGCCGCGTGAACTCGACATCCTGCGTGCCATGACGGCTGGCGCCAGCAACAAGGAGATTGCGCGCCAGTTCGCGATCGCCGAGACCACCGTCAAGATCCATGTGCAGCACATCCTGCGCAAGCTCGACGTCACCACGCGGGTACATGCCGCCGTGATGGCTTCCGAGAGTGGCCTGCTTTGATCTGGCGCAAACAATCGGGCAATAGTTGCCGCAGTAGTTCTTCAGAACGAGGCACGCACCCCTTTCCATAGTTCCTCTGCACCGGGCGGCCTGCACCTCTGAAGGATGGCGGCCGAGGCTGGTAGATCCTAAAGTCATGGCATGACACAAGGAGTAGCCACATGACCCGCAAAGGACAGGCGTTGTCGGTGCTGATCGTCAGCACCCTTGCCTTCACGGTTTGTTTCATGGTCTGGATGATGTTTGCCGTGATCGGCATTCCGCTCAAGAAGACCCTGGGACTCAACGCCACCGAATTCGGCCTGCTGACCGCAATGCCGGTACTTACCGGCTCCCTGTCGCGCGTACCGCTGGGCATCTGGACCGACCGCTATGGCGGGCGCATCGTGATGGCCGGCGTCATGGCAGCGACCATTCCCGCCATCTGGCTGATGGCCTATGCAACGCAGTATTGGCATTTCCTGGTGATCGGCCTGTTCGTTGGCCTTGCCGGCGGCTCTTTCTCGGTCGGCACACCCTACGTCGCACGCTGGTTCCCGAAGGGCAACCAGGGATTTGCGATGGGCATCTTCGGCGCCGGCAACTCAGGTGCGGCGGTCAATAAATTTGTCGCGCCGGCGATCCTGGTCGCATTCGGCTGGACCATGGTGCCGCAGGTCTACGCCGCCATCATGCTGGGTACGCTGGTGGTGTTCTGGATGTTCAGCCACAGCGATCCGGCCCACCTGGTGCCACCTTCGACCAGATTCAGCGACCAGCTCAAGCTGCTCAAGGATCCCAAGGTACTCAAATATTGCCAGTACTACAGCATCGTGTTCGGCGGTTATGTCGCCCTGAGCCTTTGGATGGTGCAGTACTACGTCGGTGAATACGGTCTGGACATCCGTGCCGCAGCCCTGCTGGCGGCGTGTTTTTCCCTGCCCGGCGGCGTACTGCGCGCCGGCGGCGGCTGGTTGTCGGACAAATACAGTGCCCATGCGGTGACCTGGTGGGTCTTGTGGGTCAGCTGGATCTGCCTGTTCCTGCTGTCGTATCCGCAGACTGACTTCACGGTCACCACCGTGAACGGTCCCACCACCTTCCATATCGGCCTGAATGTCTACGCCTTCACGATCCTGATGTTCGTACTGGGCATTGCCTGGGCCTTCGGCAAGGCCAGCGTGTTCAAGTACATCAGCGATGAATACCCCGCCAATATTGGTGCCGTCAGCGGCATCGTCGGCCTGGCCGGCGGATTGGGCGGCTTCGTGCTGCCGATCATGTTCGGCGGGCTGATGGACATCACCGGCATCCGCTCCAGTGCCTTCATGCTGATGTACGGCGTGGTCTGGATCTCGCTGATCTGGATGTACTGGACCGAGGTGCGTCGCACCGAACTGATGGGCAGGAACGCCACCCAATTCTCTCTCGGCGGCTGAGTCTGCCAGCACAAGGAAGCACATGAAAACAACCAGCAATACCCGCGCGGTGTCCCCCTCCACCGGAGGTGGGGCCGACATCGTCGACTGGCGCCCGGAGGACGAAACCTTCTGGGAAACCACCGGCAAGAAGATCGCCTACCGCAACCTCTGGATCTCGATTCCTGCGCTGTTATGCGGCTTTGCCGTCTGGGGCATGTGGGCAATCATCACGGTGCAGATGCTCAATCTCGGTTTTCCGTTCACCCAGGCCGAACTCTTCACGCTGACGGCGATCGCCGGCATCGCCGGCGCCACGATGCGCATCCCGGCGTCGTTCCTGATCCGGCTCGCGGGTGGACGCAACGTGATCTTCCTGACGACGGCGATGCTGCTCGCACCGGCGCTGGGCACCGGCATCGTGCTGCAGCACAAGGACTGGCCGTTGTGGGCCTTCCAGCTGATGGCGTTGTGGTGCGGTGTCGGCGGCGGCAACTTTGCCTCGTCGATGTCCAACATCAGCGGCTTCTTCCCGAAGCGGCTACAGGGCACCGGGCTGGGCCTGAACGCCGGTCTGGGCAATTTCGGCGTAACGACGATGCAGATCGTCATCCCGCTGGTCATGACGGTGAGCATCTTCGGCGCGATCGGCGGCAGCCCGGCAACCTTGATCAAGGAAAGCGGCTGGATCTTCGGCAAGATCGATGCCGGCACCTCGACCTGGATCCAGAACGCGGGCTTTGCCTGGGTTCTGTCACTCGTGCCGTTGTCGATCCTGTGCTGGTTCGGGATGAACAACCTCAAGACGATCTCGCCGGACACCGGCAACACGCTGGTCGCGTTCTCGAAGATCGTCTACCTGTACACGCTCGCGTTTGTGCCATCGATCTTCATGCTCTGGCTGTACCTGCCAGCACCGACCGGCCTGGGGCTGCTCAACGTCTGGGTTGCGATCCCGCTGGACATCATCCTGATGGTCACGGTGATGAAGTTCGCTGCCTTCGGCCCGATGAAGGAAGGCGTAGCCAGGCAGTTCGCGATCTTCCGCAACAAGCACACCTGGTCCATGACGGTTCTCTATATCGTCACCTTCGGGTCGTTCATCGGTTTTTCGATGGCGCTGCCGCTGTCGATGAAGGTGATCTTCGACGTGATGCACGTGCCCGACGCGAATGGAATCATGACGCATACGCGGGCGAATCCGAATGCGTTGCCGATACTGGCCTATGCGTGGATCGGCCCCTTTGTCGGCGCGGCGACGCGCCCATTGGGTGGCTGGATTTCGGACAAGGTCGGTGGCTCCATCGTCACCCAGTGGGTGTGCGTGGTGATGGCGGTGGCTGCGGTGGCGGTCGGCTACGTGATGATGAAGGCCTACAACTCGGCAACGCCCGAGGAATACTTCTTCATCTTCCTGGCGTTGTTCATGCTGTTGTTCGCTGCCACTGGCATCGGCAACGGCTCTACCTTCCGCTCGATCGGCATGATCTTCGACAGCCAGCAGGCTGGCCCGGTGCTGGGTTGGACGTCGGCTGTCGCAGCCTATGGCGCCTTCGCAGCGCCGATCGTGATCGGCGAGCAGATCAAGGCCGGCACGCCGCAGATGGCGATGTACGGCTTCGCGGTCTTCTACGCCTTGTGCCTGATCCTGAACTGGTGGTTCTACCTGCGCAAGAACGCCTACGTGAAGAACCCATGAACGATCTGCACCCTGCGATGCATGTTATCCCCCGATTTCCAAGGAGCCATAGATGAGCCACTTCCTCGATCGACTGACCTATTTCAACAGCCCGCGCGAGAGCTTCTCGGGTGATCTTGGTGTCACCACCGGTGAAGACCGCACCTGGGAAGATGCGTACCGCAACCGCTGGGCGCACGACAAGATCGTGCGTTCGACCCATGGCGTGAACTGCACCGGTTCGTGTTCTTGGAAGATCTATGTCAAGGGTGGCATCGTCACCTGGGAAACCCAGCAGACCGACTACCCGCGCACACGCTGGGACATGCCCAACCACGAGCCACGCGGCTGCGCGCGCGGGGCCAGCTACAGCTGGTACCTGTACAGCGCCAACCGCGTCAAGTATCCGATGGTGCGCGGGCGCCTGCTCAAGACCTGGCGCGAGGCGCGCCAGACGCACGATCCGGTCGACGCCTGGGCGTCGATCGTCCAGGATGACGCCAAGCGGCGCGACTACCAGAGCATCCGCGGCCTGGGCGGGATGGTCCGCTCGACCTGGGACGAAGTCAACGAGATCATCGCCGCAGCCAACGTCTACACCATCAAGAAGCACGGTGCGGACCGGGTGGTCGGCTTCTCGCCGATCCCGGCCATGTCGATGGTCAGCTACGCCGCCGGCAGCCGCTACCTGAGCCTGATCGGCGGTGTCTGCCTGAGTTTCTACGACTGGTACTGTGACCTGCCCCCGAGCAGCCCGCAGGTCTGGGGCGAACAGACCGACGTTCCCGAATCGGCCGATTGGTACAACTCCAGCTTCATCATCGCCTGGGGCTCGAACGTGCCGCAGACGCGCACACCGGACGCACACTTCTTCACGGAAGTCCGCTACAAGGGCACCAAGACAGTGGCGGTCACGCCTGACTATTCCGAAGTCGCCAAGCTCTCCGACATCTGGATGCACCCCAAGCAGGGTACCGATGCGGCAGTGGCGATGGCGATGGGCCATGTGATCCTCAAGGAGTTCTACTTTCCCGACAAAGGTGAGCGCAGCGCCTACTTCGACGACTATGTGCGGCGCTACACCGACATGCCGATGCTGGTCATGCTCAAGGAACACACCCAGCCGGACGGAACCAAGATCATGGTGCCCGACCGTTATCTGCGTGCATCGGACTTCAACGGCAAACTCGGCCAGGCCAACAACCCGGAATGGAAGACGGTTGCGTTCGATGACAGCGGCAAGGTGGTGCTGCCCAACGGCGCCATCGGATTCCGCTGGGGCCCGGATGGCCGCGCCGACGAAGGCCAGTGGAACCTGGAGGCCAAGGAAGCCCGCCATGGCCAGGATGTCAAGCTGCGCCTGTCGGTCATGGAAGGCGATGCGAGCGGCATGGAAACGGCCAAGGTCGGATTCCCCTATTTCGGCGGCATAACCACACCCAACTTCTCGCACAACAACAGCGGAGACGCCGCGAACGACGTTCTGGTCCGCACCGTTCCTGTGGCGCGCATCTCGCTGGGCAAGGACGGCGACAAGCGCGAGGCCCTGGTGGCCACGGTGTTCGACCTGCAGGTCGCCAACTATGGTGTCGCGCGCGGCCTGACCGGCGAAATGGCGGCCCGGGACTTCGACGACGACACCCCGTACACGCCCGCATGGCAGGAGCGCATCACCGGAACGCCACGCGAACAGCTGATCACGGTGGCGCGCCAGTTTGCCGAAAACGCCCACAAGACACAGGGCCGGTCGATGGTCATCATCGGCGCGGCGATGAACCACTGGTACCACTGCGACATGAACTACCGCGGCATCATCAACATGCTGATGATGTGCGGCTGCATCGGCAAGAGTGGTGGTGGCTGGGCGCACTATGTGGGGCAGGAGAAGCTTCGCCCACAAACCGGCTGGACCGCACTGGCGTTCGCGCTGGACTGGATCCGCCCGCCGCGCCAGCAAAACAGCACCAGCTTCTTCTATGCCCATACCGACCAGTGGCGCTACGAAAAGCTGACAATGGAAGAAGTGGTCTCGCCACTGGCCGACAAGAAGATCTACGGCGGCAGCATGATCGACTACAACGTGCGCGCCGAACGCATGGGCTGGTTGCCATCGACGCCCCAGCTGCAGACCAACCCGATGCAGGTCGTGCGCGACGCCGCGGCGGCCGGCATGGAGGCCAAGGACTACGCGGTCAAGGCGCTCAAGGACGGTTCGCTCAAGATGAGCTGCACCGACCCGGACCACCCCGACAACTGGCCGCGCAACATGTTCATCTGGCGCTCCAATTTGCTGGGCTCCAGCGGCAAGGGACATGAATACTTCCTCAAGCACCTGCTGGGCACCAGCCACGGTGTGCAGGGCAAGGACCTAGGGAAGGATGAGGCCAAGCCGACCGAGGTCGTATGGCACGACAAGGCACCCGAAGGCAAGCTGGACCTGCTGGTCACGCTCGACTTCCGCATGAGCACCACCTGCCTGTATTCCGACATCGTGTTGCCGACCGCCACCTGGTACGAGAAGAATGACCTCAACACCAGCGACATGCACCCGTTCATCCACCCACTGTCGACTGCGGTCGATCCGGCCTGGCAATCGCGCAGCGACTGGGACATCTACAAGGGTTTTGCGAAGAAATTCAGCAAAATCTGCGTCGGTCACCTGGGTGTGGAGCGCGAGCTGGTGCTGACACCGCTGATGCACGACACCCCCGGTGAACTGGCGCAGCCGTTCGACGTCAAGGACTGGGCCAAAGGCGAGGTCGACCTGATTCCCGGCAAGACCGGACCACAGATGGCGGTGGTCGAACGCGACTATCCGAACGTCTACAAGCGGTTCACGGCACTCGGCCCGTTGATGAACAAGGTCGGCAACGGCGGCAAGGGCATCGCCTGGAACACCCAGACCGAGGTCCGCCAGCTGGCCGAACTCAGCGGCGTCGTCACTGCCGCCGGCGTGACCTGCGGCATGCCCAGGATCGAGACCGACATCGATGCCTGCGAGGTGATCCTGCAACTGGCACCCGAGACCAACGGCCATGTCGCCGTCAAGGCCTGGGAGGCGCTGGGCAAGCAGACCGGGCGCGATCACACGCACCTGGCGATCCATCGCGAAGACGAGAAGATCCGCTTTCGCGACATCCAGGCGCAACCGCGCAAGATCATCTCCAGCCCGACCTGGAGCGGCATCGAGTCCGAGACCGTCTCGTACAACGCCGGCTACACCAACGTGCACGAGATGATTCCATGGCGTACGCTGACCGGGCGCCAGCAGTTCTATCTCGACCATCCCTGGATGCTGGCGTTTGGCGAGGGGTTCTCGAGCTACCGTCCGCCGGTCGACCTCAAGACCACGGCCGGCATCCACAACATCAAGCCAAACGGAAACAAGGAAATCCAGCTCAACTTCATCACGCCGCACCAGAAGTGGGGCATCCACTCGACCTATACCGACAACCTGTTGATGCTCACGCTCAGCCGCGGCGGGCCATGCGTGTGGATGAGCGAGGACGACGCCAAGAGCGCCGGCATCGTGGACAACGACTGGATCGAGCTGTTCAACATCAACGGCGCGATCGCGGCGCGCGCGGTGGTCAGCCAGCGCGTCAAGCCGGGCATGGTAATGATGTACCACGCGCAGGAAAAGATCGTCAACACCCCGGGCTCGGAGATCACCGGCGCGCGCGGCGGCATCCACAACTCGGTGACCCGCATCGTGCTCAAGCCCACCCACATGATCGGCGGCTACGCACAGTTCAGCTATGGCTTCAACTACTACGGAACCATCGGCACCAACCGCGACGAATTCGTCGTGGTGCGCAAGATGAACAAGATCGACTGGCTCGACACACCGGTCGGCGAAGAACTGGTCAAGCCGACACAGGCACAAGGAGAATCTGTATGAAGATAAGAGCCCAAATCGGCATGGTGCTGAACCTGGACAAGTGCATCGGTTGCCACACCTGTTCGGTCACCTGCAAGAACGTCTGGACCAGCCGGCCCGGCATGGAATACGCCTGGTTCAACAACGTCGAGACCAAACCCGGCATCGGTTATCCCAAGGAGTGGGAGAACCAGGAGAAATGGCACGGCGGCTGGGTACGCAAGGCCAACGGCACGATCGAACCGCGCCAGGGAGCCAAGTGGAAGTTGCTGATGCGCATCTTCGCCAACCCCAATCTGCCGGAGATCGACGATTACTACGAGCCGTTCACGTTCGACTATGCCCACCTGCAGGCCGCGCCCGAAATGAAGGCTACGCCGACCGCCCGTCCGCGCAGCCTGATCACCGGCAAGCAGATGGACAAGATCGTCTGGGGACCGAACTGGGAGGAAATCCTGGGCGGCGAATTCTCCAAGCGCAGCAAGGACAAGAACTTCGACGACATCCAGAAGGATATCTACGGTCAGTTCGAGAACACCTTCATGATGTACCTGCCCAGGTTGTGCGAACACTGCCTGAACCCCGCCTGTGTCGCATCCTGCCCGTCGGGTTCGATCTACAAGCGCGAAGAAGACGGCATCGTGCTGATCGACCAGGACAAGTGCCGCGGCTGGCGCATGTGTGTATCGGGCTGCCCGTACAAGAAGATCTACTACAACTGGAAAAGCGGCAAGGCCGAAAAGTGCATCTTCTGTTACCCGCGCATCGAAGCCGGGCAGCCGACCGTGTGCTCGGAGACCTGTGTCGGCCGGATCCGTTATCTCGGCGTGTTGCTGTACGACGCAGACCGGATCCAGGAGGCCGCCAGCGTGGAGCACGACCGTGACCTGTACCAGGCCCAACTCGACATCTTCATGGACCCGTTTGACCCCAAGGTGATCGAACAGGCGCGTATCGATGGCATCCCCGACAAGTGGATGGACGCTGCGCGCAACAGCCCGGTCTACAAGATGGCGGTGCAATGGCGCGTGGCACTGCCGCTGCACCCGGAATACCGTACCTTGCCGATGGTCTGGTACGTACCACCGCTGTCACCGATCTCGGCCGCCGCCAATGCCGGCCATGTCGGCGCCAATGGCGAAATTCCCGATGTCAACCAGCTGCGGATTCCGGTCAAGTACCTGGCCAACCTGCTGACCGCAGGCGACACCGTGCCGGTGGTGCGCGCACTCGAACGCATGCTGGCGATGCGTGCCTACCAGCGCGAAAAGCATGTGGAGCAGCGGCATAACGCGGCTGTGCTCGCGCAGGTCGGCATCACGCAGGCGGAGGTCGAGGAGATGTACCAGGTGATGGCCATCGCCAACTACGAGGACCGCTTCGTCATCCCCACGACCCACCGCGAATACGCCGAGAACACCTTCAATGTGCGCGGCGGCTGTGGCTTCAGCTTCGGCAACGGCTGCTCTGAAGGCACCAGCGAAACCAGCCTGTTTGGCAGCGAGAAGAAGCGCACGATCCCGATCCGGGCGGAGGTATGAACATGTTCGGCAAGAAATCTTCCCCCGCTTCGGCGTCGCTGACGCTGCGTGCGCTGGCCACGCTGCTGTCGTATCCCGACGCCGAACTGCGCAGCTTCATTCCCGGCATCGGGGAAGTGCTGCACCGGGAGCAGGCGCTGTCAGCATCGCGGCTGGCCGAACTCGACGCCCTGTTGTACACCCTGGCGCGACGCGACGTGCTGGCCAACGAGGCCGAATTCGTATCGTTGTTCGACCGGGGCCGTGCGACTTCGCTGCATCTGTTCGAACACGTGCACGGAGACTCGCGCGACCGGGGTCCGGCCATGATCGATCTGGCGCAGACCTACGAGAAAGCCGGCCTTTACCTGGCCGAAGGCGAACTGCCGGACTACCTGCCGGCCGTGCTGGAATTCGTCTCGACCCAGCCGCCAGCCGAGGCGCATGCCTTCCTGTCCGAGATGGCACATATCTTCAACGCCATCTTCAACGCTTTGCACAAGCATCGCAGTCCGTACGCCAGCATTCTGGGCGCCCTGCTCGACCTGGCTGGTGAAAAGGCAGCGGCGGTCAAGCTGCCGGTGGAAGAAGACCTCGATGAGATCTGGGCTGAACCACCGGTGTTCGACGGCTGTTCGACCAAGGGCCAGGCCAGCCCTGGCCAGCCGCAACCGATCCATATTGTTCGCACCAACCAACCGCACCAAGGAGCGTCGTCATGAGTGCATTGCATGGTTTTCTTTTCCAGGTCTACCCCTATGTCTGTTTCACGGTGTTCCTGCTCGGAAGCCTGATCCGCTTTGACCAGAACCAGTACACGTGGAAGAGCGACTCGTCGCAGCTGCTTCGCGCCGGCCTCCTGCGCTGGGGCAGCAACCTTTTCCACTTCGGCATCCTGTTCCTGTTTTTCGGCCATATGGTCGGGCTTTTCACGCCGCACGCCGTCTATGGCGTGTTCATGACTGCGGCCACCAAGCAGATGATGGCTGTTGTAGCAGGCGGTATAGCGGGACTGGTGTGTTTTGTCGGTCTTTCAATGTTGCTGTACCGGCGCATATTCGACCCTCGCATCCGGTTGACCAGCCACCGCACCGACATTGCCGTTCTGGTGATCCTCTGGGTGCAACTCGTTGTCGGGATGATCACGTTGCCGTTCTCGTACCAGCATGCCGACGGAAGCACGATGCTGATACTGGCCGATTGGGCGCAACGCATCGTGACGCTCAGGCCGGTCGATGCCACCGCGCTGAGCGCCTTGCCATGGCCCTATCTGTTTCATATCGTGTTCGGCATGACGATCTTCCTGCTGTTTCCGTTCAGCCGGCTGGTGCATGTATGGAGCGGCTTCGCCACCGTCGCTTTCCTGTTTCGACCGCACCAGGTCGTCCGTAGCCGGCGCATCAATCTGCCGGCCGACCACAACCAGCCGCGCCAGCCCGGCGCGCGCGTCTGATCAGGAGTAACGCATCATGCAAACCGACACAACCGGTTCCCACGACGCCGACGTCGCGACCGCCACCGATCCGGTGGCTTCGGTCAATGGCGTCGCCCTGCACCTGGGCGGCGAGACGCCAGACGTGGAAACACTGCGCCAGCGCGCCTGCAGCGAGTTGCTGCGCCAGGCCGCCATCGCCGCCAAGTTGCTGGATGAGCAGGACCTTCCGACTGCCGACGGCGTTGTCAGCGAGGCCGCCAGCGCCGCCATCGACCAGTTGATCGCACAGGAAGTCGTGGTGCCCGAGCCCTCGGAAGAAGCCTGCCTGCGCCATTTCCAGGCGCACGCGGCGCGTTACCAGGATGGCGAACGCATCCACATGCGGCACATCCTTTTTGCATTGACCCAGGGCATGGACATCGTGGCGCTGCGCAACCGGGCAGAGACCTGCCTGCTCGACGTGCGTTGCCACGACGGCACGGCCAGCGAAGGCTTTGCGCGTTCGGCGCGCGAATTCTCCAACTGCCCCAGTGGCGCCGATGGCGGCGACCTGGGCTGGCTCAAGCGCGATGAGCTTGCACCTGAACTGGCGCGTGAATTGTTCGGCCAGAACCAGGTCGGTGTCCTGCCGCGCATGCTGCATAGCCGCTTTGGCCTGCATGTGGTCGAAGTGCTGGCCCGTGAAGCGGGCCAGGAAAGGCCGTTTGAAGCGGTGCGCGGCGCGGTCGCGATGGCCCTGCGGCAGCAAAGCTTCACAACAGGCTTGCGCCAGTATCTGCAATTGCTGGCGGGCCAGGCCAGCATCGTCGGTATCGACCTCGACGCCGCCGACACGCCGCTGGTGCAATAGGCGCGCCTGTGCGCGCCCTTTCTCTTGCGCATGGTTGCTGACGATGGTCAAATCGTCAGCGCAGGCATGACCTCACAATGGCCAACCCGCTGCTGAATCTGGAGCCGCCCATGAGTCCCTCCGACAAACCTGCAAAAGCCGGTGGCAACGATGCACCGATTGCCAATTTCTCTCAATGCCACGTGGGCATCATCAGCCACCTCGACGCACTGGGCGAACTGCCGGCGCTGATGGCGCCGGTCCAGCGCGCCCGCAAGCTTGCCGGGGACATGCTGCAATTCTTTGACTCCGTCATCCTCGAGCATCACGCTGAGGAGGAGCGCGAGTTGTTTCCAGCCGTATTGCAAAGTGCGGCCAGCGGCAAGGAGCGAGACCACGTCAGCGCCATGGTCGAGCGGCTGACGACAGAGCATCGCCAGATCGAGGGCTGGTGGGCACGGATCAAACCCCAGCTCAAGCAGATTTCCAGGGGGCATGACGCCGAACTCGATTCGGTCGCAGTGCAGCAGATGGTCAACGAATACCACGCGCACGCAAGCTTCGAGGAAACCCGGTTCCTGCCCTTGTCGCAGGAGATCCTGGGACGCAACCAGAACCACATGGCTGCGCTGGGCATGTCGCTGCACATGCGCCACGTCAAGCCCACTGTCGGTTATATCTGAGGCCTTGGCCGGGCAGCCGGCCATAGTTTCGAACACCCGGCTTTTGCACCTGGCCGGCACCGCCAGTACACGCGGGCATGGATCCTGCTCACTGCGCCTGTGCTTCTTCGGGATTGCACCAGATTGGGGTTATGCGCGCTTTGCATGAGTTGGCAGCGTAAACCCCAATGCACTCCGAGGCTGGCAAATGTAAATTACAGGTTGGCTCCGTGGTGCCGCAGGTATATGCGCGCACCATATGCCAGCAACCACATAAACGGAGTTAGGAGTTGGAACATATGAAAAGCACAGGATTCAAATTTGCAGTCGCAGCCATCACCGCGGCAAGCGCCATGATCACCATGCCAGCACATGCCGGCAAGACCGTTGACGCGATCAAGGCACGCGGCCAGATCGTTTGCGGTGTCAATACCGGCCTGGCCGGATTTGCTGCTGCAGACTCGACCGGCAAATGGTCCGGACTCGACATCGATGTATGCAAGGCACTGGCAGCCGCCACGCTGGGTGACGCAGAAAAGGTCAAATACGTCCCTCTGACCGCACAGCAGCGTTTCACCGCACTGCAGTCCGGCGAGATTGACGTGCTGGCGCGCAACACCACCTTCACGCTGTCGCGCGATGCGTCTCTGGGCCTGGAAATTACAGTCGTGAACTACTTCGATGGCCAGGGATTCATGGTGCCCACGCGCACCAAGTTGAAAAGCGCCAAGCAACTCAAGGGCCAGACCGTCTGCGTGCAGTCCGGCACCACGACCGAGAAGAACCTGACCGACTATTCCAAGGCCAACAACCTGAATCTCAAGCCGGTCGTGTTCGAGAAGGTCGAAGCCGCCACCAGCGCCTACTTCTCCGGCCGTTGCATTGCCTACACGACCGACGCATCGGGCCTGTCTTCGGTGCGCAGCAAGGAAGCCAAGGATCCGACGGAACACGTGATCCTGCCGGAGCTGATTTCCAAGGAGCCACTGGGCCCCATGGTGCGCCGTGGCGACGACGAGTGGTTCTCCATCGTCAAATGGGTGCAATATGGCCTGATGGAAGCCGAAGAATATGGAATCACCCAGGCCAACGTCGACAAGATGAAGTCCAGCGATGACCCTGTCGTGCAGCGCCTGCTCGGCGGTGGTAACGAAGACACCGGCAAGCTGCTGGGCCTGGACAAGGAATGGCTGGCACGCGCCGTCAAGGCCGTCGGCAACTACGGCGAGAGCTACGATCGCAATCTGGGCCCCAAGACTGCACTGAACCTGCCACGCGGCTTGAACAACCTGTGGAACAAAGGGGGCCTGATGTACCCGTACCCGGCACGCTGATCGTCAAGTCCGGTTCCTGAAAATGCCACTGCCGGAGCGTTCTGCGTTTCCCGGCGGTGGCATTTTTGTTGTCGCGGCGCCTGGCGCTGTTTGAAAAGCACTGCGCATGACTGAAAAATCTCCAAACAAGAAGAAAAAAAGCTGGTCCTGGCGAAGCCAGGCGTTCAGAGGTGTGGTCTACCAGATGCTGGCCATCGGCGCAGTGGCGCTCGGCGTCTGGTTCCTGGCCCACAACACGCTGATCAACATGCAGGCGCGTGGCATCCAGAGCGGGTTTGACTTCCTCTGGGATTCGGCCGGTTTCGACATCGGCGAGAGTCTGTTTCCATTCGACTCGGCCTCTCCATACTGGAAAGCCTATGCGGTCGGCATCGTCAACACTTTGCGGGTTGCCATCATCGGCATCATCCTCACTACCATTCTGGGAACCCTGATCGGCGTGGGTCGCTTTTCGCGCAATGCCCTGGTGCGGGGCATCTGCTACGCCTATGTCGAGACCTTCCGCAACGTACCCATTCTGCTGCAGTTGCTGATGTGGTACCTGTTGCTGACCGAGTCCTTGCCCTATGTCCAGGACGCCTGGCAGATCGGCCCGATGTACCTGGCCAAGGGTGGCCTGGTTTTCCCCAAGCCGATCTGGGAGTCCGGCCATCTGTGGGGTGCGCTGGGCCTGGTGGCCGGTGCGTTTTTCGCCATGGGTTATCGCAAGTGGGCGGTTCGCAAGTTCGAAGAAACCGGCCAGCCGCGCAGCATGTTCTGGCTGCCGCTCGCCATCTTTCTTGTTACCGGCGTGTTGGCCTGGTGGCTGGCTGGCGCACCGCTGGAATTCAATTTCCCGATCAAGGGCGATTTCTCGATTGAACATGGTGGCGCCCTGACTCCGGAATTTCTGGCGGTGCTGCTCGGACTGACCATGTACACCGCAGCATTCGTCGCCGAGGTCGTGCGCTCGGGCATCCAGTCCGTCGCACAGGGCCAGGGCGAAGCGGCTGCGGCGCTGGGACTGCACCCGCGCCAGGTGATGCGCCTGGTGACTTTGCCGCAGGCACTGCGCGTGATCATTCCGCCGGTCACCAACCAGTTCCTGAATCTGACCAAGAACTCCTCGCTGGCAGTGGCGATCGGTTATCCGGACGTGGTGTCGATTGCCAATACTTCGCTGAACCAGACCGGTCGCGCGGTCGAGGCGATCGCCATCGTCATGCTGGTCTACCTGACAACCTCCTTGTCCACTTCCTTGCTGATGAACTGGTACAACGCCCGTTCAGCCATCAAGGAACGCTGATCGGCGCCAAACCATGACCGCACAAACATTCCAGCCCATCGCCGCGCGCAAGGCACCCAACCCGACTGAGGGACCGATTGCATGGGTTCGTATCAACCTGTTCGGCGACCTGACCACCGGACTGATGTCCATCGTTGTTTTGGCCGCCCTGCTGTGGATTCTTCCGCAATTTTTCAGCTGGGCTGTCTTGCGTGCCGTCTGGTTGCCCAACTATGACGCCTGCCGGGTCGACGGTGTCGGCGCCTGCTGGGGCGTCGTGGCCGAGAAGTACCGCATCATCATTTTCGGGCGGTATCCTTACGACGACCAGTGGCGCCCACTGCTTGCCACCAGTGTCATGCTGGCCATGCTGATCGGCAGCTGTACCCGCGCGTTCTGGAAAGCCTGGCTGCTGCCAGCCTGGATTGCTGTGCTGGCGTTCTTCTTTGCGGTGATGTACGGTGGCTTTGCCGGCCTGGAAAAGGTCGAGACCGACCGATGGGGTGGCCTGCCGCTGACCATCATGTTGTCGACGCTGTCGATGATGATGGCTTTTCCGATCGCCATGGTCGTGGCCCTGGGGCGCCGTTCAGCGCTGCCGGCGATCCGCACCGTCTGTACCGTCTACGTCGAGCTGATCCGCGGTGTGCCGCTGATCTCGGTGCTGTTCATGGCCTCGTTCATGTTTCCGCTGTTCATGCCGGCAGGCGTGTCGATCGACGTGCTGGTGCGGGTGATCGTCGGGATCACGCTGTTCGCCGCCGCCTATATGGCCGAGGTGATACGCGGCGGCCTGCAGGCGATCCCCAAGGGACAGATCGAGGCTGCCGCCACGCTGGGCCTGTCCTACTGGCAGACCCAGTACAAGATCGTGCTGCCGCAGGCCTTGGCGATGGTGGTACCCAGCATCATGAACAATTTCATCAGCCTGTTCAAGGATACGTCGCTGGTGACCATCGTCAGTCTGTACGAGTTGACCGGCGCGCTGGGTATCGCACTCAATTCCGATGCCAACTGGCGTCCGTTCAAGATCGAGGGCTACCTGTTCATTGCAATGATCTATTTCGCCTTCTGCTTTTCCATGTCCCGCTACAGCATCTGGGTCGAGAAGCAGGTCAACAAGGGCAAGGCGCGCTGATCACCGGCCACGACCCCCGCTTTCAAGCAATTTCAACTGGACCAAACATGGCAGAACCGATCATCGTCTTCGACAAGCTCAACAAGTGGTATGGCAATAATTTTCACGTCCTGCGCGATATCGATCTGAGTGTGGCGCAAGGCGAGCGCATCGTCATCTGCGGGCCGTCAGGGTCCGGCAAGTCGACGCTGATCCGCTGCATCAACCGGCTCGAAGAACACCAGGAAGGCCGGTTGGTCGTCGACGGTGTCGAATTGACGGACGACGTCAAGGCCGTCGACGGCGTGCGCAAGAAGGTCGGCATGGTGTTCCAGCAGTTCAATCTGTTTCCCCACCTGACCGTGCTCGAGAACCTGACACTGTCACCGATGTGGGTCGGCAAGATTCCCAAGAAGGAAGCCGAGGCCAAGGCCATGGCCCAGCTCGAACGGGTGCGGATTGCCGAGCAGGCAGGCAAATACCCGTTGCAACTCTCCGGCGGTCAGCAGCAGCGGGTTGCCATTGCGCGTGCCTTGTGCCTGACCCCCAAGATCATGTTGTTCGATGAGCCCACCTCCGCGCTCGACCCGGAAATGATCAAGGAAGTGCTGGACGTGATGGTGGAGATGGCCGACCAGGGCATCACCATGTTGTGCGTGACGCATGAAATGGGGTTCGCCAAGGCGGTCGCCGACAGGGTCATCTTCATGGACCAGGGCCAGATCGTCGAGCAGAACAATCCGCACGACTTCTTCAACAACCCGCAGAACGAACGCAGCAAGGATTTCCTGTCCAAGATCCTGGGGCATTGAGCCCTGCCGTGCCGGCAAACAGGCGGGTGGCAGCGCTGGCTGGCCGTCAGGTCCGGCAGATTGACGCTTGTGCGGCAAGGAGGCTGTATGGTCGACATTGTCCAGAATCCCCTGTTCGCGGGCGCCCGCCGACTGCTGCTGGCCGGATTGCTGGCGCTCGTGGTGCCGGCATCGGCGTTCGAACTGCAGGGTCACCGCGGTGCCCGGGGCTTGCTGCCAGAGAACACGCTGGCCGGGTTCGAACACGCGCTGGCGATCGGCGTAACGACGCTCGAACTCGACATCGCGATCACCTCCGACGGCGTGCCCGTGATCTCGCATGATTCGGCGCTCAACCCGGCGCTGACACGCGACGCCAGCGGCCGCTGGCTCACCGGCAAAGGCCCGCTGATCCGGTCGTTGACACTGGCCCAATTGCAGAGTTACGACGTTGGCCGGCTCGATCCGTCCAGCGACTATGCCCGCCCTCTTGCCACGCAGCAGGCACGTGACGGCGAGCGGGTTCCCACGCTGGCCGCCTTGTTCGAGCGCGTCAAGGCATTGGGCGCGAACACGGTGCAGTTCGCGATCGAGACCAAGATCCATCCAGACCGCCCGGACGAAACCGTCGACGTGCCGGAGTTCGTCGATCGCCTGTTGGCCGTCGTCCGGCAGGCCGGCATGACGGAGCGGGTGCGCATCATCAGCTTTGACTGGCGCACCCTGCAACGGGTGCAGCAAGTCGAGCCGTCGATCAGCACCGTCTACATCACGGTCGAGCATCCGCGACAGAACAATGTCCTCCATCCGGTGATGACCGCCGGCTTCTCCTGGCGCGCCCACCGGTCTACCGCCCACTTGATCAAGGCTGCTGGTGGCGCTGTGTGGTCGCCGAACGTCCAGAACCTCGATGCCGGCAAAGTGAAAGCAGCGCAGCAACTCGGGCTCAAGGTCATCCCCTGGACCGTCAACGAGGCGGCCGAAATGGACCGGCTGATTGGCTGGGGCGTGGACGGCATCATCAGCGACTACCCGGATCGCCTGCGTGCGGCCATGCAACGCGCAGGCCTGCCACTGCCGGCGCCCCCCGCAGCCAGGAAGTAGCCACAAGGACACCATTTGAATAACGCCCGAATCGCAGGGCTTGAAACGCGGCCAGATCGGTTCCATATAGCGATCTGGTACCCTAGTCCCGTCAATCTGCAATCATCAAGGAGCCTTTCATGGAAAACAACGACGCCACCATCAGCGAGCAACAGCAGCTGGTGTCCGACATGAAATCAGTCATCGCCGACGCAGAAGACATGCTCCACGCGACGGCCGATCAAGCGGGCGAAAAAGTAGCCAGTCTGCGCGCACGCATTCAAGACCGACTGCAAGGCGCGCGCGCGCGCCTGCGCGAAGCCGAGACCGTTCTGGTGGACAAGACCCGGGCTGCGGCGCGCGCCACCGACGTGTATGTCCATGAGTCTCCCTGGACAGCGATCGGCGTTGCTGCCGGTGTCGGTCTGCTGGTCGGCCTGATCCTGGGCCGCCGCTGAACCGCCACGCCGGTCTGATCGACCAACGTCTGCGACAGCATGGCCACATCAGGAGGACGCGCAAGCCTCACGGAAAGCGTCCGAACCATGGCCAGCACATTGCTGGCCATTGCGCAAACCCGTCTCGAACTGCTGGGCAACGAGTTCGAGATCGAAAAACTGCGCGTGCTGCGCATGTTGCTGCTGGCGCAGGCTTTGATGTTTGCGATGCTGATCGTTGCATTGCTGGCGACCAGCTTGCTGACACTCTGGTTGTGGGAGTTCAGACTCGGCATTCTGGCCTTGTGTATCGCATTGTTCGGCGCCGCTGCCTGGTGGGCCTACCGCTCGCTGATGGCAATGGTCCAGCGTCCCGAGTCCACATTCGCAAGCTCGCTGACGGAATTACAGGAAGACCTGCGCCGCCTCAAGGCAGCCTCTGGCCATGCAACAACGCCTGATTGAACTGCAGCAGCAACGCGGTCGGCTGCTCGAACGCATTGCCAACCAGCGCGCCTCGCTGGTCACGCAGACACAACCCATTGCCCGTTTGCTGAACTTTGGCGACCGGGTGGGTGAGGTCGCCGCACAATGCAAACGCACGGCGCTCGAGCATCCGCTGGCCGTGGCGGTGGCTGTTGGCGCGGTAATCGTGCTGCGTCCGCGCACGGTCTTTCGCTGGGTCCAGCGCGGCTTTTTTGCCTGGCGCAGCTGGGGCGCGGTCACTTCAGCCATTTCCCACTACATCGCCCCTCCCGGTAGACATTGAAGGGTGGCCTGGCCTGGGCCACGGTCAAGGCTTGTCGGTTGCGCGGTACCGGCTCACATCGAACTCCCTGACGGCCGCCGCCTGGTTACCCCAGGATGACCGGACATGGGTCAGCACAGCGGCCACCGATTTGTCATCGAGCACCAGCTTGTAAGGTGGCATGCCGAACGGCCGCGGATTGCCCTGTGTTGACGGCGCAAATCCCCCGTGCAGCACCACCTGCACCAGGTTGGCCGTGTTTTGCATCAGCACCGCCCGATTGCCTGCGAGCGCGGAATACGCACCGGGCACACCCTCGCCATTCTTGCCGTGGCACTGCGCACAACGGGCCTCGTAGATTTCTGCACCTTGCGTCGATGTCGCGGCTCCGGTGGAACTGGCGCTGGCAGGCGCCTCCTGCGGCAAGCTCTTGAGATATATCGCCATCGCAGCCAGATCGCCCTGTGTAAGGTGTTGGGTGCCGTGAAAGACGACCTCGGCCATCGGTCCGATCACCGTGGCGTTGTTGGCCTGTCCGCTGCCGAGCAGGCGCACGATGTCGCCGATCTCCCAGCTGGCCAGGCCGGCCTCTGTCGGCTGCAACAGGGAGGGTGCATACCAGTTGTTCATCGGCATCGTCCCGCCAGCCAACGCGAGACGATCATCGACGGCGCCCAGGAGATTGCGCGATGCATGGCAGGCGTTGCAGTGGCCCAGACCTCGAACCAGATAGGCACCCCGGTTCCACTGTTCGTCGTGTGTCACATCCTTCTGGAACACAGCCGGCGTGAAATACAGCGAACGCCAGGCTGCCAGTGCCAGTTGCGAATCGTAGGGCCAGCGCATCGCATGGTCACGGTTGGGCTGGCGCACCGCCGGCAGGCTGCGCAGATAGGCAAACAAGGCGTCGGCATCGTCCTGGTTGACCTGGGTGAAGCTGGTGTACGGGAAAGCCGGGTACAGCAGCCGCCCGCCCGGCGCCCGGCCTTCGTGCAGGGCGCGCCAGAAGTCCACCGAGGTCCAGTTGCCGATGCCGTGGGTCCGATCAGGTGTCAGGTTGCTGGAATACACAATGCCAAAGGGCGTCTCTATCGCGCGTCCGCCGGCGTAGGGCTCACCACCCTGGCGCGTGTGGCAGTTCATGCAGTTGCCGGCCCTGGCCAGATAAGCCCCCTTGGCTACCCGCACTGCCAGTGGCTCCGTATGCGCGACGCCAGGCGCCTGCGCCCTGTGCGTTCCTGCCAGCCACCACCATCCCAGCACCAGCACGGCGGCCGCGACGATGCCGGCCAGGCTCAGCAATCCGATGCGACGCGTCATGCACGCGCCCCTGCATGCAAAGTGCGGATGTGCTGGCGCATGCGAAGCTGCTGGGGCCGCATCATCGTCCCCTCGCCAGTTCCGGTGCGCTCGCGCAAACCGGTCGCGGAGCGGCAGCCACACCGGCAGGCAAACCGGCTACGGCATGGGTATCGGGCGGCAGCGGCTGCGCCGACAACCACTGACTGATCAGTGCGACTTCACCACTGCTCAGCGCCTTGGCGATGGTCGCCATGCAATCGGGCCCATGGGTACGTCGCTGACCGGTTTTCCAGGCGCCGAGCTGGGCATTGATGTAATCGCGCGGAAGGCCCAGCAAACCCGGAACATGCGGCGCGAAACCGGTCAGAGCCGGGCCGTGGCATGTGCTGCAGGCGGTGATGTCGCGCACCGGATCGCCATGCGTGACCAGCCTGCGCGCCTGTGCCTGCTGATCGGGTGTCAACGCCAACGGCGGCGGCGCCGGATACGGCAGATCGAGCGCGGAGAAGTACTGCGCAATTTCCTGCAGATAGGCGTCGTCCAGAAACTCGACCATGCTGGTCATCAATGCGTAATTGCGCCGGCCATCGCGGAAATTGCGCAACTGGTTGAGCAGGTAACCGGCTGGCTTGCCGGCGATGCGGGGAAAGTACACATTGCCCTCGGCCCGGCCATTCTCTCCGTGGCAGCCGGTGCAGGCCAGCAGGCGCTGCGCCAGCGTATCCTCGAAGCCGGCCGCATGGGATGGCAGCGCCAGGCACAACCAGGCGAGCAGCAGGCAACAGGACCGCCGCAGCAGCGCCGCAGAGATGGATATCGCCTCCGGAATCGAAACACGGTGCCGGCCGTCCGGCCAGTCACGCAGATCGATCGGCAAGCTATTTCTTGCGGGCACGTCCCTCACCTGCGGAACCCGACCCGCCTTGTGACAAACCCTCGGACATGCCGATCAGCACACCGCTGACGAGTGCCGAATAACTGTCGAGCATGGCTTGCGCGGCCTTCACGCTGCTGGCGCGACTGCTGCGCATCGCATCGCGCGACTGTGCCATCAGTTGCTCGATGGCGACCTGCGCCTGGCTGCCGGTCTGGGTGCCACTGAGCTTCATCGCAGACAGCACCTGATCCCACGGTCCCTGCATCGGACCACTGGCGTCCTTGACGGCTTTGCTGACGGTGGCGAACAAAACATCCTCCATTTTTTCGACGTTGGACAACGCGCTCTGCATCTGCTTGCTCTGCATGTCAACGCCCTGGCTGGCGAACTGCTCCAGCGCCTTGCGATTGGCCTGCACCGCCTGCAACAACGCGGCATCCATACCTGCAAAGGCCTTGGACAACATGGCCTCGATATCGACCTTGCCGGCCGGGTTCATGGCGGCGCCCGCCGAACTGGCCTCGGTCACCGACTTGAGCACCTTGCGGATGTTTTCCATCGACAGTTCGCGGCCCTGCAGCGCCTTGAGCGTTGCGTCGCCAACGGCCTTGCGCAAGGCCTCGCCCTGTTTGGCGGTAGCCTGTGAAAACATGCTGATGATGGCGTCCTGGTCAATTCCTGACTTGATCATGGTGCTCTCCTGTACGGATAGTGAATGTGCGTAACGACATGGGACGCCACCATTATGGTCCCTTGAACCAGCCTGCAGCTCAAATGGCCGCAGCCCGATGCAGGCGTGCTTCGCGGATCGGCAGATGCACCAATGCGGCACCGATGGCCAGCACGATGTCGGCATACCAGACCCAGTCGTAGGCGCCGGTCCATTCGAACACCTTGCCACCGAGCCATGCGCCAAAAAAGGCGCCGATCTGATGCGCCAGCATCACGATGCCAAACAATGTGGCCATATGCGAGAGCCCGAAGAACTTCACCACCAGGCCGGCAGTCGGCGGCACGGTGGACAGGAAGGTCAGCCCCATGAAGGCAGCAAACACCAGTACGACCGGCCCGGTCTTGGGTGCCAGCACGAACAGCAACACGGCCAGCGCCCTGCTGGCATACAGCAGCGACAGCAGCGACTTCATGCGCCAGCGTCCCATCGCCAGGCCGATGCCGATGCTGCCAATGACGTTGAACAGACCGAGCAGGCTGAGCGACCACGCACCAAACTCCACTGGAAGGCCGCACGCAGCAATAACACCCGGCAGATGGGTGGCCAGAAAAGCCACGTGAAATCCACAGACGAAAAACCCCGCACCGAGCAGGCGATAACCCGGCTCACGCAGCGCAGCACGAATGGCGGCGCCGGTCCCCTGCACCGACTGGCCTGCCGGCGCCGTCTGCGCGCCATGGCCTTGCAGCACGAAGGCCGCTGCCAGGGCCACCAATACCAGCAAGGCCAGTACCTGCATCGCATTGGCCCAGCCCAGGGCTACCAGCAGGATGCCGCCCAGCGGCGCCAGCAGAAACTGGCCCATCGAGCCGCCGGCGTTGACGATACCGGTGGCCAGGCCCCGCTTCTCGCCGGGAACCAGCCGGTTGGTCGCGGCCATCAGCACGGCCGGGCCGGCCATGCCGGCACCTCCAGCGGCCAACACGCCAATCGACAGCACCAGGCCGGCGGTGCTGGTCATCCAGGGCGTGATGAACGTGCCCAGCGCCACCATAGCCACGCCGATGAACAACACGCGGCCGGTGCCGATCCGGTCCGCGAACATGCCGGCAAACGGCTGGGTCAGGCCCCAGAACAACTGACCGAACGCAAATGCCAGGCTGATGCTGGACAGGCCCAGTCCGGTGGAAGTATTGAGCGGGCCCAGAAACAGGCCCATGGTCTGGCGCGTACCCATGGTCAGACCGAAGGTGCCGGCGGCTGCCAGCAGCACCAGCCATACCGCGAAGCGGCGCGACGGTCCGGCAACTGCGGACTCAGCCACGGGCGGCATCCGGTTCGATGGGCGCGGCAGCTGCATCGAGCCGCTGCATCGCCTGCTCCAGCAAGTCGTGCAACACATGCACCTGCGCTGCGCCCAGCAGCGCGTTGACCGAAGTCTGCGCGACTTTCCAGTAGCGCTGCGCCTGCTTGCGTTTCTCGATGCCGGCCGGTGTGGCAATGACCTCGCGGCTGCGCGCATCGCTGCCAGGGTCCACCGCGACCCAACCGGCAGCCACCAGCGGCTGCAGATTGCGGGTCAGCGTGGAGGGCTGCAGATCCATCGCCCGGGCCAGCACGCCAGGCCGCACCGGGGCCAGGCGGACCACATGAGAGAGCAGCGAATACTGGGTGGTCTTGAGCCCGACACGCGCCAGCTCGGCGTCGTACAGCTGATCGAGCCGGCGCATCAGGCGGTGCAGTCGCAGATTGGTGCACCCCTGCGGCGACGCGGCTGGCGATTCGGGCGGCTGTCCGACCAGCGATGGATGGAAGGATATCATTCTTTCAATTGTAGCTACAATATTTTTATCTACAACCAATTGATTTCGACATGACCGACATTGCTGCTGACAATCTTCTCGACAAATGGATGGCTGACGAGCAACGGATCCGCGCCGTGCTGGACGCCGGCGTGGGCTGCGGCGTTGCAACGCCTGACATGGTGGCCGGCAAGAGCGGGATTGAACTGATGCAGGCCATGCTGCGCGGCGAACTGCCGTATCCGCCGATCTCCCGCACGCTGGACTTCGCCATCATGGAGGTTGGCCCGGGCACGGCGGTGTTCCAGGGAACACCGCAACTGAACCACTACAACCCTTTGGGCAGCGTCCATGGCGGCTGGTTCGCCACGCTGCTCGACTCCGCGCTGGGTTGCGCGGTGCAGACGATGTTGCCGCCCGGGCGCGCCTACACCACGGCAGAACTGGGCGTGAACCTGGTCAAGGCCATCACCACGCGGGTGCCGCGGGTGCGCGCCCAGGGCCGGGTATTGCACTGTGGACGGCAGCTCGCAACCGCCGAGGCACGCCTGGTCGGACCCGACGGCACCTTGTATGCCCATGCCACGACAACCTGCCTGGTCTTTGAAACACAGCGCGACGCACGGAAATGAATTCGGGCGCATGATGGCATGACGTCCACTACCGGGAGTCGCCGTGCACAAGCTGCTGCTGAAAATCGTCCTGCTGCTGTCGCTGTCGCTGATGGCCGGCGTATCGGCATTGGCAGCTCCCGTATCGGAACAGGACACCCGCGATGCACAACGGGTGGTCAAGGCCCAATTGGACGCGTTCGCCGCCGATGACGCCGAGCAGGCATTTTCCTATGCCACTGACGCGATCCGCGCGCAGTTCGGTACGGCGGCGCAGTTCATCCGCATGGTGCGGGGCGCGTATCCGGTGGTCTACCGCCCCAGCGCCGTGGTTTTCCTCAAGCCCGACGCGGCCGACGACGCGCTGGTGCAATCGGTCCACCTGACCGACTCGTCTGGCACCACCTGGCTGGCGGTCTATCGCTTGCAACGCCAGAGCGACAACAGCTGGCGCATTGCGGGCTGCGTGCTGGTACCGTACGCCGGAAAGACCGCCTGATCCTCGAAAGCCGGTCGACGTGCCACAATTTGGTGCGGCCAGCCTGCGGCCGGAACTTCCCAAACTTCCTCTACAAAATGCGATTGCTCCATACCATGCTGCGCGTTGGAGACCTCCAGCGCTCGATCGACTTCTACACCAAGGTGATGGGCATGCAATTGCTGCGCACCTCGGAGAACACCGAATACAAATACACGCTGGCCTTCGTCGGTTACGGCTCGAACCCGGACCACGCCGAGCTGGAACTGACCTACAACCACGGCGTCGACAAGTATGAAATGGGCACTGCCTACGGTCATATAGCGCTGCAGGTCGCTGACGCCTACGCCGCCTGCGAAAAAATCAAGGCGGCCGGTGGCAATGTCACCCGCGAAGCCGGACCGGTCAAGGGCGGGACCACGGTGATCGCCTTCGTCACCGACCCGGACGGGTACAAGGTCGAACTGATACAGCGCTGACCTGCGTCCGACCATGGGCTCGCCCGGATTGGATGTGCGCGGCGCCTGGCTGGTGTTTGGCGCCGCTGCCGTATGGAGCTTCGGAGGCGCGATTGCGCGTTTCCTGAGCGTCACCGACAACTGGACGATCATCTTCTGGCGTTCACTGTGCGCCGCTGTTTTTCTGCTCGGGTTCATGGTCCAGCGAGACGGCGTGCGTGGCACCGCGACGCTGTTTCGCGACATGGGCTGGGCCGGCATCGGCGTGGGCATGTGTTTCGCCACTGCGTCCACTTCCTTCATCCTCGCGTTGTCGCACACCACGGTGGCCAACATCCTGCTGATGCAGGCCGGCTCGCCGCTTTTCGCCGCGTTGCTGATGTTCGTGCTGTTTCGCGAACGGGCAGGCACCGGCACCTGGATCGCGATTGCCGCCGTGATGGTCGGCATCACCGTGATGGTGTCGGACTCGCTGGACGGCAGTGTGTCACCCGTCGGTGATGGGCTGGCATTGCTGATCGCGCTGGCGTTCGCGCTGGCCACCGTGCTGACCCGCCGCAATGCCCATGTGCGCATGATGCCGGCGGTCTGCCTGGGCACGCTGATCACGTTGGTGGCGGGCTTCGTCTTCGCCGGTTCGTTGCAGGTGGGCCCGGCCGATGCTGCCTGGCTGTTCGTGTTCGGGGCGCTGAACCTGGCGCTGGGCATGATGTTCTTCGTCACCGGCGTGCGCCTGCTGCCGGCGGCCATGGCCGCGCTGATCAGCACCGCCGAACCGGTGCTCGGGCCAGTCTGGGTCTGGCTGGTGCATGGAGAAGTACCTGTTGGGCGCACGCTGCTGGGCGGCGCCATCGTCATCGCAGCGCTGCTGGCGCACCTGGCCTGGCAGCTGCGCCAGCCGCGTCA
>JAGPBF010000182.1 GCA_018063505.1 Rhodoferax sp.
ATGGTTGCGGTCCGGGCGCTTGACGCCGGATGGACCAGCAGCCGGAAAAACAATCCGCGCAGTCGCGCCACGGGACTATTTCAAGGCGCCACTGGTCAGGCCACGCACGACGTAGCGCAGCGCCACCACCATCATCAACAGGGCCGGTACCGTGGACAGGACGGCAGCAGCACTCATCGCACCATGCTGGGTCTCGAACTCGGTCGAATACTTGGCAATTGCCACCGGCACCGTGGCGGACGCCTTGGTACTGAGCGTCAGCGACACCGGAAATTCGTTCCACGAGAAGATGAAGATCAGCACGCCCGTCGCCAGCAGTCCGGGCACCACCAGCGGCAGCACCACCTTGAAGAAAATCGCGCTGGGCGAGCAACCGTCGATGGCAGCCGCCTCCTCCAGTTCCACCGGCACATCGCGCAGAAAATTCGCCATCAGCCACAAGGCCATCGGCAGCAAGATGGTGGTGTGGGCCAGCACCAGCGAGAACCGCGTGTCGTAGATGCCGATCAGCCGGAACAGGATGTACCACGATCCCACCAGCGTCATCTGCGGCGCCATGAAATACACCATGGAAAACAGCAGCAAGGCCGAAGTGAACCAGACCGGCCATCCGTGGCGCCGAATCGAATGGGCCGCGAGTGTCGCCGCCGAGCAGGCCAGCACCGTGGTGGCGCCGGCCACGATCACGCTGTTCCAGAAATTATGCGCAAACACCGACGACTTGGATGCCAGCAGTTCGTCGAAGTTGGCCAGCGTCGGGGTAAACAGGACCCGGCTCATGGCAATGTCGATCTCGGTCTTGAACGCCGACAAGGCGATCCAGACGAACGGAAACAACACCACCAGCGTGCAACACAGCAGCCAGAAATGCGCGTGGTACTGGCGCAGATCATGCGCGGAAAACCGCTTCATGATGCATCCCCGTGACAGCATGCAAAGAGGGGGTATGCCAGGGTCGTTGGTGGGTTCATGCCTGTTTTCCTTCGGCCTTTCGCTGCACCGCCAGCATCACGATCACCAGCAGCGAAATCACGCAAATCGTGACCGCGCTCAGCGCCGCGGCATAACCGTAGTTGGCCTCGCCGAAGAAGCGCCGGTAGATGGAGAAGCTGATCACCTCGGTAGCCGTTCCTGGCCCGCCTCCGGTGAGCAGGAATATCTCGTCGAACACCTTGAAGGCAAGAATGGTGCGAAACAGCAGTGTCACGACGATGGTCGGCGCCATCAGTGGCAAGGTGATGTAGACCAGTTCGCGCCAGGCGCTGGTACCGTCGACCTTGGCCGCCTCGTACACATCCTGCGGCAAGGACTCGAGGCCGGCCAGCATCAGCAGAAACACGAACGGCGTCCAGTGCCAGATGTCGACCACGATGACCGATGCCATCGCCAGATCGACATTGCCAGTCCAGTCCTGGCCGGCCAGTCCGACGAACTCGAAGATCTTGTTCACGACGCCGAAGTCGGGGTCGTACATCAGCTTCCAGATCGCACCGACGACGATGCCGGGAATCAGGATCGGCAGGATAAACAGGGTCTTGTACCAGCTGGCGCCAAACCGGATCCGGGTGACCATCAAGGCCAGCGCGAAACCCAGCACCATCTGCAGCACCACGGACACTACCGCAAACCAAACGGTATTGGCGGCGCCGATACCGAAGAAAGGGTCGGCCGGAATCCGGGCGAAATGGGCCATACCGACGAACTGCCAGTCGGCCTTGCCATCGCGCCACTGCACGCTGTGCACGGTCAGGTACAGCAGGTTGGCCATCGGCAACAGGGCCATCAGCCCATAGAAGGCCAGGATGGGAGAGATGGCGATCGCCCGCCATCCCCTGGCCGATGTCTGTTTACCGGTACTCATGGCCATGCTCCGAACCGGTCCCGTCGCAGGGACATGTTCACTTCAACTCGGTATAGCCGGTCTTGTAACCTTTGGCCTTGAGCGCGTCGGCCATTTCCTTGGCCGCCAGGTTCAAGGCCTCCTTGGGCTTGAGTTCACCGATGACGGCCTGGTTCAGACGCAGGTCCATGATCGGCACCACGGCACCACCTTCGGCCGGCATGAAGTTGTCGGTGTGTCCGTAACTGGTGGCCAATGCCGACGCCCAACGGTACTTCGCATCCTTGGGGCTGTACTCCTTGAGCACTTCGGTATCCACCGGAACGCCACCCGATTCAATGTACGTCTTCTGCGCCTCGGTGGATTGGAACCACTTCAGGAACGTCATCGCTGCCTTCTTGCGATCATCCGGTATGTTCTTCGGGATCGCGCCGATGAAATGGCCAAGCGTCGTCGATGCCTTGACCGGCCCGGCTGGAACTGGCGCGAAATCGATCTTGCCGGCCACGATCGACTTGGCCGGGTCATCCATCTGCGCCCATGCGGCGACGACGACAACACCTTGCGCGACCTTGCCGGTGGTCAGCAACTGGATGAGTTTGCCCTGGCCGGTCGTACCGGGTGTGCCCGAGCCATATTTCTTGTTCGTATCGATGAACCACTCCAGTGCGGCCAGCGTCTGCGGGCTGTTCAGGGTCACCGTAAAATCACCGCCGGCCGCGTCCTTGTAGAGCTTGCCGCCCCAACCATGCAGGAACGGCATGAAACCCCAGGAGATGTCCGGCGCACCCCGCGCATCCTGCTGCTGGATGCCGGCGATATCCTTGCTGTTCAAGGCTGCCGCGTTCTTCGTGAGGTCGGCAACGGTCGTCGGCACCTTGAGACCCTTGGCGTCGTACAGGTCCTTGCGGTAGTAGAGCAGTTGCACGTTGCCCATGATGGGCACACCCATCAGCTTGCCACTCTTGCAGTCATAGGATTTGCGCGTCGCGTCCCAGCAAGCGGTGTCGGAGAACGTCGGGATGTGGCTGCTGAGCTTGAACGACGGATCGATCGCGTCGATCGGCTCCAGCAGACCGGATCGGTACAACTCGTCCAGGATCTGCGAGTTGATCGGCATCAGGTCATAGTCGCCCTTGGCCGCACGCAGCGAATTGCGCTGTTTCTCCTGCGTGGCCGGCATCGGGTTGACGTCGAAGTTGACCTTGTTGCCGCTCTCCTTTTCGTACGCCTGCACCAGCCGCTCGAAGCTCTTGTACCAGGGTGACTGGTTGACAACGATGGTGATGGGGACAGCCTTGTCGATGGCGGCGCCGAAGCCCGCCATGGCGACAAGTGCCAAGCCTGCACCCACAACGATGGATCGGGCGAACGGATAACCGGTTCTGCATGCTGTTTGACTGCCATCTGGCGCCAGCCCACACATGGCGGATGCGGGCGAACTGCACATCGGGTGGCTGTTCTGGATCGATTTCATGGTTGTCTCCTTCTCGTATGTTGCAAAAATCAATGTCAAGTCAGCGTCAACTGGCTCTTCGGGTCGAACAACTTGATATCACCGACACCGAACACCAGTTCGATATCCGCACCGGGTTGAATCACCTGGCGGCCCAGTGCCTTGGCGACGAACTCATGGCCGCCGCAGTCGACGACGAAATAGGTCTCGGCGCCCATCGGCTCGGTCACAACGACCTTGCCGTGCTGGCGCGCCCCCACCGCAGTCGCAGCGTCGGCCGGTGCAATGTCGTCCGGCCGGATGCCGAAGATCACGTCCCGCGCGCTTTGCTGCGACGGTGCCACCTCGAGTGGCAGGTCAATCGACAGGCCGGTGGCCGCGATCAAACGGCGCTTGCCGCCTTCGATCTGCAGGCGCGCCGGCACCATGTTCATCGACGGGCTGCCGATGAAGCCGGCTACAAACATGTTGATCGGGTGATTGAACAGGTCGCCCGGTGTGCCGGACTGCTCGATGCGGCCATCGCGCATCACGACGATGCGGTCGGCCAGCGTCATGGCCTCGACCTGGTCATGGGTGACGTAGATCACCGTGGTGTTGACACGCTGGTGCAGTCGCTTGATCTCGCCGCGCATCTGCGTGCGCAGCTTGGCATCCAGATTGGACAGGGGCTCGTCAAACAGGAACACCGACGGATGACGTACGATCGCACGCCCCATCGCCACGCGCTGGCGCTGGCCGCCCGACAATTTGGCCGGGCGCCTGTCCAGCAATTCGTCCAGACCCAGGATGCGCGAAGCCTCACGCACCCGTTCGTCGATCTCGGCAACGGGCAGACCGACGTTCTTCAGGCCGAAGGCCATGTTGTTGCGCACACTCATGTGCGGATACAACGCGTAGTTCTGGAACACCATCGCGATGTTGCGCCCAGCAGGGGACATGTCATTGACGCGTTTGCCGTCGAACAACAAGTCGCCCGCGGTAATGTCCTCCAGGCCGGCCAGCATGCGCAAGGTCGTGGACTTGCCGCAGCCCGATGGCCCGACCAGCACGACGAATTCCTTGTCCTCGACCACCAGGTCCAGGCTGCGCACGGCAACAACCTTCCCGTCGTAGGTCTTGTTGATGCCAACAAATTCAACGCGTGCCATGGTGTTCTCCCCACTGAACACCGCTTGCGCCCATGCCGCAGCAAGGGCAATCTCTCAAGAGCGGTCCCTTCATGCTGCGAACCCTGCCTTTTCGCCAGGCGCCGGCGTATAGCCAAAATCGCCCCGCGCCCGAATCACCGCCTCCCCTCCCTGGGCAGCGATCATCGCGGCCTGATCGGCAAACGCCTGACTGGAGACCTGCTCCGGATCCAGCGTGGCACGCAGCGCTGCCGCGCACTCGGCCAGGACTGCCTGCATCTCGTGTTTCCCGGCCAGATCGGTCGACTCGGTGGGGTCGTTCTCCAGGTCGAACAGCTGAGGGGGATAACCGACGAAGTAGACATATTTCCAGCGCCCGAGCCGGATCATGTAGGTTCCTGTGTT
This sequence comes from Rhodoferax sp., assembly GCA_018063505.1. Classification (GTDB taxonomy): domain Bacteria; phylum Pseudomonadota; class Gammaproteobacteria; order Burkholderiales; family Burkholderiaceae_C; genus CAISIP01. Next base: position 4,832 of record JAGPBF010000182.1, read on the forward strand.
CGAGCCGGCAGCATGGTATTCGGACAACACGGCCCGGCGCGGGTCGCCTCCATGGGCCATGGTCCACAAGGACCGGCTGGGCAGCACCTCGTCTTGCGGTGGCATCGGCAGCCCGGCACCTTCGAGCAAGGTACGGTAGCAGTCGATCAGCGAAACGCCGGCCTTGCTGACCGCGTTGCGGGGTACGTCCGGACCGGCCAGGATCATCGGTATTGCCGCCGACTCCTCGTACATCACCGACTTGCCCCACAAGCCATGGTTGCCCAGGTTGTCGCCGTGGTCCGATGTGTAGATGATGCGGGTGTTGTCGGTCAGTCCGGCCTGTTCCAGCGCGCCGAGCACCCGCCCGATGTTGTCGTCCAGGAAGGACACCAGCGCGTAGTAGGCGGCAATCGCAATGCGTGCCTTTTCTTCATCAAAGTAGTCGTCGTAGTTCATGCAGTCGCGCAAGGCCTTGACCGCCTCGTGCGTCGGGCGCTCGCCACTGGCATACAGGCGAGGCAATGGCATCTTCGCGGGCGGATACATCGCAAAGAACTCCGGCGGCGCCACCAGCGGAAAATGCGGGCGCACGAACGAGACGAACAACACCCAGGGTTTGTCGGCAGCCACTGCGGCCTGCGCCTTGCGCTGCAGCCAGGACACCGCCTCGGTCGCGATCTGGCGGTCGTAGTCGGTGTAACTGGAGGCGCCAGGTCCGGCGTCACGCGCCAGCGCCTGCATGTTGCCGCGCGGCGCCGGTGGCGTGCGAATCAGGCCCAGGAGGTCACCGATACCACCGAGCACGTGCAGCGGCAGGATCTCCTCGGAAAAACCATTCGAATCCTGCGTGTCGCGGTAATGCAGCTTGCCGATGGACACGACCTCATGGCCCGCATCCATCAGCCGATGGCCCCAGCTGGGAATCTGGCCATGATAAGGATGGGCGTTGTCCCACGAGCGGGTCTGGAACACATGGCGACCGGTTGCCAGCGCGGTGCGCGCCGGCACGCAGATCGGGCATGGCGTGTAAGCGCGGTCGAAACGGGTACCTCGGGCTGCCAGTGCATCTAGGTGCGGGGTCTTGATCAGCGCATTGCCGTAACAGCCAGTGATATCGCGCTGGTGTTCATCGGACAGGATGAACAGGGTATTGCAGGGTTTCATCGGGCTGCGCCCCCGCCGGTGCGCAGCGCGGGCGGTATCGATCTGGTCGACACCAGACAATGAAATGGCAGGCCGTGGGGCATGGTGCAACCTCTCTCCGTGAGGGGCCGTTAGGCCCGGTTTGTCTCGCTCGGCAAGCGATCGCGAGACCGCTGATGGGTCGAAGTATAGGCAGCGCAAATTGCTTTCACAATTACACCAACAGGCACAAACCATGCCATTCAGTTATGGCAATCCAGATTCACAAAAGAAAAGCAATTTCTCATAACCTATTGATATTTAAAGAATTTTTTAATAAGAAAGAAACAATTTCCGTCCACTTGGCACTCTTTCATCCGCATAACTGGGGTTTGTCATCTATGCCAGCTCAGCTATGATTTCCAGCAGTCGATCAATCGGAAGCATGTGACTATGGATCTGACCCAGTTGCGCCATTTCTTGATGGTGGCCGAGCGCGGCAGCCTGAGTCAGGCGGCCAAGGCCTTGGGCATTTCCCAACCCGGGCTTACGCGCAGCATGCGCAAGCTCGAAGCCGAACTCGATGCCAGCTTGCTCCAGCGACGCCCCCGGGGTGTCGAACTCACCGAAGCTGGCGTGGCCTTGCAACGTCACGCGAACGCGGTACAGATCCAGCTCGCCGACGCGGCACAGGAGGTCGCCACCCTGACCCATCGCCGCGACACCTTGGTCAGACTGGGGGCTGGCCCGTCCTGGATGGACCATCTGCTACCCACCGTCGTGGCCCGCGCCGTGGCACGCGACCCGACCATGCGTATCCAGGTCGTGACCGGCCAGACCGACTTCCTGCTCAGCAGGCTGCGCGACGGATCGCTGGATTTCGTGGTCGCCGCGATCCCCGACGGACCGGCCGTCAGTGGATTGCAGACCACCGAGCTGACCCGCGACGACGTGGTCGTCGTGGGCCGGCAGGGCCATCACCTGAGCAAGCGACGCCAGGTTGAGATCGAAGAACTGACCCGCGAACGCTGGGTACTGGCGGGGCCCGAGATGCTGCTTCGCAGGCGCCTGGCCGCTTTGCTGGCTTCCCGCGGCCATAACCTGCCACCACCGACCATCGAGTCAGACTCGACGGCCTTCACGCTGTCGGTGATCCGTGACAGCGACCTGCTGGGTATCTCCACGCGCGACATTCTGCGCAGCGCCGCGGGCCAGGGCATAACCAGCGTGGACGTGCGCGACGCGGCCATGATCCGCTCCACCGGCATCGTGCGCCGCAGCAAGACTGTGTTGTCCGTCGTCGCCGAAAGCCTGATCGCCGCAATCGAGCGGGCCGCGAAAGCCGAGGGGCTGTGACGGATCGCAACGCAGTTCCCTCTTCACCCCCGCACAATCACAAGGAAATCACATGACACGTATCGGATGTATCGGCCTGGGCGCCATGGGCCTGCCGACAGCCCGCCACCTGGCCCGGCGGTTTGGCCCGGTGGCAGCCTTCGACACTGCCCCGCAAGATGCGGTGCGCGCCGACCCCCTGCTGCGCCTGCAACCGTCGGCTTCGGACGTCGGCCGCAATGCCGACCTGGTTTTCGTCTGCCTGCCCGGCGAAAAGGCCTCGCTCGCTGTCACTGACGCTTTGATGGCCGAGGCCCACTCTGGCTTGACCGTGGTCGAGTTGTCGACCCTCGATCCGCAGCGGGTGCGCGAGATCGGCGCCCGATATGAGCAGCATGGTGCCATGTTCTGCGATGCGCCGGTGTTCGGCACCCCGGCCAACGCCCGCGAAGGCCGGCTCGCCGTCGTCGTCTCGGGTTCGGTGGCCGCCTACGACGTGGTGCGCCCCTTCATCGAAGGATTTGCCCGTCGCGTCAGCCATGCCGGAGACCTGGGCACCGCCAGCCTGATCAAGGTGCTGCAGAACAGCCTGGGGCTGGTGCAATTGACGGCCATTGCCGAGGCTTTCGAGGTATTCGAGGCGGCGGGCGGAAAGCCGCAACTTTTTTATGAAGCCGTGGTGGGATCGGGCGGCATGGCCGACTCACCACTGTTCGCCAAGACCGGCATCGACTTTGCCGACCACCAGGCGCGCTTCGGGGCACTGCTGCGCATCGGCGCCAAGGACATCGGCCTGGGCCACACGGTGGCACAGCGCAGCGGTGTGCCGGCCGACCTGATCGCCCATGCCAATGCCCGCTTCGCCGCCGCCGCTGAACAGGGCTTCGGCGAGGCCGATCTGCTCAACGTATCCCGCGTGCTTCAGCGCAGTGCAAAAGTTTCGGGCTAAGAGGCCGGCATGAAGGAAATCTCACTGCGGATACCCACATCTGATGGCGCGATGCCGGTTTTCGCAGCCATGCCACAGGATGTTGCGCTGGCGCCCGGCGTACTGATCTACATGGATGTCTTCGGCCCGCGCGAGGAACTTGACGACATCGCACGGCGCTTCGCGAGTGCGGGTTATCTGGCGGTCGTACCGCAACTTTTCCACCGACTAGGCTCCCCGGTCTTTGCGCCAGCCAATCGCCAGGACCAGGCGATGGACCCGGCTGCTGCGCGCGCCAACCAGGCCACCAGCATGCAGATGAGTGCTGCCGATACCGCCGCCTTGATCCGCTTTGCCGGCGATGGCGGCTTCGGAGTAGCGACGGGCCTGTGGGGGGCCATCGGTTACTGCATGGGCGGGCGTCATGCCATAGCCGCCGCAACGGCCAACCCGCGGCATGTACGCGCCGCATTGTCGGTACATGGTGGCCGCCTGGTCGATCCCAGCGATACATCGCCGCACCACATGATCCATCGCTCAACCGTCCCGCTGCATTACTTCGTCGCCAAGGATGACCCGACCTGCCCGGACGAACACCAGGTCGTGCTGGAACAACTCGCCGCGCGCAGTGGCGACAGGGTGACGGTGGAGCGGCTCGACGCCCACCATGGCTGGACCTTTCCCGAAC
>JAGPBF010000183.1 GCA_018063505.1 Rhodoferax sp.
CGACTACGAGGCCTTGCGCGTCGCCGGTTGCGACGACGGCGAGATCCTGGAGGTGAACCAGGTCTGCGCGTATTTCAACTATTCGAACCGGCTGCTCAACGGGCTGGGGGTGACCACCGAGGGCGATGTGGTCGGCTACTACAAGGAGCCGGACGCGGATTGAGCCGCAGCGGACGGTTCGGGTTTGTCCAGGCTGGCGCCTTCCCCGGCGTGGCGATGGGACCGGCAGCGGTTGCCGGATGCGAGGCAACGGGGATCGGAAATCAGAAATCGAAAATCCTGCCTCGGGGCCGGGAACCGGGCACGGACAGCATCACTGTCGGCAGACAAGAATCGTCCACGAGCCGGGCGTGATTTCGTGTTCGTCGCGACAATCCCGGCGGCCGACGGGATCGACATCGTGTGTGCCGCTCAATACGTGCGGGCTGGCGACGCCGACGACAAGACCTGTGAGTTCGCGATCACTGTGTTCGGGCCGCAGGTCGAGTGACCGCTGCTGGCCGGGTGCGGGTGCTCGAGTTGCCGAAGCTGGCGCCACATTGCCGACCTTCCAAGGCATACCTGAACGTCCGGTCTGGAGCGGGCAGTTCCGCAAGTCGAACGTCGCCTGGCAGCTTCTTGAAGTCAACTTCCAACCTCCGACGAGCGCGCCTGCGCCTGCGCTTCTTCCTGTGCGATCAACGCGTCCAGACCCTTGCGGAAGCGGTTCGCTGCGGCGTCGAGCAGCAGCCCGGTGGTCGGCGTGGTCTTGTGCTTCATGCCCAGGTGCACCGCCTCCAGGATGGCCCGGTCTTCCTCGAATGCGGCCTTCGCGCCGGCGGCGACCTTGCGCGTGATGTCTTCGTCGTGCGGGTCGGTATTGCGGTGCTGCAGCCAGAAATACATCGTGTTGTCGTCGTCGACCGGCGTCATGAAGTGGTACGAGACCATGCGGTAGGTGTCGGCGTCGTCGACCATGCCCGGCCCGCCCCTGCCCGCTGGCGTGTAGATGCCCATGTTGACACCGGCGGCCGGATAGCGCATCTCGTAATGCTGCAGGCGGTCCGCATTGCCCTTGAATCCGACCAATGGCGCGTAGAACGGCGGTGGCGGCTGGTCCAGCATCCAGCGGCTGTTCACCACGCCGGTTTCGCTGGCCGTGATCTGCATCGGCGTGCTGTCGGTGCCGGCGCCGGCGAAAGAGGTGCGATGGACCCAGGCCACGTGCGACGGATCGAGCAGGTTGTCGACCATCCACAGGTAGTTGCATGCGATCCGCATGCTGTCGCCGCGGGTCAGGTGCCAGTTCGGGTTGTCGTGGTTTTCGATCTCGATGATCGCATTCGCGTCTGCGCGTGCCGGGTCACCCATCCAGACCCAGAGCAGTCCGTAGCGGTCATGTGCCGGATAGCTGCGCACCTTGGCCAACGGCGGGATGCGCTGCTGGGTTGCGGCATCGATGCACCTGCCCGAGCAGTCGAAGGTCAGTCCGTGGTAGCCGCACTCGACGGCATCGCCCTTGATCCGGCCCATCGACAGCGGCAGCTTGCGATGCGGGCAGGCGTCCTCCAGCGCGACCGGTGTTCCGCTTTCGGTCCGGTACAGGACCACCGACTCGCCCAGCAGCCGCAGTGGCAGCAACGTGCGGCCCACCTGCGGCGACAGGGCGGCCACATACCAGGCGTTGCGCAGAAAGTGGGACATGGGATTCCTCGCTTGCAGTTGTCAGGGATGCGGTGTCAGGTGTGCAGTGTCAGGTGTCTGGCCGGTGCGCGGATTGCCCGGTGACCTGCCCCTTGCGGACCATCGCGATCAGTGCTCCAGAATCTGGCTCAGGAACTGCTTGGTGCGTTCCGACTGCGGGTTCTCGAACAGCTCGCGGGGCGGCGCCTTTTCGATGATGCGCCCGCCGTCCATGAACACCACGGAATCGGCGACCTTCCTGGCAAAACCCATCTCATGGGTGACGCAGACCATGGTCATGCCCGACTGGGCCAGATCGACGATCACGTCGAGCACCTCCTTGATCATCTCCGGGTCGAGCGCTGACGTGGGTTCGTCGAACAGCATGATTTTGGGTTCCATGCACAGCGACCTTGCGATCGCGACCCGTTGCTGTTGTCCGCCGGAGAGCTGGGTCGGAAACTTGTTCGCCTGCTCGGGAATACGCACCCGCTCCAGGTAGGCCATGGCCTTGGCCTGCGCGTCCTTGCGCGACGTTCCTCGGGCGCGGATCTGCGGCAACGTGCAGTTCTCCAGCACACTCAGGTGCGGGAACAGGTTGAAGCTCTGGAACACCATGCCGACCTCGCGGCGGATCGCCGCGATGTGCGCCGTGTCCTCGTTGAGCGCGATGCCGTCGACGGTGATCACGCCGCTGTCGTGCTCCTCCAGCCGGTTGACACAGCGGATCAGCGTCGACTTGCCTGAGCCCGACGGGCCGCAGATCACGACACGTTCGCCCTGGTGCACGTCCAGGTCGATGTCGCGCAGCACATGTACCTGGCCGAACCACTTGTTGACGCCGCGCATGCGGATGATGGTATTGCCGTTGCCCTTGCCGTTGCCGGCCGGGTCCGGCCCGGCGGCCGGGCCTGTGTCTGGCGATAGAGGCGGCCTGGGCAGAGCGGCCGGGGACTCGGGGTGGTTGCGGGTCTCGTTCATGCGTGGGCTCTGGCGTGACGGCGCTCCAGCGCAGCGAAAAGCCGGGACAGGCTGAAGCAGATCACGAAATAGACGGCGCCGGTGAATACGAAGACCTCGAACACGCGCTGCGTCGAGACCTGCACATCCTGGGCCATGAAGGTCAGCTCCTGGATCGACACCAGCGACACCAGCGAGCTATCCTTGATCAGCTGGATGAACTGGCCCGCCATCGGTGGCAACACGTTGCGAAACGCCTGCGGAAGGACCACGAAGCGGGTGATGTCGGTGCGCGACAGGCCCAGGCTCTTGCCCGCCTCGATCTGCGATCGGGGCACCGACTCGATGCCGGCGCGCACGATCTCGGTCACGTAGGCACCCGAAAACACCGACAGGCAGATCAGTCCGAGCACGAAATTGTCGATCAGGCGCGGTGTTCCGAACAGGATCGAGATCCAGAACTGCGTGTTGGGCGACCATTGCGCGACGGCGTCGCCGATCGTCAGCCGCGGCATGATCTGGCTGGCAATGAAATAGACGAACACGAAGACGAAGACCACCGGTGGAATATTCCGGATCAACATGACATAGCTGAATCCGACCATACGCAGGAACAGCCGCCGGCTGGTGCGGCACAGGGCCATCAGCGTGCCGATGATGCCGGCCAGCAGGATGCCCCAGATGGCGAGTCGCAACGTCGTCAGCAGGCCCTCGACCAGCAGATTGGTGACCCAGCGCCCGCTGGCTTCGTCGTAACGCATCACGAATGGCCAGATCGAGCGCCAGTCCCAGCGGTAGGCAAAAACCGCATGGGTCTGCCAGGCCAGGTAAGCCACGAACCCGGCCACGCCCAGCAACAGCACCAGGTCGACGGGCCCCCAGCGCGCGCGCCGGCGGCGGATGGGTGGGTGCAGCGATGCCGCGGCCAATGCCGGTGCCGTTGCGCCGGGGGGCACGACCGCCTGCGGCGCGCCGGAGCTCATCAGGCAACCTACGCCCTGCGGGCTGCGGTGCGAGCTTGCTTGGGAGCGGCCCGGCGCGACGCTCATCAGGCTTATTCCGGTACCTGCCCGGCCCAGTCCTGGGTCCTGAACCAATAGGTGTGGCGTTCCTTGAGCCAGTCCTTGTTCTTGCCGACCCAGTCATTGAACACGACAAGCGCGTTGGCATTGCCCTTGCGCAGACCAAAACCCTCGACCGATGTGGTCAGGTTGTCGGGCGTCGGCTTGAACAGCTTGTCCTTGTTCTTGAGCATGAAGAATGTCGGTTTCGGTTCACTCGATATGACCAGGTGCGCCTTGCCATTGATGACTTCCTGGAACGCGATCGCGTCGTCATCGAACTGGCGCAGGTTGGCCTTGGGGAACTTCTCCTCCAGCACCTTGCAGCCCAGAACACCGCGGCGGCAGGTGAGTGTGACGTTGCTGTTGTTGTAGTCGTCCGGCCACTTGAGCTTGGAGGCCAGCGCCGTCGATGCCACCACCCCCTGGCCCGAGTTGGAGTAGGGGACGGTGAAGTCGATCTGCTCCTGACGTGCCGGCGTGACCGACATGCCGCCGATGATCACGTCGAACTTCTTCGCGATCAGCGACGGGATGATGCCGTCCCAGGCGGTCGGAATGAGTTCGAGCTGCACGCCCATGTCCTTGGCCAGCTTGCCGGCCACGTCGATCTCGAAGCCGACCCACTGGCCCTGCTTGTCGCGCATGGCCCAGGGTACGAAGCTGGAGAAGCCCACTTGCAACTTGCCGCGGCTCTTGATGGTGTCGATCATGTTCTCCTGCTGCGCTGCAGCGGGGGTGATCGAGGTCAGCGAAGCGAGCGCCATGGCGCCGATGCCTAGCAGGCGGGTGAATGTCTTCATCGAGTTCTCCTGGGGTTGGAAATGCAATACACGGTCGACAGGATAAGGCCATGAGGCGTGGACGCGCTACGGCCTGCGATAGCGATTTTCGAGCCAGTTGACGAACAGCGACAGCGTGATCGTGATCACCAGGTACATCGCGGCGGTTGTCAGCCAGATCTCGAATGCCATGAATGTATCGGAGATCACGGTGCGCGCCTGTGTGGTCAGGTCGTACACGGCGATCACGCTGACGATGGCCGAATGCTTGACCAGGTTGACCAGCACCCCGCCCAGCGGCGGCAGCATCAACGGCACGGCCTGCGGCAGGATGATGTCGCGGTAGAGGTCGAATTCGGACAGCCCCAGGCTCATGCCGGCTTCGCGCTGGCCCTTGCCCACCGCATTGATTCCGCCGCGCACGATTTCGGCGACGAAGGCGCCCTCGTACAGTGCCAGGCACAGGATGCCTGCCCATTCGCGAGGAATGTCCAGGATCGCGGCAATGATGAAATAGGTGATCAGCATCTGCACCAGGATGGGCGTGTTGCGGATCAGTTCGACATACATCCAGGCCAGTGCCGGCCCGACCACCGAGCGCGACAGCCGCATCAGGGCTGTCAGCAGACCCAGCGCCAGCGCCAGCAGTCCGGCCTTCCAGGTGATGTCGAGCGTGACGAACATCCCCTTGGACAGCGGGCCCCAGATCAGTTCGCCGTCGACGATTCGGAACAGGTAGCGCGGAACCTTGTCCCACTTCCACTGGTAACCCATGCTGTGTGCGCCTTGCACGATGAAGGCTGCCAACAGGCCGAACAACAGCAGGAACTGGAGCGCCTCGAACCAGCGGCGCCGATGCCAGACGACGGCGCGCGACGGAGGAGGGGTACGGTCATGCATGGGGTGTGGTTCGGCACGTGACTGGCGGCCTCCAGTTTATGCCAGTCGATGGCAACGTCGCCTTGCCGCGTTGTCGGCCCGTCGCTGGCCCCGTGCGTCGCCGGCGACAGGATCCTAGAATGGCGCGGAGCCGATGCCGATGCCGGACAACTGTCCGCGATGTTCTGTGCGAGCCGGCCCGTTGATTGGAGACACCATGTTCGATACCACCATCGCCGGCAGCCTGCCCAAGCCCGGCTGGCTGGCCGAGACGCAGAAGCTCTGGCCGTCGTGGAAGTCCACCGGCGATGAACTGCTGCAGGCCAAGGCCGATGCGACCCTGTTGTGGATCAAGGCGCAGGAGGACGCGGGGCTCGACATCATCGGCGACGGCGAGCAGGCACGCCAGCATTTCGTGCATGGTTTTGTCGAGCATGTCAGCGGCATCGATTTCGCGCACAAGGTGCCGATGGGCATCCGCAACAACCGCTACGAGGCAATGGTGCCGCAGGTGGTGGCGGCCATTGGCCTGGCAGCGCGGGTGCACGCCTTCGAGGCCCGGCTGCTGCGCGCGCACACGCGGCACCGCATCAAGTTCACCTTGCCCGGTCCGATGACCATCGTCGATACCGTGGCCGACCGTTTCTATGGCAGCCGGCGTGATCTGGCCATGGCGTTTGCCGAACTGCTCAACCAGGAAGCGCTGGCGCTGCGCGACGATGGCGTGGACATCATCCAGTTCGACGAACCGGCGTTCAACGTCTACATGCAGGACGCGGCAGACTGGGGCGTGGTGGCGCTCGAGCGGGCCTCGCAGGGCCTGGCACGTGTCGCCTCGCCCGGGGTGCGGGCATGTACCACGGCGGTTCATATCTGTTATGGCTACGGCATCAAGGCCAACACCGACTGGAAGCAGACGCTGGGCGACCAGTGGCGCCAGTACGAGCAGGTGTTTCCCGCGCTGGCTGCGAGCAGCATCGGCCAGGTCAGCCTGGAGTGTTACCACTCGCATGTGCCGATGGAGCTGATGGCGCTGCTGGGCGGCAAGGACGTGATGGTCGGCGTGATCGACGTGGCCAGCGACCTGATCGAGACGCCCGAACAGGTGGCCGAGACGATCGGCCGGGCACTGAAATACGTGCCGGCGCAGCGGCTGTTTCCGTGTACCAACTGCGGTCTGGCGCCGATGTCGCGTGACGTGGCGGTGCTCAAGCTGCAGGCGCTCGGGCTGGGCGCGGCGCTGGCGCGGGAACGGTTTGGCAGCACTCCATGATCCGCGCACCGGGCTGACAACTGGCTGGCGGCGGGTACCTAGCCGGTCTCATGGTTTTTTCTGATGCCACTGGCCCGGCGAGCCGTTATGCTGGTTACGTTGGAATCTGTGAATTTCTCAGTCAATATTCGGATAATCGAAGGAGTTGGACCATGTACAAACGGATACTGATGGCATATGACGGCTCGGAAGCCGGCCAGAACGCGCTGCTCGAGTGCAAGGACCTGATGCAATGGACCGGCGCTGCGCTGACACTGGTGGCGGTGATGCCGCACCATATCGATTTCATCGGTGCCGAGGGCGGCTTTTACGATCCGCAGATTACCGAGCGCGAGAAGGAAAACTACAAGAAGATTCTGCAACAGGGCTTGCAGGTGTTGTCCAAGGCCGGATTCGCGGCCAATGGCGAGGTGCTGGTGGGTGAGACCATCAACGAGATCACCAGTTTCGCCAAGAAGATCGAGGCCGATCTCATCGTGGTCGGGCACAAGCACCTGGACAGCATGACGGCACGCTGGTGGCGTGGCTCGAGTTCCGGCGCGCTGATCGAACATGCGCATTGCAGCGTGCTGGTCGCGATCACGACTTAGCGATTTTTTAGTATTGCGGTAAGCAGTTCTTAATGGGCTTGCCGCCCCCTTTTTCCTAGACTGGCGCCACGGCTTGATGCTGATCCCGGTGCCTTCGCGCCGGGCCGCCAGGCTGCTGGCAGACTGCGGTCTGGGAAAGAGGATTCCGTGAAAACCACGATTGAAGAACAACAGCAATTGGCCCTGACGCAGGGCCGTGACCGGATGGACATGTATACCGCCATCCACAAGGCGCTGCGCGCCATGATGTGTGATGCGCTGGTCGCACTGGGACGGCTCGATCACGAGGACGACCAGGAGGTGGTGCGCACCAGCGCGCAGCTGTTCGAGCTGCTCGAGCTGTGCGGCGCCCACATGCTGCATGAGAACACGTTCGTGCACGAGCCGATGCAGGCGCAGGCGCCCGGCAGCGCTGACGCCGCCGCACACGACCACGAGGACCATGCGCAGCACATTGCGCAGCTGCACCACCTGGCCGGCGCCATGGTCAAGGCGCCGGTGGCGTTGCGGGGTCCGCTGGCGCTTGCGCTGTACCGCACGCTGGCATTGTTCGTGGCTGAAAACCTGCGCCACATGGCCCATGAAGAAACGCACCACAGCGCCACCTTGTGGGCCCATTTCAGCGATGAGCAGCTGCACGCGATACACGGCCGCATTCTGGGCTCCATCGGGCCGCAGGAAATGGCCACGACGATGCGCTGGATGATCCCGGCCTGCAACCCGCAGGAGCGCGCCCAGACACTGCTGGGCATGCGCGCCGGCGCGCCGGAACCGGTGTTCATGGCCGTGCTCGACGGCGTGCGGCCGCACCTGGACCATGCAGGCTGGGCCAAGCTCTGCGCGGCGCTGGACATTGCGCCGCAACCGGGCCTGACCGCCGTCGCGGCCTGACGCTATCCGCGTGCCTCAGGCGCCGTCGTCGATCAGCTGGATCGGCTGGGGCACGCGCAGGCGGAAGCGGCCGCGGCCGGTCTTCTCGATCCGGATCGCGGCCGCATGTTCGCTCAGCCGGCGTTGCAGCAGCAGCAGGCGGGCCTCCAGGTTGTCGGTCAGCTCGGGCAGGCCGATGGCCGGATCCAGGCGCAGTTCGCGATTGGAGAATTCCTGGCGACCGGTTTGCCGGTAGTCGTTGACCAGTTTCCAGAAGATGGCGCCGGCCACACCCTTGATCAGGTAGTGGTCGTCGATGAAGATGCTGTTGTTGACCCGGTAGCGCCGGATGCGCAGCGCCGGCAGACCCGCTGCAGTCTGCGGCATGGCGCCGGCATCAGCCGGTGTTGTGGCCGACCCTGGCAATTCGGGCAGTTCATGGCCGTCGAGCAGGTGCATGGCCGCGCCGAGCTGGCCGGCAAAACTCACCAGCATGTCTTCCTGTTCGAAGTCAAAGCGCAACTCCTGCGGGCTTTCGGCGAACAAGGCGCCACGCAGTTGACCTGCCGACACCAGCGGCACGGCCATCTGGCTGTGCGGCTCGGCCAGTCCCGGGTACGGGATATGGGCGTCCAGGGCCAGGTCAGGCATGTTGCTGCGCCAGCTGCTGCGCACCGCCGCGTGGTACAGGTAGGCATTGGTCATGTGCATGATGCGCACCGGCGTGCGCTGCTGCGCGGCCACGCCGATCACGCCGTCGCCCGGTTCGATCTCCGAGCCCAGG
>JAGPBF010000024.1 GCA_018063505.1 Rhodoferax sp.
GCGTTGGGATGGGCTGCCGGACGGCGCTTCCCGCCAGTGCCGGTATCGAGCGCGATCTGCGGTGTCCAGTCCTTGCCCTGCCAGTCGATCAGATGATCGGGCAATTTGCCGCCGACATCATCCTCCATGCCTTCCCACCACACATCGCCATCGTCGGTCAGTGCCACGTTGGTGAAGATCACGTCGCGCTGGAGGCTGGCCATGCAATTGGGATTGGTGCGCATGCTGGTACCGGGTGCCACGCCGAAATAGCCGGCTTCCGGGTTGATCGCGTACAGGCGGCCATCGGTGTGTGGCTTGATCCAGGCGATGTCGTCACCAATCGTCGTGACCTTCCAGCCTTCGAACGCGGCCGGCGGCACCATCATCGAAAAATTCGTCTTGCCGCAGGCACTGGGGAAGGCCGCCGCCACGTGGTACTTGCGGCCCTGCGGATTGGTCACGCCCAGGATCAGCATGTGCTCAGCCAGCCAGCCTGGCGCGCCATCACCATCCTGCGCCGCCGCGCGGCCCATGTTGGACGCAATACGCAGCGCAAAACACTTCTTGCCGAGCAAGGCATTGCCACCGTAACCCGAACCATACGACCAGATCTCGCGGGTCTTGGGGTAGTGCACGATGTACTTGGTCTTGTTGCACGGCCACGGCACGTCGGCCTGGCCCGCCTGCAAAGGCGCGCCCACCGAGTGAACACACGGCACGAAGGCACCGTCGGTACCGAGCACGTCGTACACGGCGCGGCCCATGCGGGTCATGATCTTCATGTTGACCACGACATACGGGCTGTCGGACAACTCGATGCCGATATGCGAGATGTGTGAACCGAGCGGTCCCATCGAGAACGGCACCACGTACATGGTGCGACCACGCATGCAACCGTCGAACAAGGCAGGTGTGCCATCGGCCTGCCCATGCTGCAGCAAGGCACGCATGTCTTGCGGCGCCATCCAGTTGTTGGTCGGGCCGGCCTCTTCCTTGGTGTCGGCGCAGATGAAGGTGCGGTCCTCGACACGCGCCACATCACTCGGATCGGAGCACGCCAGGTAGGAGTTCGGCCGCTTGACCGGGTCGAGCTTGCGCAAGGTGCCCCCCGCCACGAGCATCTGGCACATGCGCTCGTATTCCTCGGCCGACCCATCGCACCAGACCACCTGGTCCGGCTTGGTCAGGGCGGCCATGTTGGCCACCCACGCCACCAGGGCCTTGTTTTTCACATACGGGGGGGCCTGCAACGCCACCGCCGGTTCAATACGCGCGTTCATGATGAAAGACTCCTGAAGTTGAAACCTGTTTTTCAAAACAGACGGTCCCACCAAGGCGGGCGTGCATGTGCTTTGAGAAAGTGGCTTCCAACGGAAGCGGCCATCAAGGTGCGCAGGCGTATGGACTTCGTCACCGAAGCCTGCAGGCCCGGGTTTCGCCGTCGTGTGGCGAAGTTGGAGGCGACGGCTGGGTCAGCCGCAAGCTTTCATGAAGATTCTATGAACCCGATTTGCATGGACGCCGCAAAAAATGCGAATAGTTATGCAAAACAAGCATGGTGTTATGCGTGAGACGTCAGCAATTTAACGGCACCCATTGCCGCCCAAGTCCCTGGAAAGGACGCAAGCGAAAACCGCCTAAGCGGGTTCACAAGCGCCGGTGCGCCCGCAAGTTGCCAGACTCAAGGCGCTGTCATCGGTTGACCGCAGCGCGGCTTCTGACAACCTATTGCTCCAACTGCACCTTCGCACTTTTTGCAGCGCCCGCCCATTTGATGCGCTCACGCGCCAGAAACCCGGCAAAATCCAGCGGCGACCGGACCAGGATTTGCGCATCGGAGGCGGCCATCCGCGCCCGGAAAGCCGGGTCTTTCGCCACCTCGCGCAATGCGGCATTCAGGCGATTGACGACCATTTCAGGCGTATGCGCCGGAGCCACGATCCCGTACCACAAGGCAACGTCATAACCAGGGAAACCCAATTCTGCGATCGCGGGCACGGCCGGCATCAACATGGACCGTCTGGGCGAAGTCACCGCGACAGGTCGAAGCCGGTTCGATTTAATGAACTGGTCGGCAGACAGGATGGTGGCCAAGGTCATGTCCACGCGCCCTGCGATCACGTCCGTCAAGGCCGGGCCAAGCCCTTTGTAGGGCACATGAATCATGTCGATGTTCGCTGGCGCGTTGAGCAATTCGAATGCCAGGTGCCCTGTACTCCCTATGCCCCACGATGCGTATTTGAAGCGCCCAGGTGAACTTCTGGCTGCAGTTGTCAAATCCTGGAACGATTTCTCTGCCGCGTCGATGTTCGTCACCAATAGCAGCGGCACTGATGCGATGGAACCCACCGGAGCGAAATCGGCCACCGGGTCGTAGCGCAATTTGGCATAGATGACCGGATTGATCGCATGGGTTTCTGCGGTTGCCATCAACAACGTATAACCATCAGGCGCTGACCTGGCAACGAACTCTGTACCCAACATCCCATTGGCGCCAGGCCGATTCTCGACAATCACCGGCTGGCCGATTCCGCGACCCATCAGTTCCGCGACCAGCCGCGCCAAAGCATCCGTGAATCCACCTGGCGCCCATGGCACGACCAGTCGGACCGGTCTCTCGGGAAATTGCTCGGGGTTGTCTACCGCGAACGTGGGTGTACAAACCACGGCGGCAGCAAGGCTCACCGTCAATGCCAGTTTCTTTATGTTCTTCATTGAAGTTTCCAGAATTCGGAAAGCGATACGCCCCGCTATTGGGCGATTACTGTGGCATCCCGCAGCGGCCGTGTGTATTTGAAAGTCCCGGTAGCATGAGCGCAGGACTGGCCCGCCTCGTCCAATACGGTGGCTTCGGTGAAGGCCATGCTGCCCGTTCGGTGCATCAAGCGGCCGTTGCACACGAGCGCACCGCGGGCCGCTTGCATGAAGCTGGTCTTCATCTCGATGGTGACCAACCCCATGGCCTTTTGCACGCTGCGCGCTGCGCTCGCCATCGTGACATCGAGCAGGGTCATCAGCACCCCGCCGTGGGTCAGGCCAAACGCGTTGCAGTGGTCTGCCATTGGCGCATACCGGATCCGCGAGCGGCCCTCGTCAAACTCCTCCAGATCGAAACCGAGCAGACGGACGAATGGAATGTCGACTTCGAATTTCACAGTTGTGCCTCGAAGGCCTGCAAGGTTTCGCCAATCAACGCAGCGATGGTGTCGATCTGTTGCGCGTCGACGATCAACGGTGGAGCAACCATCAACCACTCGCCAAACAGACCGTTGGCTGTGCGCCGCGAATAAAGCAGCAGGCCACGCTCCATGCCCAGTGCCACGATGCGCTGGATCGCCATCGACTGGGCCGGCAGGATCGCCTTGGTTTGCCGGTCCGCGACGATCTCGATGGCCATCAACAGGCCCTTGCCACGGATGTCGCCCATCACGCGGCTGTCTTTCTGCAGATCGAGCAAACGCTCGCGTAGCCGCGCACCCATCGCGGCCGCATTCGGGATCAATCCCCGTTCCACTGTCTCCGCCACCACGGCGTGGCCGATGGCGCACGACAGTGGATTGGAACCATAAGTAAATCCGTGCATGAAGCCACCGGCCTCGGCCAACGCGTCGACCATCGCGCGTGACGCAAGCACCGCACCCAGAGGGGTATAACCGGCCCCCAACCCCTTGGCCAACGTGACGATGTCCGGGCGCGCGTCGGGCCAATGCTGCGCGGCCAGAAACTCGCCAGTGCGGCCGGCGCCGCTCATCACTTCGTCGAATATCAGCAACACGCCATGGCGGCTGCAGATCTCGCGCACCCGTGCATAGTAGTTGTCCGGGGCCACCAGCGCGCCGGTTGCCAAACCCCCGACGGGCTCCAGGATGAACGCCAGAACCGTTTCGGGCCCTTCGCGCTCGATCGTTGATTCGAGTGCATCCGCGCATTGGTCAGCGTACGACTGCGGCGTATGCCCCTCGGGCAGGCGGTAGGTAAACGGTGCCGGCACCTTGGGCATCAGGCGTGTCATCGGGCCGAAGTTGGCCTCGGACACCGGGTCACCGCTGATGGCGATGGTGCCCAGCGTACTGCCGTGGTAACTCGGGTTGCGCGAGAGCACCTTCCAACGCGTTGCCTGGCCCTGGGTGATGGCGTATTGGCGCGCCAACTTCATCGCACTCTCGTTGGCCTCGGAGCCACCGGATACGAAAAATGCGCGCTCCAGCCCCGGCCCCGCCAACCTGGCCACGCTGTCGGCCAGGTCGATATTGGCCTGGTTCTCGAAGAACACCCGGCTCGCGTACGCCACGCTGCGGATCTGTCGATCCGATGCCGCGATGACGCGCGCGTTGGCATGACCGATGTTGGCCGCGATAGGTCCCGACGAGGCATCGATATAACGTCGGCCGGCGGTATCCCACAGGTAGATGCCTTCGCCGCGATCGACCATTGGCCTTCGCGGCAAGCCATTTTTCAGGAAGAACAATTGCACGGGGCCCCCTTGCGGGCCATACGGTTCAGCAGAAGTAGTCATTACAGGATCTCAGGTCAGATAAGTGGCAGGTGGTCATCAGGGGGCGGCATGCCCGGTCGCCGTGCGTGAACGCCGCACCAGCATGGCGGCCAGTGCCATCAACGCCACGCTTCCTGCAATCAGCAATGTGGCGATAGCGGTGATCGACGGGTTCACCTGCATGGCCAGTTCATTGAACATGCGCTTGGGCACAGTTTCATGGGTGCCGCCGATGAAGGCCGTGATCACCACTTCGTCGAAACTGGTCACGAACGCGAAGATCCAGGCGGCTGCAGTGCTGGGCAACAGGTTCGGAACCAGCACGCGGCGGAACATCGTGAACCAGGAAGCGCCCAGCGTGAAGGCTACTTCCTCGATACGGCTGTCAAAGCCGCGAATGGCCACCGACATGATGAGCACCACGTATGGCACGCCCAGCAGCGTGTGGCCCAGCAGCAGGCCGGCGAACGAACCGAGCATGCCAATGGTTGCCAGCGCGAAATACAGCGCTACAGCGGTGACCACCGAGGGAATGATCATCGGCGCGACAAAGTTGCTCTGGATCGCCATGCGACCGAAAAAGCGCCCGCGCACCAGGCCATACGCCGCAAAACCACCGAGCACCAATGCCAGCGTGCTCGACAGCAACGCCAGCACCAGCGAGGTCTGCATCGCCCGTACCCAGCGCGGATCGCCGAATATCTGCGCATACCAGCGCATGGAGAAGCCTTCGGGCGGGAATTGCAGCGAGGTCGCATTCGAGAACGACATCGGCACCACGATCAGCACCGGCAGGCACAGGAAGATCAGCACACCGACCGCGCAAACGGCCAGAACGATACGGTTCACATACACGGCAGCTGGCAGGTCGCTGACGTGCGCGCCGACCGCAAGTCGCGGCGCCACGAGGGTTTCGACGGGCCGGCGAACCGGAACTGCAATCGTCATGTTGTCTCCTGTGCGCGGGTCAGGCGCAGGTACACCACGAACAGCGCGAGTGTCACGACCAGCAACACCGCGGAAATCGCCGACGCCAGGTCCCAGTTGGGAAACTGGTTGACGAACAGATCGAGCATGCTGGCGATCATCGGCACGCGGCTGCCACCGAGCACCGCCGGCGTGATGAAGAAACCCAGCGTCAGGATGAAGACCAACACCGCACCGGCCGCAAGCGCGGGCAGGCTGAGCGGGAAGAAAACGCGCCAGAACACCGCGAAGGGGCTCGCGCCCAGTGTCTCGGCCGCCCGCAACAACTGCTCATCAATCTTGATCATTGCAGCAAATAGCGGCAACACCAGGAACGGCAGCAATACATTGACGGTTCCGATGATCACCCCCAGTTCGTTGTACAGAAAACTCAAGGGCGCGTCGATCAGTCCCAGCGCCATCAAACTACGATTCACGATGCCGGCGTTGCCCAGAACGACGATCCAGGCGTACGTACGCACCAGGATGCTGATCCAGAACGGAACCACCACCAGCGCCAGCGCCACCATCTGCCAACGTGGCGAGAGGCGTCGCAACCAGTAGGCCAGCGGGTACCCCAGGACCACACAGACAACGGCCGTGATCAGCGCGATGCGAAAGGTGCTCGCCAGCACCTTCAAGTAGGCGGAAGCTTCGAACACCTCGCGAAAGTGCTCGAGCGTAAAGCCGGCGGCACCGACAAAGCTCTTGGCCAACATGGCCAGCAGCGGCAGATTGAACCCGACCGCCATCAGCAGCAACAAGGGCATAACCAGCCAGGCGCTGGGTGAGATCCGTTTCATGCCGCCATCGCCCACGTATGTTCGGCACTCCAGTCGAGCTTGACGGCTTGCCCGGGCACCGGAAAGGCCTGAAGTCCGTCTGCCACTGCCACCACGGCCACGCCCGAGGCGGTGCGCAGATGGACGCGGGCTGATTGACCAAAATAGACGACTTCCACCACCTGCGCCGGCAGGCCGCTGCTGGCAGCCTCGGAAAGCACCTGCAGATGCTCCGGTCGTACCACCAGGCAGGCCGCGCCGGAGAAGCCACTCTGCGCGTTGCATGGTACTGATTCGCCGCCCGCCAGCTGCATGGTCACGCCGGCCATTCCCGTTTGCAGTTGCCCGTCGAACACATTGGCAGTACCAATGAAGCCGGCCACGAAGCGATTGGCGGGCCGGCGGTAGGCGCCCATCGGGGTATCGACCTGTTGCACACGGCCGTGGTCCAGCACCACCAGACGAGTCGACAGCGACAAGGCCTCCTCCTGGTCGTGCGTGACCAGCACCGTGGTCACGCCCAGTTCGCGCTGCAGCTGGCGCAGTTCCAGTTGCACTTCTTCGCGCAACTTCTTGTCCAGCGCGCCCATCGGCTCATCGAGCAACAGGATGTCGGGTTCGAACACCAGGGCCCGCGCCAACGCGACACGCTGCTGCTGACCGCCGGAGAGTTGACTTGGCCGGCGCTCCTGCAGGCCGCTCAGGCGCACCTGTTCGAGTGCCTTGCCCACGCGTTGCGCGATGTCCGCCTTGCGCAGTCCGCGCACAGTGAGTGGGAATGCCACGTTGTCGAACACCGACATGTGCGGGAACAGGGCATAACTCTGGAACACCACACCCAGATTGCGCTGGGACGGTCGCACATGCGTCACATCGCGTCCACCGATCTTGATGAAGCCCGTGCTGGGTTTCGTCAACCCGGCAATCATCGACAGGATGGTGCTCTTGCCAGAACCACTGGGGCCAAGCAGCGTGACCAATTCGCCTTGTTCAATCTTGAGGTCTGTCGGTTCCACGGCCGTCATGTCGCCGTATCGCTTGGACACGCCGATCAATTCGATGGTGCTCATTACTTATCCTCCTTACACCGCGTCTCGGTATTGGCTTTGACCCGACGGCTGCTGCGCCCGGTCATCTGTGTACGTCATCCTGGCAATAAGCCCGGCAGTGCTCATTCCCGCGTGGCCAGGCCGAGAATCTGCCGGGCCTCGGCGGGCGACGCCACCCGGGCACCTTCGCCTTCGATCAGCGTCACCGCCTTTCGGACCAGCGCAGCGTTGTCCGGCGCCAGCACCCCCGCGTCCAGGTACAGGTTGTCCTCCAGACCGACGCGCACATGGCCACCGCGTCGCACGGCTTCGATAACGATGGGGAACTGCTGGCGGCCGATGCCGAACGCCGACCAGGTCGAACCGGCCGGCACCAGCGACTGCATAAAGGCCAGTGCCTCTACCGTGGCGGGCATCGCCCATTCGATACCCAGGCAGAACTGGAAATGCGCGGGTGCCTGCAAATGTCCCTGCTCGATCATGCGCACGGCCAGCCGCACGTGCCCCGCCTCGAAAACCTCGATCTCCGGTTTGACACCGGCAGCCCGTATCGCATCGGCCATGTCGCGCAGATGCGCCGGGCTGTTCATGAACACACCTTCGCCGAAGTTCATCGTGGCCACATCCAGGCTGCACAACTCGGGCAGGATGCCGACAATATGCGCCACCCGCTCTTGCGGGGTCAGCAATGTGGACAACGCATCATCGGCAACACGCACATTGGTCGCACTCGGAACGTAACGTCCACCATAACCGCCCGTCAGGTTGATGATCACGTCCACCCCGCTGTCGCGGATACGCCGGGTGACCTCCTGGTACAGATGCGCATGGCCCACGGCCGCGCCGGTCTCGGGGTTGCGTACATGGATGTGCACGATCGCCGCGCCGGCACGAGCCGCATCGATCGACTGCCGGGCGATTTGCTCAGGTGTGATCGGAACCGCGGAACCACGCTTGAACGGTGCGCCGCCCGTGACCGCGCACGTCACGACGACGGGTCGCGCTGAAGGCAAAGTGGATGAAGTCATGATGATTCCTGGGCTTGGCGCAATGATGGGATGTCCGGGGACTGCACCGGCCGCAAGCGCCGGCGCACAGGATCCCGGGTACTACGGTTTCACAGGCCGAGCTTGAATTCCTGCCAGCGCTTCTCGATCAACTTCACGTTCTCCGCGGTCCAGTTCGGATCGCTCAAAACCTGCAGCTTCTTGTTCGCTTCGGAGGTCGGGTAGTCATTGACTTTGTCCTTGGCGATGGTCTTTTCGATGCCAGGGCTGGCACCGGTATAGGGGATCACGGCCGATGCGACAGACTGGTTCTTGAGTTGCGACATCTCTTTAAGCAGGCCCATCGCCGCTGCCTTGGTTGCCGGGTCCGCACCCTTGGGCACGACGAAATAGGACACCTGCAACAGTCCCTGGTTGTAGGTGTATTCCAGTTTGGGGTTGCCGACAACCCGACCAGACCAGACGGCGGAGTAAGTGACTTCCTTGTCTTCGAGCAGCTGTGGCGCCTGGGCGCCAGACGTCCACCACACCGCGATGCTGCCCTTGATCTTCTGCAGGCTCGCGAACGCGCGGTCCACGTCCAGCGGGTACAGGTTTTCGGGTTTCACGCCATCGGCCAGCAGTGCCAGCGGCAATGCATAACTGGCGTAGTCCGGCAGCGCACGCTTGCCTGGAAAGTCCTTCACGTTCCAGAAGTCAGCCCAGCTCTGGGGCTTTTTGGAGCCCTTCGACCACGCCATGACGGTGGAGAAATACTGGTAGCCAAAGGCATCGGGTAACTTGGCCTCCGGGTACATCGGCGCCGGATTGACGGCAGCCCAGTCCAGTGGCTCCAGCAGGCCGAGTGTGCGCGCCATTGCGACTTGGGTCGAGCCGAGCTCGACCAGCGTGGCGGTGACGTTTTTCGACTGCACCATCGCCTGCAGTTTGCCGATGCCCGACGGACTTTCGCGCACGACCTTCACGCCACTCTTCTCCGTATAGGGTTTGATATAGGCCTGCTCGATCGAATCGCCGCTGGGGCCACCGGACTCGAGCATGCGGAATTCCTTGACCTGGGCGTGGGCCCCGGACGCGGCGACGGCCATCGCCACGACACACAAGCTAAAGATTGTTGGATATTTCATGAGGGGGTTCCTGTTTGAAAAGTGAAAGGTGAAAAAATGCAGCGCGTAAACGTCAGCGCCAACGCGATCCCTGCCTGGCTTGCGTCCAAACCATTCAGGCAACTCCATAGGTGGACGCCGCGGCGCCCGCCGAAACAAGTCCATTGCGCACATCGCGCTGCACCGCCAGCAGATCGCGCTCGGCAACTGCGCCGTAACCACCCCCGCCGGGTGTGTAGTGGGTGACGACGTCGCCCGCGCGTATCGATTCGATATCACCGATGGCGAACGCCAACACCCGATGCGACGGGGTGCCTTCGTTGATGACCCAATGCCCGCCGTCGCCCGGCGCTCCGCCGAACACACCCTGGGGCAACGAGACCGATTTCTGCGATGTGTGGTGCAGCTTGGCATCTGCGCCCAGCACCCGATAGGCCAGTACTTGCCCGACGCCGCCGCGAAATCGCCCTGCGCCACCGGAGTCACAGCGCATCTCGCGGCGCAGATACAACACCGGCGACTCCATCTCGATCGCTTCGATGGGCGGAATATGGCAGTTGGTGACATGGCATGCCATCACCTCCATACCGTCTCCGGTAGCCGTGGCGCCGATGCCGCCAGGCACGACCTCGCCGAACATGTTGCGCAGGCCCGATCGGGGATCGGTGGCGTAGGTAAAGTTATAAAGGCAACCGCAGGAGTCCGCCATCACGCGCTCGGGAACGGCTTGGCTCAGCGCGCCCATCACGAGGTCCACGATGGTGTGGCACACGATCATGCGCTGGTACACGGCAGCCGGCGAACGCGCATTGACCAGCGTGCCGGGCGGCGCGATGACCGTGATCGGCCGCTTGCATCCCTCGGTGCTGGGGATACCGGACCCGGTCAGGCACCGCATCACGTAATAGACAGCGGCCAACGTAGTCGCCAGTGGGCTGTTGATGGGCCCGCTGATCTGTTTGTCGGTTCCGGTGAAATCGAAGCAGATGTCGGAGCCGTTCTTGATGACCTTGAGCCGCAGGTGAAATGGCCCGCCCTGTGCGCCGTCGTCCAGCAGCGGTTCCTCATGGAAAAATGTGCCGTCGGGCATCGCGGCGATCTCACTGCGCGTGCGCAATTCGGAGTAGTCGATCAGCGCGCCAAAGCAGTCCTTCATCGTGTCTGTGCCGTATTTCTGGAACAATCCGATGACGTCTTGCGCAGCGACCTGCACACTGGAGATCTGCGCCAGCAGGTCGTTCTCCAGCATCTCGGGCGTGCGCGTATTGCGCAGAATCACGGCCAGCAGGTCGCGGTCGAGTACTCCGGCCTTGACCACCTTGAGCGGTGGGATGCGTACGCCCTCCTGGAAGATTTCTGTGCCCCAGCCCCGGTTGGCCATATTCATGCCACCGATATCCATGTGGTGGACCATCAGGCCGGTGAAGGCCACCAGTTCGCCGTCACAGAAACAGGGAAAGAACGCCAGGTAGTCGTTGGTATGGGTCGCGCCCAGTGAGCCGTCGCCCGCATACGGGTCGTTGGTGATGACCACGTCACCCGGCACCCAGTCAGCGCCGGGGATGTAGTGCTCAAGAATGGTCTTGAGGCAGATGCCCACGGTGTTGAGCTGGATCGGCGGGCCGGCCTCCTCGGCCAACAGTTGACCCCGCGCATCCAGGATGGAGGCCGAGCAGTCTTCCATCTCCTTGACGATGAAGGAGTTGGCCGAGCGGATCATGCGCCGCGTGACGCGTGTCGCAACGGCCTTGAGTCCGTTGCGCACGATCTCCAATGTGACCGGGTCGACCCGGCGCCCGATGGCGCTCACAGATACGTCGCTTTGTGGCTCAGACATGGGCATGTTCTTGTTCCGGTTGGGTCATGGTTTTCAGGTCGCTTTGCGCGTGGCGATGGCGCGTCGTGACGAGGTGGGCATTGCGCTTGGCGTCGAACCGGCAATGCCAGAGGGGGGCGAGATACAGCGTCGCGCCGGGATATTCGACAATGGCGGGCCCATCCAGTTCGAAGCCGGCCGGCAAGGCCGCCAGCCGGTAGACCGGGGCCGTCACGCGTTGGCCGGTGGCCAGTAGGAGTGAACGTTGTTCGACGGATCCTGATGTGGCCGGTGCCGTGTCCATTTGCGGCCAGTCGCTGACCGGATTGATGCCGATCGCTGTCACCCGGGTGTTGACGAGCTGGAGCGAACGGCCGGCAAGTTCGTAGCCGTAGACACGCAGGTGCTGTGCATGGAACCGCGCAGCCAGCGCGCTGAAGCCACGCTCGAGCTCATGCTCCGACACGTCCAGATTCAGGTGGTAGTTCTGCCCCTGATAACGCACGTCGGCGGACAACGCGAACTGCCGACGTTCCGAATCCACGCCGTCTCCGTCCAGAAGGCGCGCCGCTTCCTCCAGCAATTGCTGGTAAAGCGATCGCACCTGCAGCAGGTCCAGCGCGTCGAGTTCGCCGACATGGGTTCGGGCAAGGTCGTGGCGCACGTCGGCGCAGAGCAGCCCCATGGCAGAGAGGTTGCCGGGCGCCGGTGGGATCAGTATCTTGTCGATGGCCAGCGCCTCGGCCAGCTGCACGGCGTGTAATGCGCCGGCACCACCAAAAGCCACCAATGTGAAATCGCGCGGATCCAGCCCACGTTCGACCGACACCAGCTTGACGGCGTTGGCCATGTGCATTTCGGCAATAGCAATGATGCCCAGCGCGGCCTGGTCAGGTGCAACGCCCAGTGCCTGGCCCAGACGCTCGATCGCCTGCTGGGCCAGTTCCGGATACAGCGGCCTTGCGCCAGCCAGGAAATAGGCCGCGTTGAGCCGCCCACAATACAGATTCGCATCCGTCACCGTGGCCTGCTCGCCGCCTTGTCCGTAACACGCCGGCCCCGGCACCGAGCCGGCACTGCGCGGACCCACCCGCATGGCCGAGCCGCTTTCGGCCCAGGCTATCGAACCACCACCTGCGCCAATCGTGACCATATCGAGTGTGGGCACGATGAGCGGATGTAGTCCGACCGAGCTGCGATTGGCCAGCACCGGTTTACCGTTGGACACCAGGGACACATCGGCACTGGTGCCGCCCATGTCCAGCGTGATGATGTCCTGGATGCCGCAGCCCAGGGCCAGCGCCGTCGCACCCACGATGCCACCCATGACACCGGAGTGCGTGACAGACACCGGCAGCCGCGTGGCCGCCGCGAAAGTACACACCCCGCCGTTGCCTTGCATGATGAACGGGGCAGCCGGTACGCCCTTGGCTCGGATGCGCTGCGTCAGACTCGTCAGGTGGTCGCGGATCGGGCGCTTGATGAAGGCATTGATGCAGGTGGTGCTGGTGCGTTCGTATTCGCGAAATTCCCGCACCACGTCGGACGACAGCGACACGTCGATGCCGGGACAGACCTGCAACGCAAGTTCGGCCACGCGCAGCTCATGCGCGGGGTTTACGTAGGCATGCAACAGACACACGGCAATACTCTCTACGCCCTGTTCGGCCAGTTGTTGCAACGCGGTGATCACCGAGGCCTCGTCCAGCGCAACAACCACCTTGCCCCGGTGGTCCATGCGCTCCACCACGGTCTGGCGCAGAAAACGCGGCACCAGCGGGGCCGGGGGACGCCACTGGATGTCATAGACGTCGGGTTTGCGCGAAGCGCGACCGATCTCCAGCACATCGCGAAAGCCGTCGGTGCCGATCAGCCCCAGGCGGCGCTCACGTCCTTCTACGATCAGGTTGGTGACGAAGGTACTGGCATACACAAAGCGCCCTACGTCCTGGGGTGCCATCCCGGCTTGTGCGAGGATTTGCATCATCCCGTCGACGATGCCATCGTTGAGGTCATCGGGCGTGGTCGGCACTTTGAGCGTGTGCAGCATCCCGGGGCCGACCAGCACCAGGTCGGTATGGGTGCCGCCGGTGTCGATTCCGACCGAGAGGTGGGCAGTGGGACAGACCTGCTGGTCCGGATTGGTTGGCATTTGTTGGGTTTTCCGGGGCTGTGGGCGCGACTAAAAACGCGCAATACTGAAGGGGGAGATTGCAATGGCGGGCACTCGCTGAGCGACCAGGTCGGCGACCAGCCGTGCGGTCATAGGTGCACCGGTAAGTCCGGAGTGGCCGTGGCCGAAGGCGTAAACGATATTCGCGGCGCCGCTTGCGCGGTCGATCACCGGCAGGCTGTCGGGTGTAGATGGACGATCTCCCATCCAGAATGTGGCGCCCTCGGCGTTCAGGCCCGGGTACATCCGCTGTGCATTCCCGAGCAGGGTTTGAGCGCGGCGCATGTCCGCCGTTGCGTGTGCGCGGGTGATTTCCACGGTACCGGAAATGCGCACACCGGCGCGCATCGGCGTCAGGCCGAACATCTGGTCGCGATTGCCGACCTTGACCCTGGGACGCACGCCCGGATCGGGCAACATCACGTGGTAACCGCGCTCAGCCTGCAGGGGAACGCGGTCGCCCAGTGTTGCCGCCAGAGGCGCCGACGCCAGACCGGCAGCCAATACAAAAGCGTCGGCCCGCAGACTGCCTTTGGACAGGATCACACGTTCAGCCTGTCCCGACACCAACCCGAAGCCGCACACCTGCTCCCGGACGACCACACCGCCTGCCTGCACAAATAGTTCGATCAATCCCGTCACCAGGCCGAGCGGATCGACGGTGTGTGCGTTCTCGGGAAAGTACAGACCGCGCACAAAACCTGAGGCGAGAGCCGGCTCCAGCGCCCGGATGTCCTCTGGGTCCAGCGAGCGAACCGCGATGCCGTGCGAAAGCCGCAGTCGCCGGGCAATCTCTTCCGACGGGCTCGATGCGGGGTTGCGCCACACATACAGCTGGCCTGTCTTCTCGATCAGCGTGTCGTAATGTGCACCCAGCAGGTCCTGGTACAGATCGAGCGCCGGAGCATGAAGCGCCCGCATCACGGCCGAAATTTGCGTCACCCGCGCCGGCCGGCCGGCAGCCACCCAGCGCAACAACCATGGCAACGCCCGCGGTACCTGGCGCCAGTCGAGCGACAGCGGCCCGAGCGGATCTGTCAGCCAGCGCGGTATCCGGCGCAACATGCCTGGCATGGACATGGGCACGCAAAAATCGGGGCTGATGGCACCACCGTTTCCAAAAGAACAACCCATGCCTGGCTGGTCGCGCTCCACCAGCGTCACCTGATGGCCCAGGCGCTGCAAAGTCAACGCGCAGGTGGCGCCGACAATGCCCGCTCCGATGACGATAACCGTCCTGACCGGTTGGCTCAGGCGCTCCATTGCGTATGCCCCCGTGGGACAGACACAACAGAGGCATTGGGTGAATTCCGGCCCGGCAACAACGCGCCGATCTGCGCGGCGGCGTCGCGGACATGCTCGGTGATGCGGTCTTGCCCGGCATCGAAACGGGGCGTGGGTGCGATCACGCACAACGCGCCGATCGCCATGCCGGACACGCCGCGGATGGCGGCGGCTACGCCGGACGCACCCATCACCGAACTGTTCGCCACTCTGGCGTATCCATTGGCACGGACACCTGCAATGGTTTGCATCAGCCGCTCGGGATCGGTTTCTGTCTTTTCGGTCAGTTTGATGACGCGATCACTGGCCAGATAGCGTTGCAGGACGTCGTCCGGCTGTTCGGCAAGCAGCACCAGGCCGACCGAGGTGGAATGTGCTGGCCTCAATGTGGGCAGGCTGATGTCGTAACGCAGCGGATTGCCGCTGACGGATTTCTCTACGTACTGGATCTGCCAGTCGTGCGCCGCAATGGCCAGGAAGCAGGACTCACCGGTGTCCAGTGCAACCATGGCCATCACAGGTTGTGCTGTCCGGCGCATCAGGCCGTATTCACCCGAGATCCAGTCACCACTGCGAAAACGCTCCGAGATCACGTAACCATCGCCACTGAGGTCCACGTAGCCGCGTCCAGAGAGGGTGTTGAGCAATGCAAAAGCACTGCTCTTGGGCATGTCCATCTGACGCACGATGTCGGTCAGGCGCATCGGGCCTGGCACGACGCTGAGCAACTCCAGCAGATCCAGGATTCGTGCTGCCGATTTGACTTCCAAAGTTTTCATATGTGAACTTAATTCATGAATGAGCACAATTGCAGTCTAAAGGCCTATCGCTTTTGTTGTCAAGCAATGATTTGAAACTGCGTCTTAAAAAAAAATGCGGCGAACCCGGGTCAGTCAGGCGCGGGTCGAACTGGATGCCCCGGCCAGTGCATCGGTGCTCGAAAACCCTTGCCGTTTCAGGCCGGCAACAGTGCAGTACGAGCCGCCAGGCCCTCATGTTTTGCGAGCAGCATTCCCGTGAAGTCACGTTCGTCGGCCGCGCACACGCCGCTGCCGGTAACGCCACAGATATGCGACTGAGGTTCGGCGGCGACGCTTGAGGGTGCCGCCGACGCGTTCCAGGCACGAGTCTAAAAATGACACCCAGTTATCTGGCTGTTCATCAGCCCCAACGCGGCCAAACCCTGGGCAAGACTTGCGCCAGGCGCAACAAGTCGCGCGGGCCGCATCGCAGGCCGACAACAGAGACAGGGGAAAACAGCGGGACGGGAGAAAAACAACGGCCCATTGCGGGCCATCCCGTCACACCGCCGTGCCAGCGAACTGGCGGGTATCAGCGGCGTGTGGCCAGCAATCAGGCCATGAATACGGCGATGAAGGCCAGCAGGAAAATCAGCACGCCACCGGCCAACGGCAGCACCAGCGGCATGAGTGGGACGATCTTCTCGACCGGGTCATCCGAAACGGTTTCGTTGCTGGCGTGGGGTGCGGACATGGAGTTCCTTGCAGTCGGTTCGTGGGTCAACCGCCGATTTTAGCCCGATCGCGACGCGCACCAAGCCTCAGCGGTACAAGGGCAAGGCGGCGATCCGTTGCTCGATGCGGTCGACCATGGCCTGGTAACGCGGTTGTCCGACGCCACCGAAGCGGCGCACGAACTCGGCCTGCGGCATGAACTCCGGCAAGTCGCGCACCTGGGGTATCAGGTCGTTCTCGGACAGCCCGGCAACCAGGGTCTTGCGCAGCCGTTCGCGTCCGGCGGCGGCGCCCACTGCCAGGGCGCCGAGGCGGGTGCCGGCGCGATCGGCGGCCAGGTCGTTGAACGAGAAGCCGCTGCCGTGGCGGGCGTCGTCGAGTTCCTTGTACAAGCCGACCACGTCGGACAAGGGGCTTCCCGCGGTGGCGGCCAGCACCGCCGAGATCGTGAAATGCTGCGGCAGGTCCGAGCGCCCGGCCAGCGTCACGACATGGCGCCTGGCCGGTGGCCAGGCGCGCGCCTCGGGCGCCAGCGCAGCCAGCCCCTTGCCATTGACATAAAACGCCAGCACGATCAGCGCAGAGCGGTTCTCTTGCACCGCATCACCGGCAGCGCCGCGTTCGGCCGCCAGTTGCAGCAGCGCACTGAGCAACTTGTCCAACGACACGACCCGTCCGGTATCCGCCGCGCCGGCCAGCGCCACCAGACGATCATGGTAGATGCGCCAGCGCTCCTGCTCCTGGCGACCGATCAGCGCCGCCTTGAGCTGCGCTGGCGCGGCATCGTTCCATTCGAACATCACAATCAGGAAACCGTCACGCGAGCGCACCTGCCGCACGACGTCTGCCGCGGCCGCATAACGCTGGTTTGTCTGCAGGTAACGCAGGCCCCGCTCCAGCAGCCAGTTGCCGATAAATGCAGGTATCGGGACCCGCCCCAGCCGCAGCGCATCGATCGCGGGCAAACCCGCGGTTTCTCGCAAGGCCAGGTCCAGATTGATGTACCGGCCCACCGGATTGGCTGGCAAGGCCAGGCTGGCGCGCACCGTGACACCACCATCTTGCAGCACCAGCTTGCTGGCACCGCCACCGTATTGGTTGGCGAGATAGTTCGCAGCCAGATCCAGATCCTCCTCGGAGATCACGATGGTGCGCAACACGCCCGGGCGCATGCTGCGCGGGTCGTTGCGCGCCAGCAACCAGCGCGCCCGCTCGACATGCGCCGGTGTCAGCGCCGCCTGGCCACGAACCATGGGGCTGTCGTCAATCGCCAGATACACCAGAACGGCTGCCAGCAGCGGCAGGCCGACCAGCAGCAGCAGAAACAGGCGCAGCATCCAACGCACAACCAGGCTCCGTCAGATCAGGCCATTGCCGCTTGTCGCTTCGCTACAACAGCGCATAGGTCGTGCTGGCACGACACACGCTGCGCAAGTCCCGCGCACCCTGGATGTCGATTTCGCCGAAGGCCAGTGTCTTGCCCGCCCGGATCACCCGCGCATGGACCAGGCCGTCCTGCCCGGCCAGCGGTTTGAGAAAGCTGGTGTTCATCTGCACCGTGGTGCAAGGACGGAATTGACCCCAGTGCTGCATCAGCGCCAGCACCATGCAGGTATCTGCCACAGCCATCATCGCCTGCCCGCAAACAGTGCCACCGACCCGCGCCAATTGCGCCTGCTCCGGCAAAAGCACCTGCACGCCGTCGTCGTCGGCAGCGCGAACCTCCAGCCCGAGCGCCTGGACCCAGGGTGCGAAATACTGGCCAAGAGCCGATTGCAAGGAGGCGATTTCCATGCCGTGAAGCTTAGCGGATAAGGGTCGGGCCTGTCCGTACGCCGAAACTGCAGCACGCCACCGGCAACCGCTCAGCCCGTTTCCCATACCGCCAATCCCTTTTTCTGCATCAGGTATTCCCTCCGCACCCGTCCTGCGTTATGGTGAATGCGACACACGTCGGTGTTGGAGGCGTAGATGGCAAAGCGGTTGATGAGCGAACAGGCAGGCAAGCCAGTACTTCCGTCGCCCGGACTGCGGGACGCACCGGTGCTGGACCTGATGTGCTCGCATTTCGTACTGACACTGGCGGCGCGCCGCGGGTCGAGCTTCAATGTGCGGCGCGATCTCAACAGCGTCGTCGGCTTGGCCGGGCGGCATCTGGTCTGGCCGGCTCCGGTGCTGGGCCGGGTCCGCGAGTTCCTGGCGCGCCGTTGCGTGGGCAACGAGTACTGGCAGGGCCACGAGAATCTGCGCGATGCGCAGTTTTTGGCCCGCCATGGCGTCTGGCGTGGGCCGTACGAAGAAGGCACCTTGTTCTTCTATCTGGATGAATACGCCAAGGACCAGCCCAAGGACCTGATATCGCTGCTGGCCGCTACTGGCGAGTGGCTCACGCAAAGCCTGAAGAAGCAGTCCACCCTGGTCGAGAAGAACATCGATGCGCTGGCCGGACTGCTGCAACTGAACAAGGCCGAGCGCGCATTGCTGCTCTACGGTACGCTGGCCCGCTACCAGCGCGACCTGCGCAGCATCCTGGTCGAGTTCAAGGTCAGCAATGCCCCCGAGGCTTACGCCGCAATCGCCGAACTGGCCCATGTCAACGCCAGCGATGTCGGCGAGGCGCTGCGCGCCGGATCGCGGCTCGAGCGCATCGGGCTGGTCGAGAACCTGATCTCCGAACACAACATCACTGATCTGGCCGATCTGATGAAGGTCAGCGAAAAACTGCCGCCGGTGCTGATGCGCGAATACCGCGATCGGGCCGAACTGATGGCCGTGTTCACCCGACCGGCCAGCAAAAGCACGCTCACGGTCGACGACTTTGCGTTTGTGCTCGACGACACCCAGGTCCTGTGTGCCTTGATCGGCAACGCAGTGCAACGCAAGGAGTCGGGCGTCAACATCCTGCTGTACGGCCCGCCGGGTACCGGCAAGACCGAACTGGCCAAAGTGGTCGCGCAGGCGGCCGGGCTCGAACTGTTCGAGGTCGAATACGCAGACCGGGACGGTAATTCGCTCAGTGGGCGCGACCGGTACCGCTCATTGCAGATCGCCCAGGTCTTTCTCAAGGGCAGCGAGAACGCCGCCTTGTTGTTCGACGAAGTGGAAGATGTGTTCCCGCCGATCTCCAGCGAAGCGGCGCAGTTGCTGGCCCGCGCCGAGCAGGTGGCCACGCCGAGCAACGGCAGCGTCAGCGGCAAGGCCTGGGTCAACCAGATCCTCGAATCGAACAATGTGCCGACAATCTGGGTCACCAACCGGATCGAGCAGATCGACCCGGCGTTCCGTCGCCGTTTCGCCTACCACCTTGAGCTCAAGTCGCCACCGCCTGGCGCCCGCGAAGGCCTGGTGCGCAAGACGCTCGAAGGCATCGCAGTATCCGATGCCTTCGTGGCCCGGTTGGCGTCGCGCAAGGGCCTGACGCCGGCGCAGATTCGCACTGCGGTGCGTTTTGCCGGGCTGGCCGTCGCGCCTGGCAGTGCCGTCTCGGATGCCACGGCGTCCGAAAAACTGATCGAACGCCAGCTGCGCAACGCCGATCACGCCCTGGGCCAGAACTCCGAGCCCGATCCGTCCCGCACGCTGGTCACCCACTACGATCTGGCCAACCTGAACGTCGAATGCCGGTTCGCATTGCCCAAGGTGGTGCAGGCGCTGCGCGCACGTGGCCATGGAAGCTTGTGTTTCCATGGTCCACCAGGTACCGGAAAGACCGCCCTGGCGCAATTCATTGCCCAATCGCTCGACAAGCCATTGATGGTCAAGCAAGCCAGCGACCTGATGAGCAAATACGTGGGCGAAACCGAGCAGCAAATGGCCGCGATGTTCCGCGATG
This sequence comes from Rhodoferax sp., assembly GCA_018063505.1. Classification (GTDB taxonomy): domain Bacteria; phylum Pseudomonadota; class Gammaproteobacteria; order Burkholderiales; family Burkholderiaceae_C; genus CAISIP01. The sequence goes on from JAGPBF010000024.1 coordinate 19,968, forward strand.
CGCAGGCCGAGAAAGCCGTGTTGCTGCTCGACGAGGCCGACAGCTTCCTGCAGGATCGCCGTGGCGCGCAGCGGTCATACGAGGTGACCGAAGTCAATGAAATGCTGCAGGGCATGGAGCGTTTCAATGGTGTGTTCATCTGCACCACCAATCTGCTGGAGCGTCTGGACCAGGCGGCATTGCGCCGGTTCACATTCAAGATCGCGTTCAAGCCGCTGACGCGCGCGCAGCGGCAGCACATGTTCGTGACCGAGGCTCTGGACGGCGATGCGGCAGCAATGCGCGATTCGCAACGCAGTCGGCTGGACCTGCTGGACGTTCTGTGTCCCGGCGACTTTGCTGCCGTCAAACGCCAGGCCGAAATTCTGGGCGAGGCCATGACGGGGGACGAGTTTCTCGATCAGCTCGAGGCTGAACACCGGATCAAACCCGAGGTGCGCGAGAACCGCGCGATCGGCTTCCTGCAATAGTGCGGGGTACCATAGCCTGGCGCCACGGACCGCATCGACGGTCGGGCGACAAATCCGTGCCATTCGCTGCGTGGCAGGCCCGGCGTGTTTCCGCCCGTCCGCAGCGTCCCATTCTGGATCTCATGGAAATTTGGCTTCAGCTGCGCAAACCCACTTGCTGCCCAAGCCGTGTCCGCGCACGGATCATGCAAATGCTGGTGGTTGCAGCACTGGGCGTCAGTACAGCTGCCGAGGCACAGGTGGCCAGCACGCAGAAGCTGCGCATTGTCGGCAGCCTGGCGGGGTTGAACCAGTACGTGCAGCACGAGGAGCCGTTCTGGACGCAGACCCTGACCAGACTCAGCGGCGGGCGATTCAGCGCAGATATCGTGCCGTTCGACCGGGCTGGTGTACCCGCGCAGGACATGTTGCGCCTGATGCAGATTGGCGTGATTCCGTTCGGAACCGCACAGCTGAGCCGCGTCGCAGCGCAGGACGCGGTGTTCAGTGCGATGGATCTGGCCGGCCTGAACCCGGATGTGGCCACCTTGCGCAAGTCCGTGGCGGCTTACCGACCGTTTGTGGAAAGCACGTTGCGCCAGAACTACCGCATCGAGCTGCTCGGCATCTATGTCTATCCGGCCCAGATGATCTTCTGCTCATCACCCTTCGCGTCGCTCAAGGACCTGGCCGGGCGCAGAATCCGCGTGTCTGGTTCCTCTTCAGCGGACTTCATCAGCGCCGTCGGCGCCACGCCGGTGGTGACCAGCCTGACCGAAATGCTGCCCAACATCCGAAACGGCAATGTCAACTGTGCCGTCACCGGTACGATGTCGGGCAATACGGTAGGGCTGCACGAAATCACCAGCCACCTTTACGCCATGCCCATCACCTGGGGCCTGGCCTTGTTTGGCGCAAATTCCGACTCGTGGAATGCACTCGACCCCGCGCTGCGCGTGCTGCTGCGCAATGAACTGCCCAAGCTAGAAGCCGATATCTGGGCAGCCAACGAACGCGAAACCAAGGTCGGCATCGATTGCAACATCGGCGCGCTCGGTTGTGTGGGCGGACGCAAGGGCCGGATGACGCTGGTGCAACCGACACCGCAAGACGACCAGCGCCGCAAGAGCATCCTGCTGTCGACAGTACTGCCGCAATGGTTGCGCCGTTGCGGTGGGCAATGTGCAGACATCTGGAACCAGACCATCGGACCCGCGCTTGGCATCGCGGCACCCGCCGCACCATGAAATCGGCATTGCCACGACGGGTACGGCTCACCATCGTGCTGGGCGCAGCGATGTTCCTGCTCATCGTGGCACTGGTGGCATGGACATTGATCGACCAGGGCCGACGCGCCGCCATGGCCGAGGCTGAACGCAACGCCATTCATTTTGTCAGTGGCGCAGAGTCGGCTGTCAACCGCAACCTGCTCAGCGTCGATATCCTGCTGGCCAGCATGGACCAGGTTCTGAACCTGGCGGGTATCGTCGCGGAATGGATCGACGTCGAACAATCGAGCCGTCTGATGCGGGCATCGGACAACCAGAACCTGCTGGTCAGCAGAATCGCGCTGATCTCGGCGACGGGCAAGTTGTTGGTCAGCTCGGATCGCAGTGGGCCGGAAGCTGCACTGGATGTGCCACAGGCGTTTCTCGACGCGGTATTGAGCCAGCCGGTATCGACGCTGACATTCAGTGAGCCGTTCGTCAGTTTCTCCAGCTCGGAACCGGCTCTTTACCTGGCACGCAGCATCAAGTTGGCCGACAGCAGCCGCGTCGTCGCACTGGCCGAAGTACGGGTGCCCCTGCTGACGACCATCATGGAACAGGGGATGGCGATACCCGGACTGGAGATCACGCTCGAGCGTGCCGATGGGCAGCTGCTCTGCAGCGTACCGCCCAACACCGCCCTGACCGGAACCCGGCTGTCGCCGCCGCTGTCTGCATTGGTTTTCGATCAACGGATCGCGCATGCGCCGGCGCGGCTCAGCGGCATGCCCGCGATCCTGGTCTCGCGTCCCACGTTGTACGGAAACATCTCCATCGCAGCCAGCATTCCCGTGGCGTTTGCGTTGAACGCATGGCGCCAGGACCGCACCACCATCCTGGCGGTGGCCGGTCTGATCGCAGTCATGATCCTGGGCTCGGCTGCGCTGGCGCTGCGCCATCTCGGACGGCTTTCCCAGGCCAGAGAACAGATTCTGGAGGGCAAGGTCCAGCTGGAAGCCACACTCGACGCGATGCCAGACTCCTTGCTGGAACTGGGGCTGGACGGCCAGTACTTCAGCTCCCATGCGCCGCACCCCGCATTGCTGGCACACGCGCCGGGGCTGTTCGACAACGGCAGGATTGCCGACCATCTGCCGGCCGCCGCAGCGCAGACCATCAGCGATGCACTGCAGGAGGCCAACGACCTGGGTGGCTCAAACGGCAAGCAATTCGCATTGGGCGATGCGAACGCCAGCACCTGGTTCGAATTGTCGGTCGCACGCAAGACCAGCCGCCCCGGAGAAATGCCGCATTTCATCGTGATCTCGCGCGACATCACCACCAACAAGGCTGCGGCGCATGAGATCGAGCAGCTGGCGTTCTACGATCCGCTGACACGTCTGCCCAATCGCCGGTTGCTGATGGATCGGCTGCAACACGCCATGGCCGCCAGCGCCCGCAGCGGTCGGCTGGGGGCATTGATGTTCATGGATCTGGACCATTTCAAGACGATCAACGACACGCTCGGCCACGACATTGGCGACATCTTGCTGCAAAACGTGGCCGAGCGGCTGCGCGCCAGCGTCCGCGAAGCCGATACCGTTGCGCGGCTCGGTGGCGACGAGTTCGTGGTCATGCTGGAGGATCTGGACATGCCGGCGCCCAACGCGGCGGCACAGACCGAGCTGATCGGCGAGAAGATCATTGCTGCGCTCGACCAACCCTACCACCTTGGCCAGCACACGCTTAGCAGCACGCCCAGCATCGGCATCACGCTGTTCATCGGCCACGAGCAATCGGTGGAGAACCTGCTCAAGCAGGCCGACATCGCGATGTACCAGGCCAAGACGTCCGGACGTAATGCCATCCGGTTCTACGACCCGGCCATGCAGGCGGCGATCACTGCGCGCACGGCGCTGGAACACGACCTTCGGATCGCACTCGAGCAAGAGCAGTTCGTGTTGCATTACCAGCCGCAGGTGACGCATGACGGTCGTACCGTTGGCGCCGAAGTACTGATTCGCTGGCAACATCCTGCGCGCGGCATGGTGTCGCCGATGGAATTCATTCCGCTGGCCGAAGAGACCGGCCAGATCGTGCCGATCGGCAGCTGGGTGCTGGACAGCGCATGCCGGCAACTCAAGGCCTGGGAAACGGAGCCGCAGCGGCAGGCACTCGAGCTGGCGGTCAACGTCAGTGCGCGCCAGTTCCACGCCCCGGACTTTGTGCAGGGTGTCGCTCAGACGCTACGCACCACGGCCGCCAATCCGGCGCGCCTGAAGCTGGAGCTGACCGAGAGTCTGGTGCTCGACGATATTGCCGAAACCACGCTGAAGATGAACCAGCTCAAGGCGCTGGGCGTGCGGTTCTCCATGGATGACTTCGGCACTGGCCAGTCATCGCTGTCCTATCTGACGCAGTTGCCGCTGGACCAGCTCAAGATCGACCAGAGTTTCGTACGCAACATCGGCGTCAAGGCCACTGACGGCATCATCGTCCAGACCATCATCGGCCTGGCCAGCAAGCTGAGCATGGAGGTGATTGCCGAAGGTGTCGAGACCCGTGCCCAGCAAGAGTTTCTGCAGGCGAACGGTTGCGCCATCTGCCAGGGTTACCTGCTGGGACGACCGATGCCGCTGGACGCGTTCGAGCGATTCCTGGCCTGAGGCCGATACCGGGCACGGCCCTGATGCACAAGCACGCCAGGCCGGCACACTGAAATGACTGTGCCGCGCGGTCGGTCATCGTCTCTCTCGGGGTTTTCCCTTGTCGTGCGCTTGTGTTCCTGCGGTGACTGATACGGAAAGGGTCAGGTCGAACAATCCACCGGATCGCATTCCAAACCATCCGAGGAGAACACCATGGCCATGACACGTCGCCTATCCACACTGCTGCTGGGCGCCACCGCGCTTGCGGCCATCGCGCCATTGCCAAGCCTGGCACAGACCGGCAAAAAACTGACCATCCTGGTCGGATTCCCGGCCGGGGGCGCGGTCGACGCGGTCGCACGGTCGATGACCGAGACCCTGCGCACGGCAGGTTACACGGTGATCGTCGAGAACAAGACCGGGGCTGGCGGACGGATGGCGACCGACGCGCTGCTCGCGGCGCCGGCAGACGGCCAGACCATCATGCTCACGCCCGGCGGCAACCTGACGATCTACCCGAATATCTACAGCAAGCTGCGTTACGACGTTGCCAGGGACCTGGTGCCGATTGCAACCGCCTGCGAGTTCCAGTTCGGTCTGGCAGCAGGGCCCGGCACACCGGCAAAGACGCTGAAGGAATTTCTGGTCTGGGCCAAGGCCAACCCCGGCAAGGCCTCGTTCGGCACCCCTGGCGCCGGCACCGCCATGCATTTCCTGGGCGTGCAACTGGCCAAGGACGCACAGGTGGAACTGACCCATATTCCCTATCGTGGCGGCGCGCCCGCCATGGTCGACGTGATTGGCGGCAACCTGCCGGCACTTTTCACGACGCTGCCCAACCTGTTGCAGCAATACAAGGGCGGCAAGCTGCGCATCCTGGGCTTTTCAGGCGCGCAGCGCATGGCGGCGCTGCCGGAAATCCCGACCTTCAAGGAACAGGGCTTCCCGAATCTGACGATGAGCGAAATGTTCCTGTTCGTAGCCAAGGCACAAACGCCACCGGCGCAGCAGAAGGAACTGGCCAGTGCATTGGCCGCCGCCGTGCGCAGCAAAGACGTGATTCTGGCACTGGAGAAGGCCGAGTTCGAACCCCTGATCATGGAACAGTCCGCCATCACCAAGCGCCTGCAGGCCGAAACCGCGAACTGGGCGGCGGTGGTCAAGAGCACCGGATACAAGGCCGAAGACTGATCCGCGGCTGACGCGGCTGGTCGGCGCGTTCAGCGGTAACGCGCGACCGTCAGGCCTTCCATGTCGATATCCGGCGTGCGGCCGCTGATCAGGTCAGCCATGACACGGCCGGTGCCGGTAGCCATGGTCCAACCCAGTGTGCCGTGGCCGGTGCTGAGCAGCAGGTTGTCGTAACGCGTGGCGCCGATGATCGGCGTGCCGTCCGGCGTCATCGGGCGCAGGCCGGTCCAGAACTCGGCCTTGGCGACATCGCCACCCTCTGGAAAAAGGTCATTGACGACGAACTCCAGCGTGTCGCGTCGGCCTTTGTCCAGTTGCAGGTCGAAACCCGACAACTGGGCGGTGCCACCCACCCGGATCCGGTCGCCCAGCCGGGTGACTGCGACCTTGTGGGTCTCGTCCATGATGGTGGATTCGGGCGACTTGGCCGCATTGCGGATCGGCACCGTGATCGAGAAACCCTTGACCGGGTAGACCGGAACGTGGATACCCAGCGGCGCCAGCATGCGGGTCGAATAACTGCCCAGGGCCAGCACGTATCGGTCGGCCGTCAACAGGCCCTTGGCCGTACGCACACCGCTGATGCGCCCGCCCTCGCGCTCGAGCGCCTGGATATCCTCGTCAAAGCGGAACTTCACACCCAGGGCCTTGGCTTTTTCGGCCAGCGCATTGGTGAACTTGAAGCAATCGCCGGTCTCGTCGCCTGGCAGGCGCAAGGCGCCAATGAACTTGTGCTTGACGTCGACCAGCGCCGGCTCGTAGGCGAGGTAGCCGGCGCGGTCGAGCAACTGGTAAGGCACACCGTACTCCTTCAGGATTTCGATGTCCTTGGCGGTGCCGTCGAGCTGCTTCTGGGTGCGAAACAGCTGCAGCGTACCCTGCTCGCGCTGGTCGTAATCGATGCCGGTCTCGGCGCGCAGGTCTTTCAGGCAGTCGCGGCTGTATTCGGCCAGGCGCACCATGCGGCCCTTGTTGATGCGGTAACGCGCCTCGGTGCAGTTGCGCAGCATCGACAAGCCCCAGCGCCACATCGCCGGGTCGAGCATCGGCTTGATGACCAGCGGGCTGTGCTGCATCAGCAGCCACTGGATCGCCTTGAGCGGCACACCCGGGCCAGCCCACGGCGCGGAATACCCCGGCGAGACTTCACCGGCGTTGGCAAAACTGGTCTCCAGTGCCGGGCCACTCTGGCGATCGACAACCTCGACCTCATGGCCGGACCTGGCCAGGTAATACGCCACCGTGGTGCCGATCACACCACTGCCCAACACGACGACACGCATGCACCTGCTCCTGAGTAACGGCAAAGACCGACAGCCGCGAAAGCGGCACCCGTTGCAATGCCATTGCAACACCCGTGCCAGATAGGACAAGGTAATGAAATCAGGGACTTACGCGCATGTGTCGGCCATCATTGCAAAACTGTGTAGCGAATTCCATACGATCAAACAGTTCATCAGCTGAATTGGCGTACTAAATTGAATAGAAACAATGGTTTGCCATGTTCGTATGGAAAACGATACGATGGATCAAAATCAAGACACACACCATGCGCATCGATGTCCAATTCACCGACCGGGTCGGTATCGCCCAGGAAATCCTGGCTGCACTGGCGGTTCGCGCGCTGAACGTGACCGCGGTCGAGGTCGAGCCACCGCATGTCTATATAGAAGCGCCCGAACTCGGCGCGCGCGACCTCGACCGGTTGCGCAGCGATCTGCTGGCGGTGGCCGGCGTGCAGGCTGTCGGCGAACTGGAGATCCTGCCGGGCGCGCGCCGGCGCCTGTATCTCGATGCCCTGCTCGCATCACTGGCCGACCCGGTGCTGGCAGTCGACGCGCGGGCTGTGGTCGTGGTCGCCAACGCCGCCGCAGTCAGTGCCACCGGCATGGACGAGCCGGCGCTGGTCGGCATACCGCTGCAGACGCTGATCGACGATGCCGCGCTGGTGCAATCGCTGATTGCCAAGGCCTACCACCTGCCCGCCAGCGAGGTCCAGATGGCCGGGCAACACTATCTGATGGAAACCGTGGCGCTGCACGAGGCTGGCGGCGAGGTCGCCGGCGCAGTGATCACGCTGCATGCACCGCACCGGCTGGGCGAGCGGCTCAGCGCCTTGAACAACTATGGCGCCGGCGGTTTCGAGACGATTCTGGGCCAGTCGCCGGCCATCCGGGCCTTGAAACAACGCGCCGCACGCATGGCCCAGGTCGACGCGCCACTGCTGATACGCGGAGAAACCGGTACCGGCAAAGAACTGGTGGCCCATGCCTGCCACGCCGGCAGCCGGCGCCGCGAACAGCCGTTCTTTGCACTCAACTGCGCCGCGCTGCCCGAGAGCCTGGCCGAGAGCGAGCTGTTTGGTTATGCCCCCGGCGCCTTCACCGGCGCCTTGCGCGGCGGTCGCCCGGGTCTGCTGGAGCTTACCGACGGCGGCACGCTGTTCCTGGACGAGGTCGGCGAGATGTCGCCGTATCTGCAGGCCAAACTGCTGCGTTTTCTCAGCGACGGCAGCTTTCGCCGCGTCGGCGGCGAGCGCGAACAACACGCCGACGTGCGCATCATCAGCGCCACCCACCGCGCGCTCGAAGACATGGTGGCCGCCGGCAGCTTCCGCCAGGACCTGCTGTTTCGCCTGGACGTGCTGCAACTGAACCTGCCGCCGCTGCGCGAGCGCACCGAAGACATCGTGCCGCTGGCGCAGGTATTCCTGGAGCGGGCCTGCGCCCAGACCGGCCGTGCGCCGGCGCGGCTGAGCAAGGCCGCGGCCACCGCGCTGCTGGGCAATCCATGGTTGGGCAACGTGCGCCAGTTGCAGAACGTGGTGTTTCGGGCTGCGACGCTGAGCGAAGCGCCGGTCATCGACGCAGCCGACCTGGAACTGGCGCAGGTCGACGTGGCCACCATAGGTGTGCGGGCCGACGCCGTCGACAGCCTTGAAGAAGCCGTGGCCGGGCTGGAGAAGTCCTTGCTGCAGCAGCTTTATCCGCAGTACCGCTCGACCCGCAAGCTGGCGCAGCGGCTGCGCACCTCGCATTCGGCGATTGCCACGCGGCTGCGCAAATACGGCATCGGCGACTGAAACCCGGCTTGCCGGCGCAGTTTCATTCGACCGGCGGATGCAAGGTATGCCAATCGGTCGCACGCTCGAATGCATGGCCGACCCCGACCAGCACGTCCTCGCGCAATGCATGGCCGGCGAACTGCACCGACAAGGGCAGGCCGGCGTCGGACAGGCCACACGGCAACGACAGCGTCGGCAGGCCGGAGAAGTTGAACGGCGCGGTGTAACGTGCATGCCAGGGGTCGCGGTCCGGCGGTATCGGTCCGTACAGGAATTCTGGCGTAACCGGGAACGCCACACGTGGGGTTGACGGACAGGCCAGCACATCGATGCCGTGCATCAGGGCGTTCATGTCACCGTTGCACGCCAGCCGCAGTTGGTGAAAGTGCGCATAGTCGGCCGCGCCCAGCGCCGCACCGCGTTCCAGCCACTGGCGGAAGAATGGTCCGTATTGCTCCGCCCGCGCCGGATACCAGGCGCGGTGCGCGAACACCGCCTCGGCCTGGCACAGCGGCGCCCAGGCCGTGACGTATTCGCGCAACCGCACCGGCATGGAGACCGGGACGATCACGGCGCCCTGGACCTGCAACACCTGCACCACACGGGTGATGGCATCTGCGACATCGACCGCCATGTCGGTGCGCGTGAAGCCTTCGTCCCAGCCGATGCGCAGACCTTGCACACCCCGGTCCAGCAAGGCGCTCATGTCGGGTACCGGATCGGCCAGCGAGGTCGCATCGTTGGCGTCGCGCCCGGCGATGGCCTGCAGCACGATGGCGGCATCGCGGCTGCTGCGCGTCATCGGGCCGACATGGTCGAGCGATGGCGCCAGCGCCAGCACGCCATGGCGGCTGACCCGGCCCCAGGTCGGCTTGAGACCGACAATGCCGCAGGCAGCCGACGGATGGCGGATCGAACCGCCGGTGTCGGTGCCGATGGCGGCGAACGCCAGACCGGCCGCAACGGCCGCGCCCGAGCCGCTGGACGACACGCCCGACCAGTGCCCGGCCTTCCACGGATTCTCCGGAATGGCGAACTGCGGGTGGTACCCGGCCATCGCGCTGTCGGTCAGGTTGAGCTTGCCCAGCAGCACCGCGCCGGCTGCCTGCAGACGTGCCACCACCGTGGCATCGAAATCCGGCACATGGTCGGCCAGCACGCCGGTACCGCCCATGGTGCGGATGCCCTTGGTGAAACACAGATCCTTCAACGCCACCGGAATGCCGTGCAGCGTACCGCGGTAAGCGCCGGCCGCAATCTCCCGCTCGGCCTGCTCCGCCTGCTGCATTGCCAGCCCGGCAGTTACGGTTGCATAACAGCGCAGCCGGCCGTCCAGCGCATCGATGCGGTCGAGCATCACACGCGTGAGCTCCACCGGCGACAGAGTGCCCGCTTGCAACAGCGGGGCGAGTTCTGCGATGGTCATGAAATGCACGGGCTGCTCCTTGTCATGGCAATAGGCTTGGCGCAGCTGCGCTGCGCCGGCGATCGTCGGTTCACATCGTCACGGCGCACTGTGCCACAGTGTGCCGCCTGGCTGGGGCGCACTGTGGCAATCCCGCTGTGGACGCATGTGCCAGCCAGCGCGGTACGGCCCGCTCGCGCAGCACCCATCCGGTCCAGGCCACCAGCAATGCCAACGGCCTGTGTCCGCGCATGGCGTGCCAGTTGCGGTGTTCGCGCGCGAAAGGCGCCGGCTTCAGGCCGCCGCCTGAAGCCGCCTGCCGGTCAGCAACTCACGTTTGTTGTCGCGGCTGCGCCGCGCGTGCTCACGCATCAGTGACTCGGCACGTGCGCCTTCGTGCGCCTGCAGCGCATCGACGATGTCTTCGTGGT
>JAGPBF010000367.1 GCA_018063505.1 Rhodoferax sp.
CGATCGGGACGGGATGTACGTGACCGTCTCGCCCAAGGGCACGATTACGTTTCGGCTCGACTACCGTCTCAACGGCCGGCGCGAGACGCTCACGGTGGGTCGCTACGGCTCCAAGGACGGCATGTCGTTGCTGATGGCGCGCGAACGCTGCATGGAAGCACGACGTGCAATCGATCAAGGCCAGTCCCCCAGCCAGGAAAAGCAGCGCGAGAAGCGCCGCATGTCCGAGGCGAAGACCTTCGAGGAATTCACCAAACGCTGGCTCGAAGAAGCCCGGATGGCGGACAGCACCAAGTCGATGCGTAAAAGCATCATCGACCGGGACATCATGCCGACCTTCCGCAATCGGTTGCTGGCAGAGATCGGCCCCGAGGACCTGCGCAACCTGTGTGCCAAAGTCAAGGAACGCGGCGCACCCGCCACCGCCGTGCACGTGCGCGACATCGTCAAGCAAGTGTTCGGCTTCGCCGCACTGCATGGCGACAAGGCGCCGAACCCCGCGGACGAAGTCGGCCCCTCGTCGATTGCGACTTTCGTGCCCAAGGATCGTGCGCTGTCGCCATCCGAGATCCGCGTCATGCACCGCGTGCTCGACGCCACCGCGACTCTGCCAACGATCCGCCTGGCATTGCGTCTGATCCTGCTTACGCTGGTGCGCAAGAGCGAACTTATCGAGGCCACGTGGAGCGAGATCGACTTCGAGAATGCCGTCTGGACAATCCCGAAGAACCGCATGAAGGCGGGCAAGCCCCACAACGTCTACCTGTCTCAGCAGGCGCTGGACATCATGGTGGCGCTGCGCACCTGTGCCGGTGGCTCGCGCTTCCTGCTGCCCTCGCGTTATGACGCCGACCGCTGCATGTCGAAGGCTACCCTCAACCGGGTGACCCAGGTGGTGGTCGAGAAGGCCAAGAAGGCGGGATTCCCGTTGGAGTCCTTCACCGTCCACGACCTGCGCCGTACCGGTTCCACCATCCTGAATGAACTGGGCTTCAACAGCGACTGGATCGAGAAGTGCCTGGCCCATGAGGACGGCAGGTCATCGCGTGGCGTCTACAACAAGGCCGAGTACGCGGATCAGCGCCGGCACCTGCTGCAGGAGTGGGCGGACATGATCGACGCGTGGGTGGCGGGGGAGTCCCATACGCCGACCTTGTTGCCGCCGATGACCAAGGTCGTGACTACGACGGCGCCAATCTAGCCTTCGACTTCGCGGCCATCGGAATGGCACGTGGTCGAAGTTTCGGTGCGGCGGGCCGCACGCCTCATGCTGTCGGCCGCAGTTCAGAATTGCCGACCTCAAGTTGGCGTTCGACACTGCTTGACGTTGACCCCAGGAACGAGTTTGAGCGGCCGGGCACCGCCGTGGAAATCAACGCCGGCGGGCCCGCACGGGGGAGGGGTGGGCAGTCGCGCCTACCGGTTGCCCTTGGCAATCAGGTTCTGCCTTCTACGGAAATCTGGAACCGGTGCCTTCTTGACCAAATCAGTCGTCCCCGGTTGCCGACGGCTTCGCAGCCAGGCCTCGACCTCGGCCAGATCCCAGACGACGCAGCGCGCGGTAAGGAAGAAGCGCTGGGGAAAGTCCCCGCGCCGCTCCAGCTCGTAGATCGTCGAGTCTGCCAGCGGAACGATCTGGCGTAACTCGTTGCGGCGGATAGTGCGTCGCAAGCTTTTCGGGTCGGTCGGCGCCGCCTGCGACAACTCCCGGATTGCCCTGGCGTCGAAAGCGCCAAGGGGCTGACGCGTCCGAATGGCCTCGCGGGCATGCCTGGCCCGATCCGAGGCCGTTGTTCCCGTAACTCCATCCCGATCCGCTGCCAGACTTGCTGTGGTAGCCGCCACCATTGCCCGATCCGCGTACTGAATTCCTCGTTTCATCCTGACCTCCGTATTCGGTCGATGAGCCGTCCTGGCTATCTGGCATCGCGCCGTATATGGCTACGTTGCTGTTCGACCTCGTTAGACCGCTTCGATCCCGCGTGTTCGCCTTCGGCATGGCGTACCGCGATCCTGCGAGGGCGTTCTGCCCAACCGTTATGGCGCCTTGCGCCATGCACTGTCGGCTATCGCCATCTATCGATAGCGCCCTCTATTCCTGTTACGTAATCCGCGTGAAAAGTGTCGGCTTTTGCTTCCATCCATACCGCAAGTTGTTGATATGAAAACGCGTTTGTGACTTTTGCACCTTTTTCTGAGTTCATTTTTCTATTCCGTCGCAACAGACGGGGTACGAAATGGCGCTCAGACCAGGGGTTGGTCTTGATGGATGGGAAATTGCGGTAGCGAAGAAATTGGTGGGTGAATACCGAAGGCGATCACGAATTCTTGAGCGGTACGAGTTCGAGGATCTGGTCCAGGATTGCCTGTTGCACTGGATCACGGTGCGCGGGAGTCTGGACCGCGATCCGGCCAATCCTCCACTGGGCTACATGGCGACGGTATTGCGCAACTGGCTGGCCGATTTGGTGCGCAAGCGGGGCACTGATAAGCGATCAGGTGATCTGGACACGCCTTCACTCGACGCCAGCATCGATGGGTCCGA
>JAGPBF010000368.1 GCA_018063505.1 Rhodoferax sp.
ACCTGCCTTCGATGCGTTGCGTCGGTTACCGCCAGGCCTGGGAGGCGCTGGACACCGGTGCCCCACCCGTGCAGTGGCGCGACCGCAGCATCATCGCCACGCGGCAACTGGCCAAGCGGCAGTTGACCTGGCTGCGCAGCATGCCCGCGCGCCACGTGATCGCCTGCGACGATGCGCAGGTGTTCGAACAGGTGCTGGCCACCGGCATGGGCTTGGCCGGGCAAAAGCCATGAGTCTGGTTGTCGCGGGCTTGCGCAAGGAATACGGTGGTGTCCACGTGTTTCGCGATGTGTCGCTGACCGTGGCGCCAGGCGAATTTGTCGCGATCGTGGGCGAGTCGGGGGTCGGCAAATCGACCCTGCTCAACTGCATGGCCGGCCTGGACCATTGGGACGCCGGCACGGTGACGCTGGACGGCACCGACGTCGGCGCACTGGACGACACCCGGCGTGCGCTGTTTCGCCGCAGCCAGATCGGTTTCGTGTTCCAGGCCTTTCATGTGCTGCCCCATCTGGATGTGGCGCAAAACGTCGCGTTGCCGCTGATGCTGCTCGGTGGCACCGACCGGGCAGAGAACCAGCGCACGGTCGACGCCATCCTGGGTGCGGTCGGGCTCGGTGGCCTGGGCACGCGGCTGCCGCAGGAACTCAGCGGCGGGCAGTTGCAGCGGGTGGCGATTGCGCGCGCACTGGTGCACCGGCCCCGGTTGCTGCTGGCCGATGAACCCACCGGCAATCTCGACCCGACGACCGCCGGCAAGGTGATGGACGCGTTGACGACGCAGGCCCGGGAGCACGGTGCATCGCTGGTACTGGTGACCCATTCGACGACCGCAGCACAACAGGCAGACCGGATATTGCAGCTCAGCGCGGACGGAATCAGCGGCTGAGCTGCGGTGTTGGCGTCGGCGGCACCACGTCAAAACAAGGGGTCACTGGTACTACTGTCGCCGGGGATGATCGCCCCGGCACCGACGCCCCGATTTTGGCCTGAGGCACAATGGCGTCAAGCTCCCGGCCGTGCATATTTCCGCTTCTGGCCACACGTATGGCAATGATTTGTCCTGCGCTGCGGACCGGGCACCAACTGCACTGCGAAAACTCCACCGATTTGCCATGACCGCGCCGATCCGATCCCAATACGAAGACTTCATGCGCCATGTGTTCGAACATGGTGCACACAAGGCTGACCGCACCGGCACCGGCACCACCAGTGTCTTCGGGCACCAGATGCGTTTTGACCTGAACGAGGGTTTTCCGCTGGTGACCACCAAGAAGGTGCACCTGCGCTCGATCATCCAGGAACTGCTGTGGTTTCTGACCGGCTCGTCGAGCAACCTCTGGCTCAAGGAACGCGGGGTCAGCATCTGGGACGAATGGGCCAGGCCCGATGGCGACCTGGGGCCGGTCTACGGCGTGCAGTGGCGCAGCTGGCCGACACCCGACGGCGGACACATCGACCAGATCGCCAACGTCATCCAGACGCTCAAGACCAACCCCGATTCGCGCCGCATCATCGTCAGCGCATGGAACGTGGCCGACCTCGACAAGATGGCCTTGATGCCATGCCATGCGTTTTTCCAGTTCTATGTCGCACCGCCCGGCGTGCCCGGCGAACCGGGCCGGCTCAGTTGCCAGCTTTACCAGCGCAGCGCCGACATTTTTCTGGGGGTGCCGTTCAACATCGCCAGTTATGCGTTGCTCACCCACATGGTGGCGCAGCAGTGCGATCTTGCGGTCGGCGATTTCATCTGGACCGGTGGCGACTGCCACATCTACAGCAATCACCATGAGCAGGTGAAGCTGCAACTCAGCCGCACGCCGTATGCCTATCCGAAGCTGCACATCAAGCGCCGGCCTGCGTCGCTGTTCGATTACGCCTTCGAAGATTTCGAGATACAGGACTACCAGTGCCACCCGGCGATTTCCGCGCCAGTGGCGGTCTGACGCGACCCAGCGGAGCGATCCACCATGCGCGTCAACCTGATCTATGCCCGGGCCCGTAACGGCGTCATCGGCGCCCACAACAGCCTACCCTGGCATCTGCCGCAGGATCTGGCGCATTTCAAGCGCCAGACCGCCGGCGCTCCGGTCATGATGGGCCGCAAGACCTGGGATTCATTGCCGCCGCGGTTCAAGCCACTGCCGGGCCGCACGAACATCGTCGTCACGCGCCAGCGCGACTGGAACAGCCAAGGCGCGATGGCCGTCGACAGCCTGGAATGGGGTTGTGCCTTGTGCGCCGGCATGGCGCCGACGCCCAACGAGTTGTGGGTGATCGGCGGCGCACAGCTGTTTGCCGCCGCCATGCCGCTGGCCACGCGGGCCATCGTCACCGAACTGGACCGCGACTACGA
Organism: Rhodoferax sp.; assembly: GCA_018063505.1. Classification (GTDB taxonomy): domain Bacteria; phylum Pseudomonadota; class Gammaproteobacteria; order Burkholderiales; family Burkholderiaceae_C; genus CAISIP01. Next base: position 2,357 of record JAGPBF010000368.1, read on the forward strand.
GGGCGACGTGTTCGCCCCCAAACTCGACGACCAGTGGAAGGAGATGGCGCGGGACACACATGTGGCCGACGACGGCATGCAGTTCGCGTTCGTCACCTACGAACGTGGCGGCGGCGCCGCGCGATCATCGCCAGCACACCCAGGCCGCTGAGCAGCATCGCATAGGTTTCGGG
>JAGPBF010000369.1 GCA_018063505.1 Rhodoferax sp.
GCCTTGCTGCGCATCGGCGCTCCGCATACGCTCGATGCCCTGGTCGGTACCATCAACCCCACGCGTGACGAAGCCGGAACACCGCAGCCGGCGACGTTCCCGTTCTTGCGAACGGCATATCCTTCCCCCTGAACCGGTGCTGCTGGCGATCGTCGTACCCCGGCCACCGATCTCTTCAGCGCGGCCCACGCGCAGGTGGCCGCTTCCCGTCTTGCTGGCACTGGTTCTGCTGGCCGGTTGCAGCGAACGACCACAACCGGTGCTGGTCGTGCCAGTGGCAAAACCTGGCGCTGGCGCCGCAGTCGTGCACGATCCCGCTGCGCCCCGGCCGGTACCGCGCAGCTATGCACAGGAACTCGGCAAGGCGGACGAGGCGATCAGCGCTGCGTTGCGCCAGATCGACCAGCAACCCGACAACCTGGTGCTGGTCAAGGAGACCGTGCTGATGCTGGTGGAGCGCGCACGCCTCACCGGTTTGACCGATGACTACCGACTGGCCTCCGAGATGCTCGCGCGGGCACCTGCCTCCAGCGCCAACACGGCCAAGCTCTGCCAGGGCCAGGCCAGGCTCGATTTCGCGCTGCACCGCCTGCCGGCCGCCAGCACCGCGCTGGCAGCTTGCGGCGGATTCATGGACACCGCGCAAGCGGCGGCCCTGGCAGCCGACATCGCGTTCTACAGCGGGCAATATCCGCAGGCCCAGCGGATCTACCAGGGACTGCTCAACCAGGGCGCCAGCAGCAGCCAGTTCATCCGGATGGCGATCTACCGCTGGAAAACCGGTTCGCTGGTCGAGGCCGGCGCCTTGCTGGAAGCGGCCGAGCGGCGCTACCACGGTGGCGAGGCCAGTACCCGTGCCTGGCTCAAACTGCAACGTGGCCTGATCGCCTGGGACCGCGGTCAACTCGAGGAAGCGCTGGCCTTGTACCGACTGGCCGACGACGCCATGCCCGGCTGGTGGCAGGTAGATGCGCAGATCGCCGAAGTGCTGCGCCTGCAGGGGGACGTGGCCGGTGCACGCACCCTGATGGAGCGGCTGGCCGCCAGCGGCGAACGCCCGGAGCTGATGGACGAACTCGCGCGGCTGCTGCGCGAGGGCCAGACACCCGATGCAGCGCAGCCCTGGATCAAGCGTGCGCAAGCCATCCACAATACGCGGCTGGCCGATTTCCCCGAGGCAAGCGCAGGCCATGCGACCGAGCACTACCTGCAGTTCGGCACGCCTGCGCAGGCACTGGCGCTGGCACGCCGCGATGTGGCGCTGCGCAATTTTGGCGACACCCAGATCACGATGGCTGCCGCGTTGTTCCGTGCCGGACAAGCCGGCGAAGCCGCCCGCTGGATCCAGCGCGTGTCGGACAGCGGCTGGAATACGGCGCGGCTGCATGCGGTGGCGGCACAAGTCTACGCCGCACTGGGGCAGAACACGCAGGCCGATGCCGAACGCGCACAGGCACTGGCCATGAATCCCCATGCGATGCGCCTGTACCTGGTTGCACAGCCGGTGCAACCCGAACTGGTGTCGATGCAGTGAGCCACAAGCGCGGATGGCTGCTGGCGGCCGGCCTGTCCGCGATCGCTGCGCTCGCGTCGGCCGGTGCGCCCTATACGCCGCGGGACGACCAGCAGATCGTCGAGACACTGCGCCAGCCGCGGCTGCCGGGCATGGCCTCTTTGCGCGAGTTGCGCGCGCGCTGGCTGACCCAGCCGACGCTGGTCCCCGCCGCGTTGGCCTATGCGCGAGCCGCGCTGGAATTGAGTCGGCGCGAAGAGGACCCGCGTTACCTGGGTTATGCGCAAGCTGCCTTGGCGCCCTGGTGGGATCGGGCCAAGGCGCCGCCCGAGGTGGTGCTGCTGCGCGCGAGCCTGCGCCTGGCCCGGATGGAATACCCGGCAGCTGAACTCGACCTGCAATCGCTGATCGCATCGGATGTGCCCGAAGGCGCAGCTGCACGCGTCACCCGCGCCGGCCTGCGCCTGTCGCAAGGCGACCCGGTGGCAGCCGGGACCGATTGCGCGGCGGCAGCACCCCACGTGGGCCCTCTGACAGCGGCCACCTGTCTGGCGGCCGTGCGTGGCCTGCGCGGCGACCCGCACGGCGGACTCGCAGCCCTTGACGCCGCCCTGCCGGACAGCGCCAACGCAGCCTGGGGTACGGAGTTGTGGGCCCGCGGCGTTGCCGCGGAACTGGCACTACGCATCGGCAACCCGGCGCAGGCGCGGCAGCATTTCGATGCCGGAGTGCGCCGCATGCATGCCGCCGGCAGCACCGATCCGGCCTTGCTTGCGGCCTTTGCCGACTTTCTGCTGGAGCAGGGCCAGACGGCAACGGTGCGCGCGTTGCTGGCCGACTATCCACGGCATGACAGCCTGCTGCTGCGACTCACCCTGGCCGAACAGGCAGACGGGCGTGCCGGCGATACATCTGCCGCTGCCAGCGCGATCGAACGCACGCGCCAGCTGGCGCTGCGCTTTTCCGAGATGCGCCAGCGTGCTGACCGCAGCCATCTGCGCGATGAGGCCTTGTTC
>JAGPBF010000184.1 GCA_018063505.1 Rhodoferax sp.
TCTCGATCTCATGCACGATCACCGGCGCCAGCCCCTCGTAGGGTTCGTCGAGCAGCAGCAGCTTGACGTCGCGTGCCAGCGCGCGTGCCACCGCCAGCATCTGCTGTTCGCCGCCTGACATGGTCACGGCCTCCTGTTTGCGGCGTTCGGCCAGCCGCGGAAAGTGGTCGTAAATGCGTTCCAGAGCCCATCCGACGGGTTTCTCGATCTGCGCCAGTTGCAGGTTCTCCTCCACCGTCAGCCCGGCAATGATGCGGCGGTCTTCCGGCACCAGTCCCACCCCCATGCGCGCTGCCTGCCAGGCGCTCATGCGGTGCAGCGCCTGGCCGCCCAGCCAGATCTCGCCGCTGTGCAGCTGCGGGTCGTCGAGCCGCGCGATGGTACGCAGCGTGGACGTCTTGCCGGCGCCGTTGCGCCCGAGCAGCGCGACGATTTCACCCTCGCGCACATCGAAACTGACGCCCTGCACCACGTAGCTCTGGCCGTAATACGCATGCAGGTTGCGGCAGGAGAAGTAGGCCGCGGGCGCGGCGCGCGTGTCCGCCTGCGCCGACGCGGACGGCAAGATGGCTTCGGTCACAGATGGGCTCCCCCGAGGTAGGCTTCCTGCACGCGCGGATCGCCCTTGATGGCACTGGGCTCGCCCTCGGCGATCACGGTGCCCTGGGCCATGACACTGATCCGGCTGGCCAGCGAGAACACGACGTGCATGTCGTGTTCGATGATGATCTTGGTGACCCGTCCTGCACCGATGCGCTGCAGCAGTTCGATCGTGTTGTTGGTGTCGGCTCGCGACATGCCCGCCGTGGGCTCGTCGAGCAGCAGCAGCTTGGGTTCCTGCACCAGGCACATGGCAAGCTCGAGCCGCCGCTTGTCGCCGCGCGAGAGGCTGTTGGCGACCACTTGCCGCTTGTCAGCCAGACCGACATCTTCCAGCATGTGCTCCGCGCGTTCGTGCAGCTCGGCCCGGTGGTCGGTGCGACGCCATGCGTTGACGCGGAACGCGCCATCGTGGCGCGCCAGCGCGGGCACCAGCACGTTGTCCAGCAGGGTCATCTCGCCAAAAATCTCGGGCGTCTGGAATACCCGCACCACACCGGCCTGGTTGATCTCGTGCGGCTGCAGGCCCACCAGCGACTGGCCTGCGAAGGTCACCGAGCCGGCGTCCGGCGTCAGGCGCCCGACGAAGCAGTTCAGCAGGGTCGACTTGCCCGCGCCGTTGGGCCCGATGATTGCGTGGATGCTGCCCTCCTCCACCGCGAGATTCACATCGTCGAGCGCGCGCAGGCCGGCGAAATGCTTCCTGACACCCTTCACATGCAATATGGACATGGCGGGCGCTCCTCAGGTGCCGGCCAGAGGCTGGACAGCCGTCTTGGCCAATGCGACCGGTGGCGCCTGGCGCATGCGCCAGGCCCATATTCGCCGAACCCCTTCCATCACCCCGCCAGGCAGGAAGATCACCAGCACCATGAACAGCACCCCCAGGGTCAGCTGCCAGCCGTCTCCGACGAACAGCCCGGCCACCGCCACCACGGGCCGCTCGACGGCATCGGGCAGGAAACCAAAGAAACCATGCAGCGTCTGGCTGTTGAACGACGAGAAGATGTTCTCGAAGTACTTGATGAACATCGCGCCCAGCACCGGACCGACCAGGGTACCGACACCGCCCAGGATCGTCATCAGCACCACTTCCCCCGAAGCCGTCCACTGCATGCGCTCGGCCCCGGCCAGCGGGTCGGTGACGGCGAGCAGCCCGCCGGCCAGGCCGGCAAAGCAACCGGAGATGACGAAGGCGGTGAGCGCATAGCGGCGCGTGTGCACACCGGTGTATTTGAGTCGGTTCTGGTTGGACTTGACGGCCTTGAGCATCAGGCCGAACGGCGAACGCATGATGCGCATGGCGATATAGAAACTCGCCACCAGCACCACGGCGCAGAAATAAAACCCGCCGTAACCCTGCATCGGCAGCCCGAACAGGTTGGTCGCCGGAATGCCCGGCGCGGCCTCGAAGAACATGCGGTCCAGCACCCGCGCATCGTCGCGGGCCAGTTGGAGCCCGGTCTCGCCGTTGGTGATCGGCGTCAACACCGAATACGCCAGGTTGTAGGACATCTGCGCGAACGCCAGTGTCAGGATCGAGAAGTAGATGCCCGACCTGCGCAGGCTGATGAACCCGATCACCAGCGCGAAGACGCCTGCCATCAGCACGCTGAGCAGCACCGCGGGCAGCACGTTCATGCTCAGCAGCTTGAAGCTCCAGACCGCGGTATAGGAGCCCACGCCCAGAAATGCGGCATGGCCGAAGGACAGGTAGCCGGTGAGTCCGAACAGGATGTTGAAACCGATCGCAAAGATGCCATAGATGGCAAACTTCTGCATCAGGTCCGGATAGGCGGCCCCGATCGGCCTGAGCCAGATCGGCATCGCCAGTACCGCAATCGTGAATGCAAGCAAAAGAATGCGGTCGTGCCTGCGCGAGGAGGGTTTGATTGTGGTTGTCATGTCCTAGTCTTCCATCACGCCCTTGCGGCCGAACAATCCGCGCGGCCGCACCAGCAGGATCAGCACAGCCACCATGTAGATGATGACCTGGTCGATGCCCGGGATGATGCTCTTGACCTCGTTCATCGACGCAAACGACTGCAGGATGCCGAGCAGGAAGCCGGCAGCCACCGCACCCACCAGTGAGCCCATGCCGCCGACCACCACGACCACGAAGGAAAGAACCAGGAAGTCCATGCCCATGTGGTAGTCGGGCGGCAGGATCGGCGTGTACATGGCCCCGGCCAGTCCGGCCACGACGACGGCGATACCAAATACGATGGTGAAGCGGCGCTGGATGTTGATGCCCAGCAAGCCCACGGTCTCGCGGTCGCGCATGCCGGCGCGCACAACCATGCCGAACGTGGTGAATTGCAGAAACGCGAAGACGGCCGCCACCAGCATGGCCGAAAACCCGAAGTACACCAGCCGCCACCACGGATAGACGACCGAGTCGCCCAGACCCAGCCAGGCGCCGATGTTGGCGCTGCCCGATACGATTTCTGGCGCCGGCTGCGGGATCGGATTGGCGCCGAAGGCCGCCTTGATGATTTCCTGCAGCACGATGGCCAGCCCGAACGTCACCAGAATCTGGTCGGCATGCGGGCGACGGTAGAAATGCCGGATCAAGCCGCGTTCGAGCAGCACCCCCAGCAGCAGCATCAGCGGGATCGCCAGCAGGATCGACAGTGGAACTGCGTAGTCGATCAGCCTGAGGCCCGCCTCGCCGAACCAGATCTTCAGGTAAGGCACATCGGTGTAGCTGTCGAAGAAGGTCACGCTGGGGTCCTTGACATGCTTGGACAGCGTGAGAATCTTCTGCATGCCGACGGCGCAGAACGCGCCCAGCATGAACAATGCGCCATGTGCGAAATTCACCACGCCCAGCGTGCCGAAGATCAGTGTCAGGCCCAGCGCGATCAACGCGTAGGCGCCGCCTTTGTCCAGGCCATTGAGCAGTTGAAGGACGAGTGCATCCATGTTTATCCGGTCTGGCGCGATGCGCCCAGCGCTTGGAAGATGTGTCCGGCCCGGCCGGGCCGGGCCGCAAGTAGTACCAGGCAGACCGGGCGCGACCCGCGACGCGGTCTGTGCCCGTCGTTCAGGCCACCGTGTAGGGACCGAGCGCACCGCCGCCCATCGAGGCGGCGTACTCGACATCGGCACGTGGCACGACCTTCACGATATCGAGCAGGTCGAACTTGTTGCTCGGCTTTTCCTTGCCGCGCACAACCAGGCAGCTCTTCATGCACTGGTGGTCCCCGGCGCGGTATTCGGTTGCACCGTTGCCCATGCCATCGAACTTGAAGCCCTCGAGCTTCTTGATGACCTGCTCGGGGTAGAAGGTCCCTGCCATCTCCACCGCGTTGGCATACAGCAGCGTCTGCACGTAGCAGGTGTGGGCGGCTTGCGACGGCGGCTGGCCATATTCCTGGCCAAAGGATTTGGCGAACACCTTGGTTGCCTCGTCGGGCAGCTTCCAGTCCCAGTTGGCGGTGCCCAAGATGCCCTTGATCGCGTCACCCGCGCCTTGTGCCATCAGTTCCGAGAACAGCGGCACGACGATCTCGAACTTCTTGCCATTGACCATCTTGTCGCGCAGGCCGAACTGCACCGCCTGCGTCAGCGAGTTGATCATGTCCTTGCCGTAATGGTTCAGTATCAGAACGTCGGCGCCGGAATTGAGCACCGGCGTGATGTATTGCGAAAAATCCCCCAGGCCCAGCGGCGTGCGGACCGCAGCGACGGTCTTCCAGCCCAGCGCCTCGGTGGAGTTCTTCATCGACTCTTCCTGCGTCCAGCCCCAGGTGTAGTCGGCGGTCAGGTGATAGGCCTTGCGGTCCTTGCCATATTCGACGCCCAGAATCGGCCCCAGCGCCTTGCCCGACATGTAGGCATTGAAGAAGTGGCGGAAGCCGAAACGGCGGCGGTCCTTCATCGTGGTGTCGTTGGAGTGCGACAGGCCCACCATGTAGATCACGCCCATCTCCTGCGCCAGCGACTGCTGTGCCACCGCCACTGCCGACGAGGAGCAGCCGGAGTACATGATGATTCCGTCCTTCTCGATCATGCGCTTGGCCGTTGCACGCGCCGCATCGGCCTTGGTCTGCGTGTCGCCGCTGACATATTCGACTTTCTTGCCGAGCACGCCATTGCCTTTGAGGGCACTGGGTTTGAGGGTCTTGAGCATGCCGCCGTCGCCCTCGCCGTTGAGGTGCTTGACGGCCAGCTGAAACGCGCGCAGCTCATCGGCGCCTTCGTCCGCGTAGGCGCCGGTCTGCGGAACCGTGAAGCCGAACTTGACCGTGCTGCTCTTGCTGGGGTCGTTGCGGAAGTTCGCGGCCCAGGCATTGCGCACGAAAAAGGAAGGTGCGGCCACGCCGGCGCCGAATGCGGCGATGCCCTTGAGCGTGGTACGTCGAGTGTCGTTTGTCATGTTGCTGTCTCCATCGGTGGGTTGACGATCCGATTGCGGTAGGTCGCGATGCGGCCTGCAGACGCGATCCGGATAGAGCGTAACGTTCCGCTGTCAATCACTCAATATCTATTTGACAACAAACGATATTCTTGTAAATAATTCGATCGGTTCATTTGTCAATTTGTCAACGATTGACATTGCATCGCAGCATTTCAAGGGTTTGCACGGATACCGACTTTGGCACGCAATCTTGCCGGTTCAAAAATGCGCGAGCGACGCAAGTCGCTCGGCATCACCCAGGCCAGCCTGGCCGCAAGGCTGGGCATCTCCGCTTCCTATCTGAATCTGATCGAGGCCAACCGCCGCACCATCGGCGGGGCTCTGCTCAAGCGCGTGGCCGACGCACTGGATGTACCCATCGGTGAGCTCGATGGCGCCGCCCAGCGTCGCCTGGCCGAGGATCTGAGCCTGGTTGAGGCCGATCCGGTGCTGGCGGAGCTCGGTCTCGCGCCTGGTTCGTCCACCGGCCTGCTGTCGTCGCAACATGCTGCCTGGGCGCGCGCGCTGGTGAGCCTGCACCGCGCCTACCTCGATCGCGACGCGGCGGTGCTTGCGTTGTCAGATCGGCTCAACCAGGACCCGGTGCTCGGGGAGACGGTGCACACCATGCTGACCCATGTCACGGCCATCCGGTCGGCGTCGGAAATTCTGGAGGCCGACACCGGCCTGGACCCGCGCGAACGCAGCCGGTTCGTCAACATCATCGCCAGCGACAGCCGCCGACTCTCCGATGTGTCGCAGACCCTGACCGGCCTGTTTACCCGGTCGCAGACGATGCGCTGGCCGATCACCCCGTCCGAGCAGGTCGATGATTTCCTGGCAATGCACGACAACCATTTTCCAGATCTCGAGCTGGCCGCGGAGCAGCTGCGCGTCAAGGTCGGGCTGGACGGCGGCAATGGCGACGCGGCGCTGACCGGGTACCTGGCGCGCGAACATGGTGTCACGCTGCGTATCGTGCCGACAGCGCGCCGGGATGCAGCACTGCGCGCAGTGTCCCATTTCGACCCGGACACCCGCACCATGGCGTTGCCCGACGTTGCCACCGATCCCACGCGGCGGTTCAGGCTGGCGCAGCTCGCGGCCGCACTGGGTACACCCGATGCGATCGCGGCACAGATCGGCGACTCCTTCGCAGCGCAGCAAACTGCGGCGCGAGACACGGCCGAACGCGTGCTGGCAGGATATGTCGCCGGCGCCATGTTGATGCCCTACAACGCGTTCCGCGACACCGCCAGCGCGACACGGTATGACATCGACCACCTTGGCGACACCTTCCACGTCAGCTTCGAGCAGGTCTGTCACCGGCTCGTGACGCTGCGCTGCCCCGGCGCCGAGGGCATCCGTTTCGGCTTCATGCGCGCCGACCCGGCCGGTCACGCGCGCAAGCGGTTTGCACTGCCGCAGTTGCCGCAACCCCGCTACGGCCCGGCATGCCCGCTGTGGGCGGTGTACGAGGCATTTCGCACGCCTGGCGCCACGGTACGTCAGCTGGCCGATTTTCCGGGCGGCGAGCGCTACCTGCTGGTGGCCCGGGCGATCGAGAAGCGACGGGCCGGCTTCGGCATGCCGCGCCACTTCATGTCCGTCATGCTGGTCTGCCATGCGATGGATGCCGACCGGATGGTGTACGGCGACGGGCTGGACCTGTCCTCCGGCGCGCCGTCCACGCCGGTCGGACCGGCGTGCCGGGTTTGCACGCGCAGCAACTGCAGCTACCGCCAGGAAGACGCGATTGCCGGCGCGGCCGGCACCCGTGCGGGCTTCATAGGGTAAGCTCGCTGCCGCCATCCACCGGTTCGACGCATACTGGAAAAGTCCGCTGCGAACCCGGGTGGCCACGTACAACGAGGAGATGCCATGGGCATACGGGTGCTGATCGTGGAAGACGAAGCCAACATCGTCGAGTCGGTGAGTTTCATCCTGCGCCGCGAAGGCCTCGAGGTGTCCAGCGTCGCGGACGGCGACGCCGCGCTGGAGCGCCTGCGCGGCGGCCATCCGCCGGCACTGGTCATTCTGGACGTGATGCTGCCGCGGCGCAACGGCTTCGAAGTGCTCAGGGCGCTCAAGTCCGATGCCAGACTCAGCGCGATCCCGGTGATCATGCTGACGGCCAAGGCACAGCCGCATGACCGGGCACGCGCCGACGAAGCCGGCGCCGACGCCTACATCACCAAGCCATTTTCCAACCGCGATCTGGTCGAACAGGTCAAGCGGCTTTGCGGCGGATGACCGATGGACCGCGTGCCCTCGCACAAAGCCCAGAGCGCCGCGGTGCTGCTGCCGATACTCGGGCTGTTCCTGCTGTTTCCGCCGTTCGTGACCCTGTTCACCGGGCCCCAGCGATTTTTCGGGGTGCCGCTGATTGTCATCTACATCTTTGGCGTGTGGTTCGCGATCGTGGTTGCCACGGCCCTGGTGGTGCGCCGGCTCGGCCCACCCGGGGCAACCGGCACGCCGGGCGAGGACTCCGATAGCCAGGCCTGATGCTGCCGGTCAATCTCGTCCTCGTTACGGCGCTGTGCTACGTCGCCTTCCTGTTTTGCGTCGCCTTCGTCAGTGACCGGCGCGCACGGCGCGGCCGGCTTGGGTGGCTGGGTTCACCCGTCACCTACACGCTGTCGATCTCGATCTACTGCACCTCGTGGACGTTCTACGGTGCGGTGGGATCGGCGGCCGGCAACGGGCTAGAGTTCCTGACCATCTATCTCGGGCCGACGCTGGTTTTCGCGGGTTGGTGGATTTTTTTGCGCAAGCTGGTGCGCATCGGGCAGGTCCACCGCATCACGTCGATCGCCGACATGGTCTCCTCGCGTTACGGCAAGAGCCCGATCATCGCGGCGCTGGTGACGATCATCGCGGTAGCCGCCAGCACGCCGTACATCGCGCTGCAACTCAAGGCCCTCACGACCAGTTTCCAGGTCTTCAGCAGCTCGGGGCCAGATGCCCTGCGCGGCATTCCGAGCGGCGAGCCGGACTTCCTTCTCGCGTTCTGGATCGCCGCAGGCATGGCGGTGTTCACGATCCTGTTCGGCACGCGCAATATCGACGCCAACGAGCGCCACCATGGCGTGGTGGCTGCCATCGCGGTGGAAGCCGTCGTCAAGCTGGCCGCGTTGCTGGCGGTCGGGCTGTTCGTGGTGTTCGGCATTGCCGGCAGTCCGGCCGCAATCTTCGCCCGCATGCCGCCGGACCTGCTGCGCGTCGACGAGGTATTCGGCCCGCGCTGGATCACGCTGATCTTCCTGTCCGGCGCAGCCGTGATCTGCCTGCCGCGGCAATTCCAGATGACGGTGGTCGAAATCGGCGACGAACGCCACCTGGCGACCGCTGCATGGCTGTTCCCGCTGTACCTGCTGCTGATCAGCCTGTTCGTCGTGCCGATCGCCATTGCCGGATTGAGTTACCTGCCCGCCGGTTCCAATCCCGACATGTTCGTGCTGACGCTGCCGATGTGGGCCGGCCAGCAAGGGGTCGCGCTGTTCTCCTTTCTCGGGGGCTTCTCCTCGGCCACGTCGATGGTGATCGTGGCGTGTATCGCGCTGTCCACCATGCTGTCCAACCATATCCTGCTGCCGATTGCACTGCGTCTGCCCTGGATCCCGCTCAATGCCAGCGGCGACGTCCGGCGCTTCCTGCTGGTCACCCGGCGCACCAGC
>JAGPBF010000370.1 GCA_018063505.1 Rhodoferax sp.
AGCACCAGTCCGGCAAAGGCCAGCAGCACGCCCGCGCCCTGCTTCCAGCCCATGCGCTCGCCGGGCACGAAGAAGTGCAGTCCGAGAACCGTGAAGCAGGGTGCGGTGTAGAGGAACACCACCATGCGCGATACCGTGGTGTGGTCGATGCCGACGAAGATGAAGACGAACTCAAGCGCAAACAGCAATCCCGCAAGCATCCCCGGGCGTAGCGAAAGGTCCTGGGCGAACAGGGCGATGCCGCGCCAGTGGGCCCAGCCGAAAACCAGCAGGGCGGCAATACCGGAGCGCAGTCCTGCCTGCAGAATGGGACTGATGTCGGCTGCCGCGACCTTGATCGCCACCTGCTGCATGCCCCAGATCGCACACAGCAGCACCATCAGGCCGAAGGCCGCCGGGCCGGGAGGGATGCGCGGACTCATGCGAGGGCACGTCCGAGCGGCAACAGGCCATGGCGCCGCCGTGCCTCGTTGCAGGCTTCGTCGCCACTGCCCACGGCCGCCAGCGGCGCGAAGTCGCGGCAGGCGGACGGTCGGAACTCGTAAATGGCGCAGGACACCGCGTCACCGATGCGTCCACGCAAAGCCACACAGCGTGACGGTGCCGCGGCGGTGCCACGCATGCAAACCAGTTGGCCGCTCAGAAGCTCGACGAGCCCGGCGGGCACGCGGCCGCCGGGCTGATCATCGACTTCTTCGACGTGGAATGAAACTCGGAAGCTGGCGCAGCAGGCGCCGCAGCGCTGGCAGTCGGTCACGGCCTACAAAAGGAACCTGCCCAGCCACCAGGCCATGGCCGCGATCAATGCACTGGCCGGAATGGTGAGCACCCAGGCCCAGACGATGCTGCCCGCGACGCCCCAGCGCACGTTGCTCGGCCCCTTGGAGGTACCGACACCAACGATCGCGCCGGTGATCGTGTGGGTGGTCGATACCGGTATGCCCAGCATGGTGGCCATGAACAGTGTGATCGCGCCACCCGTCTCGGCACAGAAGCCTCCGACCGGACGCAATTTGGTAATGCGCTGCCCCATGGTCTTCACGATGCGCCAGCCGCCGAACATGGTGCCCAGCCCCATCGCCGAATAGCAGGAAAAGACCACCCATGACGGTACGGAGTCACCGGTCTTCGAAATGCCGGCAGCAATCAACAACATCCAGATAATGCCAATGGTCTTTTGCGCGTCATTGCCGCCATGGCCAAGACTGTAAAACGCCGCCGACACAAGCTGCAGTCGCCGGAAACGCTTGTCCACCTTGCGCGGCGTACTTCGGTTCGACAACCACGCCACGATCACCATCAGCGTGCCGCCCAGAATGAAACCCAGCAGCGGCGCAATCAGGATGAACGCAACGACCTTGCCGATCCCGGCCCATACCAGCGAGCCGGTCCCGGACTTGGCAATTGCCGCACCCGCCAGGCCGCCAATCAACGCGTGGGACGAACTCGACGGGATTCCGTAATACCAGGTGATGATGTTCCAGGCGATGGCCCCTATCAAGGCGCCAAACACCACATAGTGATCGACGATGGCCGGGTCGATGGTTCCCTTGCCGATGGTGCTCGCCACCTTCAACTGAAACACCAGGACGGCGATCACGTTGAAGAATGCCGCCCAGGCGACAGCGTGCTGCGGCTTCAAGACGCCAGTCGACACCACGGTGGCAATCGAATTCGCGGCATCGTGGAAGCCGTTCATGAAATCGAAGGCCAGCGCGAGCAACACCAGCACCACGATCACCGTCAGACTCATCTCGACCGCTTGCATGACGGTCGCTCAGGAGTTCTCGAGGATGATGCCCTCGACGATATTGGCAACGTCCTCAGCCCGATCGGTCACCGATTCCAGCAGTTCGTAGATGCCCTTCATCTTGATCAGGTGGCGGACTTCCACGTCATCACGGAAGAGCTTGGTGATGCCGGTACGCATGGCGCGGTCGGCGTCGGACTCGAGCTGGTCGATTTCGCGACAGAGCTTGAGCATGGCCGGCGCGTTGTCCATCTTGTTCAGCAGGACCACGACGGAGCGCACCCGTTCGCAACTTGAAGCCACGATGTCGGACAGTTGGCGGGCTTCCGGCGTCAGTTGCCGGATGTCGTAAAGGTACATCGCCTCGGCGAAGTCCTGAATCAGATCAAGGATGTCGTCCATGCGCATGATCAACTGGTGGATTTCGTCGCGATCCAGAGGCGTATTGAACGAGGTATGCAGCAGGGCGATGGTCTCGTGGGTGATCTTGTCGGCCGAAGTCTCGATCTCGTCGATCGCCTGCACGTGCTGCGCCAGAACGTCGGGGCCTTTTCCCAACTCATCGACCAGGGCTACCAGTTGCCGCCCGCCCTTGACTATGAGCTCGGCGTGGGCATTGAACAGGTCGAAGAACTTCGCTTCCTTGGGCATCAATCGCGAGAACATTGGGCACCGCCGCTGGCAAAAAAACATGCTGATTTTATCAGCTTATGATGGCGAAGCCAGCACCGGAGCAACTGTTAGAATGACGCTTT
>JAGPBF010000185.1 GCA_018063505.1 Rhodoferax sp.
GGCCTCCGGCGGCCCCTGCGGGGGGCAGAATCAGAGAGAATCCCAAAATCCAAGCAACCAACTTGACCGTCAGACCACTCCGGTCCGACTCAAGCCAACAGGCCTCCTCGAAACCCGGTGTGGTTCAGTGTCACCTTTGTCGGTGCCTTCGCCGAAGGCAACATACGGCAACTTGGACATCGTCTCAGCGATGGCCGCGTTGCTGGCTGCAGCCGCCGCATCGAAAGGGATACGCCCGTTGGCCATCGCAGCAACCCGCCCGAAATGGGTTCCCATCACGGACAAGGCCGATTTGCGGTATTTGATCGCATCCTCCGGCTTGGCGAACTGGGCGTGGGCCGACAAAGCCATCGTGGCGGTAACTGCGGCGAGAACGAACGAGGCAACAAGTTTCATGGGTACTCCTGCGAAATCAAATGGGTCGGACAAAGAAATGGGGCGAACTTGACAAGTATCGCCACCGATGGAGCGCGGCGTCGGCGGAAAGTTCACGGCCTGCAGCCGGATTAGGGAAAACACCAATCAGCAAAGGGAAAAGGTCTTTCGACGCGAGGCCCGGTCAATTGCTGGCAAATACCTTGGCTTCCTCGTACATGCGGTCGAGGTCACCCATGGATGCGATCACCTCGTCCAGGCTGCCGCCAAGGCGCTGCGCGACGGCCGGCGGCAATTCGTCCACGCAAGGGTTGCCGCCAGAGCCGAACTTGAGCTTCTTGCTGATCTGGTTGGCCGTGAATACACAGGCAATCATCTCGGTGTCGAGCAGGTTGTCGACAAATTGATGCCGGATCGTCTCCACCAGCGGTGGGGCAAAACGCCATTTTTCCACCAGCATCGCCCCCACCACGGCGTGGTCGGTGCCGATGATCTCGCGCAAGGCCAGATGCAGCGAGGTCTGCGCCCATTCGCTCATCATCAAGGCCTCGCGAAACTCGCGCGGCATGTGCTGGGCAAAAACCACCTTGCCGAAGTCGTGCAACAAGCCGGCGATGAAGCAGTCGTTCGGATCCACGTTGCCGACCCGCGCCGCCAGCAACTTGGCGATGTTGGCGGTCGTGAGCGAATGCAGCAGGTATTGCTGCGCGTCGAATCCGGCCACGCCTTCCTTGGGCAACATGCCGATGGCGGCGATGCTCAGTGCGAGGTTCTTCAAGCTGTTGAAGCCCATATAGACCACCGCGTGGTTGATCGACGTGATCTGCTTGGGCAGGCTGTAATAAGCCGAATTGACCACCCGCAGAATCTTCACCGTGACCACCGGATCGTGGTCGATCACCCGCACCAGATCCTTGGGTGCGCAGTTCACGTCCTTGGTCAATTCGAGTATCTGTTGCACGCTGCGCGGGAATGCCGGCATGCGGTCAACCGCGGAAGCGAGCTTCTGGGAGAGTTCTGGCGTCATGGTGCGCAAAAAATGGTGTCCCCCATTTTGGCAGCAGTGCGACTGGCCATGCATTCCTGGCGTGCAGACGCATGGTCGGGGTTTTGTCAACCCAGGGGGTTTTACTACTCTGTTGGCCCAAGGAAGGCTGGAAACCCAATACTGGGGCGGTTTCCAAAAGGTCTTGACACATCGCTCGATGCTTTTGTTCGCGCCTAAGCCAATGGTGATTGGCGGCGAAAACCGCAACGATTGAGTTAGCCGGCGAGAAGGCTCCTGCGCAGCACCGATGAGCCCATCCACCCCAGACCTGCCGTTCAGGTATGCCGTGGACTGTCGCGCACCCTTGGAAGGGCGAACCGCGCAGACGGAACACTTCGCGGCAGCAAATCCCCGGAGGACTCCTCAGGCAGCGACCGAATGCGCCTCAAGATTCACGTTCAGGCGCTCACGTATGGCATGAAAGATCGCAGCGAGGTTGTCCATGCTGGGGTTGCCAGCAGGCGAGAGCATGCGATGCAGGCTCTTGCTCGGCTTGGCGGTCAGTGTCGCAAGTTGCTCGAAACCGATGGTCGCATTGATCAGGTCGCGCAGGATCAGTCTTGCCGTCTCGGGCTCCCCGTTGAGGAACAGCGTGGCAGCTTCGTCCAGCAGAGCTTGAGCGAATGCCGGATCTCGCTCGACGCGTTCTACTACCGTATGCTTGAAATCGCGTGTCAGTACCATGGAATTCACCTCTTTCTCTGGCCATTGCCAGCCTTGCGGGTCAGGGCCTTCTTGCGCGCCTTGTACTCTGCGAACAAAACCTTGACACGATCGATATCGCGCTGCTGACCGCGCTTGCTGCCACCGCCGAACAGCACGATCAATGTTTCACCGTCCTTCGCCAGGTACAGACGGTAACCCGGGCCCCAGTCGATCACGTACTCGCCCATCCCGTCGAACCATTTCACGCTGGAGGTGTTGCCCAACTCCAGCCGCAGCTTGGCCGTGGTGACCTTCGCCGCGGCGCGCGGGTCGAGGCTATCGAACCACGCCTTGTAGGGATTCGAGCCGTCTTCCCTCAGGTACTCTTCAACGCGGATGGCCATACATGATGGTAACTTATACGTTACTTTCCGTCTACGCCTGACTTCCACGCATGCAAGGTCGGCCGGCTTTATGGGGCCGTGACGCAGCAATACGTTCCAACGGATTGCCACAGCGAGTGGGGACTATTGCCATCACGCTTGCTGGCGCGATCGACAACCCGAACGGTCGAAGGACAGGTCAGGGTCGTATCCTGGCCAACACGAACGGCGGGTGACCGTCGCCCAGAACCATCCGATCGGACCGCCGTAGTGCGGGCATTGGTGAACGTCTCTTTCGCTGCATTGCCGCCCGCCAGCCGTTGATTCCGGCTCAATGAGAGATGATGTCAAAGTCAAGTGTGACAAAGCTTGGGCCATCAGCGCAGTAAAACCCAGCCCAGGCACAGCCTATTCAGTACGCCAGCTGCGAACGACCGCCCTGAGCGGCCTCCTTGAGGGCCTTCATGATGATGCCGGTGGTCACGGTGGCGAAATACCGTGCGCCCCAGGCCGCGTACTTTTCCTCATCGGCCGGGCTCAGGGCCAGGATGCCGGGACATTTCCCGGCAGCGGCCACGGCCTTGAGCGCCTGTTCGATGGCGGCCTGTACCGGGGCCTCGTTCCAGCGGTTCTCGCATCCCATCGCATGTGCCAGGTCGTTGGGCCCGATGAAAACCGCGTCGACGCCGTCGACTGCGGCAATCGCCGCGGCATTGGCAACACCCTCGGGCGTCTCGATCATCACCACCAGTGCAATGCCTTCGTTGCTGCGGCGACTATGCTCGGGCCCACCAAACGCGCCGTAACCCGCTGCCCGGGTCGAGAACGCACTGCCGCGTTGCCCGGACAGTCCGCTGACACCTTGCGCCAACGGATACTTGACCCGCTGCACCAGCGCTGCAGCGTGTGCAGCGGTGCTGACCATCGGAATCTGCAAGCCCCCGGCGCCGATGTCCAGCGTGCGCGCGATGTCGTGTTCCAGGCAACGCACCAGCGTGGGCAGGTTGCTGGCACGTGCAGCCCGCAACATGTTCTCGGTGCTTTCCAGGCCAGCACTGCCATGTTCGTTGTCGATGAGCAGGAAATCGAAACCGGCATACGCGCACATTTCTACCAGAGCCGGTGATGGAATGCCGTTGAAGATGCCGCGCAGGCGCTTGCCGCTGCGCAACAGCGCCGGCAAACGGGTATCCAGGGGAAACATCACTTCGTTCATGTGGACCTCTTCCAGAGTTCGTCGCTGGCCAAACGCGCACCTTCAGCCATGCTGGCCAGCTTGGCGTAACAAATCGGTGGATGAATGGCACCAAAACCGGCGAAAGTGCCAAACCCGCAATCGGTGGCGGCCATCACACGGTCACGGCCCACGATGTTGGCATAGGTCAGCAGTCGTTGCGCCACCAGGCGCGGATGCTCGATGAAATTGTTGACGGTGTCCAGCACACCCGGCGCCAGGATCTTGTTGTCCGGTATGCGCTTCTCGCGGCCGGCCTTGGCCCAGACCTCCCATTCATGCGCGTGGCGCGGGTTGGCGCCTTCGAAGAGCACGGTCGCCGGCTTGGCCGAGAGGACCACGTCGATGATCTTGTCCATGCCGATGTCGCGGTGGTGCGGCCCCTCGTAGTTGCCCCAGCACACGTGCATGCGCACACGTTCGGCGGGCACATTGCGCAGCGCGTGGTTCAGCGCCTGCACCTGCATGCGCGCATTGCGCAGAAACTCGGTGTCATCCACATCGCGGAACTGGATATGCCGGCCCATCGCCAGGTCCGGTGCGTCGATCTGCAGATCGAGCCCGGCCGCGACGATGGCCTCGTACTCGGTGCTCATCGCGTCGGCCAGCGCCTGCAGATAGAGCTCGCGGCTGGCGTAGTACTTGTTCGGCTGGAACACCGCGATCACGCCCGGCGAGGCGCTGTTCATGAAGGCGCGCACCGGCGGCTGGCCGGGTATCGCGGCCTTGGCACAGGCCGCTTTCAGATTGGCAATGTCCTTGTGCAAAGCCGACAGGTCCTTGACCGCGATCGGCCCGGTACAGATCGGCCGGTGGTACTTGGGTGTCGCGCCGAGCTTGGCCAGCCGCTCCTTGAACTCCGGAAAGTCGTCCAGATCCAGCGGAACGGCGCGCGGCATCTCACCGAGTTCAAACCCGGTGAGGCGGTGCCGGATATAGGTTGCGTACGAGATCTTGCTCATCTCGCCGTCGCTGACCACGTCTACCCGTGCCTCGACCTGGCGCGCGACTACGTCGTTGACCTCAGCCTGCATCACCGTGTCGAATAACGCGGCGTCGTAGTTCAGCCCGCTGTCCTGCGCGAACAACTGCGTCACCACGCGTTCAGGCCTGGGCAGGCTGCCGACATGGGTGGTCAGGATGCGATCGGGCATGGCATTTCTCCTCTTGTTTTGCGTTCTGTGACCTTGCCTGGTCAACGCTGCGAGCGATCAACGAAGTTCTTCGGCGCCACGTAGCCATTGGCATCGACGGCCCGGTTCGCAACGCCTGCGGCCTGGACCACCGCATCGTCCCAGACCAGGTTCTTGCGGTGATCGCCCGGTGTCATCACCAGCACCACGGCTTCGCCGCTGCCGGTATTGCGGTAGCTGCGCCAGGCATCGGCCGGCATCGCATAAGTGTCCCAGCCCTGGCTGGAACCGCTCGCCTCGATCGTCACAGGAGCATCGGATCCGTCGATGGTGATGCCGACCTGGCCGCGGTACACCACCAGCACCTGCTTGTCAGCCACCTTGTGGCGCGACATGCCGCCACCGGCAGGCAGGCGCAGCCACTCGATCGAGAAGCCATGGGCATTGTGTACCGGCGCCTGATGGTTGCGCTCCTGGCTCATGCCCAGGCCGATCACCGGTGCAATGGCGCCGCCGCACCCGGGGAGGCTGCTGTCGAGCAAGGCATCGGTCGACCAGTCGAGGTCGGCAAACCGCACCGCGCGCCGCGCCATCTGTTCGGGCGTCCACTTGCGCAACGCGTCGATCTCCGGTGGCGTCATCGGCTGCAGCCGCTTGTCGGTTGCGCTCCATTTCTGGCCCAGTTGCTCGTCGATGATGCGGTAGTCCTCCGTGAGGTGCACACCCTGCTCGCGCGCCGCATCCAGTGTCCATGGTCCCCACAGGATGCCACCGGTGTCGTCACGACCGAGCGCGGTGAACATGAAGGCGTCGTCGGGCCCCAGACTCTGGAAGCCGCGGTAGATCCAGGTCGGCACGGTGAAGATGTCGCCCTCGCCGATTTCGGCCGTCAAGGGATCAGGGTCGAAACCCCAGTGCATCTGCCAGCGCCCCTTGGTGCAGATGAACACCTCGGCGGTGAAATGCATGTGCGGAGGATTGGTGGTTCCCGCCGGCATCGACACGCCGCCGACCTGGAAACCGTGCTTCTCGCGCAGGCTGACGGGCTGGTTCGGATTCTGCGACACACCGGAGCCGATCAGCGCGTAGTTCTTCTTCGGCGCACAACCGGGGATGCGGTAGTCGATGAAGGCGTCGGTGCTGTAGCGAAGGCTGTCGAAGGGGATCAGGCGTTGGCGCAGTTGTTCATGGGTCGGCATGGTTGTTCCTGTCTGGGTTGGAAATTCAGGCTACCAGCGCCGCGGTGGCACTGGCAAATAGGGTCCGGGTTGCAATCGGCGGTCATCAGGCATCCTCCATGCTGCGCATTGCGGAATTCGCCCTTGGGAACGGCCCGGCGGCGCTCATGGCAGCCGGCTCTGCGATCCAGCGCCGCAAGGCGTCGCCGAGCCGTTTGCCGGCCTCCAGCGGCACGAAGTGCCCGACACGGGGCAATTGCAGCCACTGCGCGCGCGGCTGCGCCAGTTGCATCGCGCGTTGCATCGCCGGTGTGCACAGCCGGTCGTGTGCGCCACTGACCAGCAACAACGGCCCCTGGAATCGGGCCAGTTCGCTGCGTCCGTCCGGCCGTGCAGCAGCCCAGGCGAAAGCAGCGAATGCGGCTTTGCGACCGGTATGCATGGCCATGTCATGGACCAGTGCCGCATGGCGCCGACGCTGGCGTTCGTGGTGGAAATAACCTGGCTTGACGTGGTGCACCACTGCGCCGGGCCCGAAAGCGCGCCACATCTTCCACAACCAGGCGCTCTTGCGCCGGCCCGCGATGCTTGCGCCCTGCGCGTTACTGGCTACCATGGCGATTCGCTCGACACGCTGTGGGGCCTGGCGGAGCAGTTCCAGCGCCCAAAGTCCGCCCAGCGAGAAGCCGACAACCGAGAAGTGCTGTGGCAATTGCGCCAGAAGGTCGCCGGCCCAGTCACGGGTCGGCGCGCGGTCCTCATAACCGATCATGCGCACGTCGGCAAGTCCGCGCAACACGCGTCGCTGGCGCGCGAAAATCCGGGCGTCGCACAGCGTGCCCGGAATCATCACCAGGCACGGAAGTGCCGAAGCCTGCGGCGTGGTGGCGCGGCGCTGCCTAGTCACGAATGCGCGCTCCGGTCTGCTGGTCGAACCAGTACAGGCGCTGCGGATCGAACCGGATGCCGATACGCTCGCCCGAGCGCAACCTGAGATCCTTCTGCGCCTTGATCGCCACCAGCTTGTGGCCCACCATGACGGTTGCCATCGTGCAATCGCCCAGCAACTCGAACGTGAAGACATCGGCCTGCAGGTGCGCATCATCCAGATTGGACAGGTGCATGTCCTCGGCGCGGGCCCCGAGTGTCAGTGCACCCGGGCGCGGCGCGGGCAACCGGATCTTCAGACCACCTTCGGCCTGCAGCTCAGCTCCCGAGGCATGCACGGGAAGCAGATTCATCGCCGGACTTCCAATGAAGCCGGCGACAAAACTGTCGGCCGGGTCGTTGTAGATGTCTTCCGGTGCGCCCAACTGGCGAATCACGCCGTCCTGCATGACAGCGACGCGATGTGCCAGTGTCATCGCCTCGACCTGATCGTGTGTGACGTAGATCGTGGTGACCTTCAGGTCTTCGGCCAGGTGCTTGATCTGGGCGCGCGCCACGACGCGCAATTTGGCGTCCAGATTGGACAAGGGTTCGTCCATCAGAAACACGCGTGGGGTGCGCACGATGCTGCGCGCCAGCGCCACGCGCTGGCGTTGTCCACCCGAGAGCTCGCGCGGCATCCGCTTGAGAAAAGGCCCGAGCTCGACCCGGTCGGCCGCCTTGGCCACCAGCTTGTCGCGTTCACCTTGGGCCATGCCGCGCAACTTGAGCGGGTAGGCGATGTTCTGCGCCACCGACATATGCGGATACAGACCATAGTTCTGGAACACCATGGCGACGTCGCGCTTTTGCGTGGCCACTTCGTTCATGCGCTGGCCGTCGAAGGCGACCTCGCCCATGGTGGGCTGCTCCAGACCGGCCACCATGCGCATGGTCGTGGTCTTGCCGCAGCCCGAAGGACCGAGAAACACCAGGAACTCCTGATCCGCGATCGTCAGGTTCAGGTCCTTGACGATACGCACCGGTCCGAAGGATTTGTCGATATGCGAGAGTGAGATCACGGTCATTGGATTTTTCCGAAGTGAACCTGGCACGTGCTCAGCGCACCGACCCAGCGGTAAGACTGCCGACGAACTGTTTCTGTACCAGCAGCGAGATCAGGAACATCGGCGCGGTGATCAGCACGCCACCGGCGGCCATCAGTTCCCACAGGTCGCCACGTTCAGTGCGAAACCCGATCAGGCCGATCGGCAGTGTCAGCGCATGTTGCTTGCCGATGATCAAGGCAAACAGGAACTCGTTCCAGGTCAGCGTGAAGCTGAAGACCGCTGCAGTGATGATGCCGGGCAGCGCGGTGGGAACGACGATCTCCCAGATCACACGCGATCGTGGCGCGCCGTCGACCATGGCCGACTCCTCGATCTCCATCGGAACCGCGTCGATGAATCCCTTGATCATCCAGACCGCATACGGCAACACGATCGACAGGTTGACCAGCACCAGCGCGGTGCGGGTGTCCAGCATGCCGGCCTCCTTGAACATCAGGAAATACGGCAGCACCACGACCGCCGCCGGTATGAACTGCGAGGCGATCACGACCAGGAAAATCGCCTGTTTGAAACGGAAGTCGAAACGCGAGAACGCATAAGCCGCCATCGTGGCCATCGGCATCGCCAGCAACACAGTGCCGCCGGCCACGGCAAAGCTGTTGATGATCTTGTTGCCCAGGTTCCAGGGATCGCGGAAGAC
>JAGPBF010000186.1 GCA_018063505.1 Rhodoferax sp.
CCATAAGCCTGCACGAAATCGGCGATCAACGGGTTCATCAGCATCGGCACATGGCCGAACACATCGTGGAATACGTCGGGCTCTTCCAGGTAGTCGAGTTCATGGGCCTTGCGGATGAAGTTGCCGGCCGGAAAGCGCCGGTTTGCCAGGTGATCGAAAAATACCTCGTCGGGCACCAGGCCCGGCACCGCGATGATCTGCCAGCCGGTCTGGCGCATCAACACCTCGCTCAGGCGCCGGAAGTCGGGTATCTGGTCCGGACCTATCGGCAGGTCTCGCATGCCGGCGACGAATTCGTCACAGGCCCGGCCCGGCAGCAGGCGGGACTGGCGCTCGAACAGCGTCTTCCAGACCGCATGCTCCTGCGCCGTGTATTTGTCCCAGCCCTGGTCGATGGTCCAGTCGGCCCTCTCGGGCCTGGCACCCGCGGCCGCGCCGTGTTTGTCGCCCTGGCGCATCTTGTCGAGCATGGTGCTGTTTCCCGTCAGGCCACGGTCGGCGCCGCGATGACGGTGCCGCGGCACTCGCCAAAGCCGATGCGCCGGAAGCCGTCGCGCTGGCAATACCCGCGCAGGATGATGCTGTCGCCATCCTGCAGCCAGGTACGGGTTTCGCCGTTCGGGAACGTGATGGGCCGCTTGCCGCCCTGGCTCAGCTCCATCAGCGATCCACCCTGCTCCGGCCGTGGTCCGGACAAGGTACCCGAGCCCAGCAGATCACCGCTGGAGAGATTGCAGCCGTTGACTGTGTGATGGGCCACGAGCTGCGCAACCGTCCAGTAGGCATCCTTGTAGTTCGCGCACGACAGGCGCTCGCCGGCATGGCCGTTCTTGCGCATCTGGGCGGTCTGCAACCAGACCTCGAGCTCGATGTCGATCGCACCCTGGGCCCGGTTCTGCGCGGAATCCAGATACGGCAGCGGATGCGGATCTTCGGCCGGCCGCAGGAACGGTGAGCGGAACGGCGCCAGCGCCTCCATCGTCACGATCCACGGTGACAACGTGCTGGCAAAGTTCTTCGACAGGAAAGGCCCCAGCGGCTGGTATTCCCAACCCTGGATGTCGCGCGCGCTCCAGTCATTGAACAGCGCAATGCCGAACACATGGTCCTCCGCCTGCGCCATGTCCACCGGATCGCCCAGCGTATTGCCCTGCCCGACGATCATGCCCAGCTCGAGTTCGTAGTCCAGCCGGGCGCAGGCAGTCAGTGCGGGCACTGCCGCGTCCGGCGCCTTGGTCTGACCGCGCGGGCGTCGGAATGACGCACCACTGGGCAGGATCGACGAGGCACGGCCGTGGTAACCGATAGGCACCCACTTGTAGTTGGGCAGCAGCGGGTTGTCGGGCCGAAACTGCTTGCCGATGGTGGTGGCATGGTGCACGCTGGTGTAGAAGTCGGTGTAGTCGCGCACATCGCAGGGCAACCCCAATTCGACCTCGGACTGCGCCACCAGTGCCGCCTCGAAACGGCCACGCGCGGCGCTGCCCGCGCGCAGGCCTGCCGACAACTCCTGGCGCAGCTTCTGGCGCACCGACAGGGCAGCACCGAGCAAGGTATCGACATTTTGCGTCGTGACCAGCCCGGCCTTGAACAGGTCGACGATCCGGTCGCCGATGGCCACACCCAGCCGCCAGGGCTGGGTGTTGTCGCCAAGCGGACGGAACCGTCCGAGCGGCAGGTTCTGGATCGGAAAATCGCTGGCCGCGTCGTTGGCGGAATCAAGCCAGCTGCGCAGCGCTGCGTCGTGGGTGTCGTTGATGGCGATGGTCATGGTGTCCCGGGTGTGAAGTTCTTTTTCAGGTCCTGCCAGCAGCGGTAGTAGTCCGGCTGCAGTTGCGGCAATTGCAGCGCCTGGGCGGTCGGGCGCAACACGCAGCGGGTCTCGAACATGAAGGCCATGGTGTCGGTGATCAGGTCCGGTTTGGACAGATCGGCGTTGCTGGCCTTGTCGAAGGTCGCCGCATCCGGGCCGTGGCCGGTCATGCTGTTGTGCAGGCTGCTGGCACCGGGCGCAAAACCCTCGGCCTTGGCGTCGTATCTGCCGTGCACCAGACCCATGAACTCGCTGGCGATGTTGCGGTGGAACCAGGGCGGACGGAAGGTGTCCTGCATCGCCAGGATACGCGGCGGGAAGATCGCGAAGTCGATCGCGCTGACACCGGCCGTGTCGGAGGCCGAATGCAGCACCAGAAAGATCGACGGATCCGGATGGTCGTAGCTGATCGAGCCGATGGCATTGAAACGGCGCAGGTCGTACTTGTACGGCGCGTAGTTGCCATGCCATGCCACCACATCCAGTGGTGAATGGTCCATCTGCGCAGACCACAACCGGCCCTGGAACCGGGCCAGCAATTCGGTGGGTGCGTCGATATCTTCATAGGCCGCCACCGGCGTCTGGAAGTCACGCGAATTGGCCAGGCCATTGGAACCGATCGGCCCGCGGTCGGGCAGGCGGAAGTTGGCGCCGAAGTTCTCGCAGACATAACCCCGCACCGGGCCATCGGGCAACTCGAGGCGGAAACGCACGCCGCGTGGAATCACGACGATCTCGTGCGGCTCGGCTTCGACGATGCCCAGTTCGGTGACGAAACGATGCCGGCCCTGCTGCGGCACGATCAGCATCTCGCCATCGGCGTTGTAGAACACCCGGCCCTGCATCGACCGGTTGGCGGCATACACATGCACGGCGGCACCGGATTGCCCCTGCGCCCCGCCATGACCGGCCATCGTCATCAAGCCCTGCACGAAATCGGTCGGGACTTCGGGCAGGGGCATCGGATTCCAGCGCAGCTGGTTCGGGGTGGCCGGTGTCGCCTCGAAATCAGACACGAGTCGCCCGGCGTCGATTTCCTCGAACGGCCGGTGCATGCTGCTGGGCCGGATCCGGTACAGCCAGGAGCGCCGGTTGTCCGAACGCGGCGCAGTGAACGCCGTGCCCGACAACTGCTCGGCATACAGGCCATAGGCGCAGCGTTGCGGCGAGTTGCGGCCCACCGGCAAGGCGCCGGGCAAGGCCTCGGTGGCAAACTCGTTGCCAAAGCCACTCTGGTATTGCAGCTCTGCCATGGCTCAGGCCGCCTGGATCACGCCGCGCGCGATCTGGTCGCGTTCGATCGACTCGAACAAGGCCTTGAAGTTGCCTTCGCCAAAGCCGTCGTCGCCCTGGCGCTGGATGAATTCGAAGAACACCGGGCCGAGCAGGGTCTTGGAGAAAATCTGCAGCAGCAGACGCGGCTTGCCGCCTTCGGTCGTTCCATCGAGCAGGATGCCGCGCGCCTGCAGTTCCGGCACCGGCTGGCCGTGGCCGGCCAGGCGCTCTTCGAGCATCTCGTAATAGACGTCGTTGGGCGCGGTCATCAAAGGCACACCGGCCATCTGCAACTTGTCGACGCTGTCGATCAGGTTGTCGGTGAGCAGCGCGATGTGCTGGATACCTTCACCGTTGAACTGCATCAGGAATTCCTCGATCTGACCCGAGCCCTTGGCCGACTCCTCGTTCAGCGGAATGCGGATCTTGCCGTCGGGCGCGGTCATGGCCTTGGAGGTGAGGCCGGTGTGGGTGCCCTGGATGTCGAAGTAACGAATCTCCTTGAAATTGAACAGCCGCTCGTAATACTTGGACCAGTAGGCCATGCGGCCGCGGTAGACGTTGTGCGTCATGTGATCGACCACCTTCAGGCCGTGGCCCACCGGATGGCGGTCGACGCCCTCGATGAAGTCGAAGTCGATGTCGTAGATCGAGCGGCCTTCCTCGAAACGGTCGATCAGGTACAGCGGCGCGCCACCAATGCCCTTGATCGCCGGCAGGTGCAGCTCCATCGGGCCGGTACGCATTTCCATCGGCTCGGCGCCCAGTTCGAGCGCCCGCTCATACGCCTGGCGCGAGTTGCGCACGCGAAACGCCAGGCCGCAGGCCGAAGGCCCGTGTTCGGCGGCGAAATACGACGCCACGCTTCGCGGCTCGGCGTTGATGATGAAGTTGATGTCGCCCTGGCGGTACAAGGTGACGTTCTTGGAGCGGTGCCGCGCCACCTTGGTGAAGCCCATCATCTCGAACACCGGTTCGAGCACGCCCGGCGTCGGCGACGCAAATTCGACAAACTCGAAACCCAGCAACCCCATCGGGTTGTCAAACAGATCAGCCATCACATATCTCCTATCGTTCTTGCATGGATCGCAAACCCCGCCACGACCGGCGTCGGATCGCTCCGGCCTCGGTCATGCTACTTATATCGCGGTTCACCGGCAATCGGGGCAATAAATCACCATCAGACTGATTTCCCGGCCTGCGCCGCAAGGCAGACGCGCAGACCAACGGATGACCCTTGTGCACCAACGAGGCAATGGTATGCCGAACAACGCAAAATAGGCTTGCGATCGGATCACCAGACCCGGCATCCAGCGGGATAAAATCCCTTACATCATTCACTATTGGGGACAAAATTGCAGAATATCGCACTTGATCGCACCGACCTGCGGATGCTGGCGTTTCTGCAACTCCATGGCCGCGCCTCCAACCTGGAACTGGCCGAGGCGGTCAACCTGTCCACCTCGCAGTGCCACCGGCGCCACCGCCGGCTGGAACAGATCGGCGTGATCGCCGGCTACGAAACCCGACTCGACCCGGGCCGGCTCGGCCTGGGTGTCACCGCCTTCGTGCATGTGTCGATGGAAAAAGGCCACCTGTCCAACCTGCGCAAGTTCACCGACGGAATTCGCAGCCTGCCCGAGGTGATGGAGTGTTTCTCGGTCACCGGCGATTTCGACTATGTGCTCAAGGTGGTGGCATGCGACCTCAAGGCCTTGTCGCAGTTCCTGATGGACACGCTGATGGTGCTGCCCGGAGTCGACAACGTACGCTCCAGCGTCTGCCTGGACCAGATCAAGAACACCGGGGCCTTGCCGCTGCCAGGGTAGAGGACGCCCCCCGTCTGTCCGGTTTCACTTCGTGTAAACCGGCCGAACCCCCCACTGGAGGGCGCCCCCTACGGCCTGGCAAAGCCAGTTCCGTGGGGGCCTGGACTGGCCTGCTCCGCGGCTCGCGTTATCGGCCGCTGCCGGAGTGTGCACAATCGACGTCCATGCAACTTGCCTTCCTGACCGGCTCTCCCCTGCGTGACAGCCGCTTTCGCGGCATCTGGGCCGGTGGCGGCGTCTACTTCATCGGCAATGCGATGCAGACCATGGCAGCGTCATGGATGATGGTCGAACTCAGCGGGTCCTCATTCCTGGCCGCACTGGTACAGACCGCGGTATTCCTGCCGATGTTCCTGTTTTCCTTGCCGGCCGGGGTGCTGGCCGACATCACCGACCGGCGCCGGCTGATCCTGCTGGCCCTCACCATACAGGCCGCCGCGGGCATCCTGCTGGCCGGCCTTTCGCTGGCGAACCTGACCGGACCGGGCGGGGTGCTGTTCCTGATCTTTGTTGCCGGCAGCTGCACCGCGCTGATGTCGCCGGCATGGAACTCGACCGTGGCCGACGCGGTTGCGCGCGAGGACCTGCCACAGGCCATCATCGCTACCAGCGTGGCCTACAACGGCGCCCGTGCGCTGGGTCCGGCGCTGGCCGGCCTGGTCTTCGTATCCGCCGGTGGCCCGTGGAACTTTGCACTGGCCGTGCTCAGCACGCTGTACATGATGCATTCGATCCGGCGCTGGCCGCCCGCGCCCCACCCGCCCACGCGGCTGCCGGCCGAGCGCCTGTGGGGCGGCATGCTCAGCGCGCTGCGATTTGCCTGGCACTCGCATACCGTGCTGGCCCAGCTGGTGCGCGCTGCCGCCTATAGTGGCGCCGGTTCGGCCTTGTGGGCTTTGTTGCCCATCATCGGCCAGCGCCAGCTCGGGCTGGGTGCCGAGGGATTCGGCCTGATGATGGGTTGCATGGGCACCGGTGCCGTGATCGCCGGCAGCCTGATCGGCAAGGTGCGCGCCCGCTTCGGCCTCGAGACCCTGGTCACGACCGGCTGCGTGTCCTACGCACTGGTCATGCTGATTGCGGCCTTGTCGCGCTGGCATCTGCCGGTGTACCTGGCACTGGTGGTCGGTGGTGGCGCCTGGATGGCGGTGATGTCGACCTTCAACACTGCCACCCAGACCAGCGTGCCGCCCTGGGTGCGCGCCCGCGCGGTGGCCATGCACACGCTGGCCGCACTCGGAGCCTTCGCCCTGGGTTCGGCGTTCTGGGGCGCCTTGTCAGACCTGGCGGGCCTGACGGTTGCCTTGTGCATCGCCGCAGCATGCATGGCAGCGGGTCCGCTGTTGGCGCGCAAGTTCCCGCTGCGCATGGGTGATGCACGCGACGTGACCCCGGCCACGCCATCCTTGCAAGACCTGTTTCTGGACAAGGAGCCTGACCCGGCCGACGGCCCGATCGCGGTCGAGATGGCCTACCGCATCGACCCGGAAAATGCCGATGACTTCCTCAGTGCGATCAGCCAGCTGCGCGCGCCGCGCCGGCGCGACGGCGCGACCTTCTGGCGCGTCTACCGCGACCTGGCCGACCCGCACCGATTCGTCGAGCGCTTCATCGTGACCTCCTGGGCCGACTACCTGCACCAGCGCGCGCGCGCCACCATGGCCGACCACGAATTGGAAGCGCAGGTGCGGGCCTTTTTGCTGGACGGTGAATCGGTCGGCATGCAGCACTACATCGCAGAACGCTGAACCGCCGCAGGGGCCCAATCCCATGTCCGGCTCTTGACTTGGCGCAAATCCATCATTGCAACGTGGCGTTAGGCTGCGCCATTGCTTCTTCTGGCGTTCGCTCGCCCGGTCCGCCTCCATGCATGCCATTGCCAAATCCGCAACCCAAACCCCCAACCCGATTCCCGCTGAATCCGCCCACTGGCTGCAACTCGGCGGCCTGCAAGCCTGGCGGCTGCGCGCACGCACGCTGCTGCCCATCGTCCAGGGCGGTATGGGTATTGGCGTGTCGGCGCACCGGCTGGCCGGCGCGGTCGCGTCATTGGGCGGCTTGGGCACCATCTCGTCGGTCGACCTGCGCCGGCACCATCCGGACCTGATGCAACGCACCAACGGACTGACCCCGGGACAGGCCGCCAAGGACGCGATCGATGCCGCCAATCTGGAGGCGCTGGCGCGCGAGATCGCGCTGGCGCGCAAACGCGCCGGCGGCCGCGGCACGCTGGCGATCAATGTGATGCGGGCTGTCACGGCCTACGGGCCGTCGATCACCCGGGCCCTGGAATGCGGCATCGACGCCGTCGTGGTCGGTGCCGGGCTGCCGCTGGACCTGCCCGATCTGGCGCGCGAGCACCCCGAAGCCGCGCTGATCCCGATCCTGTCGGATGCGCGCGGCGTGCAGCTGGTGGTGCGCAAGTGGGAACGCAAGAAGCGCCTGCCCGACGCGATCGTGATCGAACATCCGCGCCTGGCCGGTGGCCACCTGGGCGCGGCAAGAATCGCCGACCTGCAGGACCCACGCTTCGATTTCGAGAACGCGATTCCGCAGGCGCGCGCATTCCTGCGCTCGGCCGGCATCGAAGACCAGGTGCCGCTGATCGCAGCCGGCGGCATCCGCAGCATGGCCGATATCGTGCGGCTGCAAGGTCTGGGCGCGGCCGCGGTGCAGCTGGGTACACCGTTCGCGGTGACCGAGGAAGGAGATGCCGATCCGGCGTTCAAGCAGGTGCTGGCACAGGCCACCGACGACGCCCTGGTGGAGTTCATCAGTGTTGCCGGCCTTCCCGCCCGCGCGATACGCACACCCTGGCTCGACGCCTACCTGAAGCAGGAAAGCAAACTGCAATCGGTGGCACATGCCAAGTCGCGTTGCACCAAGAGTTTCGACTGCCTGGCCCAGTGTGGCTTGCGCGACGGATTCAAGGACTGGGGCCAGTTCTGCATCGACAACCAGCTCGCCGCAGCGCTGCGCGGCGATACCCGCAAGGGTCTGTTCTTCCGCGGCGTGGGTGCACTTCCGTTTGGTGACCAGATCCGCAGCGTGCGTGATCTGTTGCAGACATTGCTGACGGGCGCTCCATTGACCGCAGACCTGTGTCAGTCGCCGGCGTCGGTATGATCCGGTAAGCCTCACAAAGCCGCCGTACCTGTCTGACGGCCGGCGAGTGTCGCCACAAGCCAGCCTGGCCATGAACTACGCCGACATCCGACTGTTGCACATCAGCTGCGCTGCCATCAGCATCAGCCTGTTCCTGCTGCGCGGCGCAATGCAGTTCTCCGGCATCGACTGGCGCCAGTGGCGCTGGTTGCGCATCGTGCCGCACGTCAACGACACGCTGCTGCTCGGTGCGGCCGTCGCGCTGAGCCTTTATAGCCACCAGTATCCGCTGGCCCAGGGCTGGCTCACTGCCAAGGTGCTCGCGCTGCTGCTGTATGTCGGACTGGGCAGCATCGCGTTTCGCGCCGGCCGGCCGCGCGCGCAGCAGGCGGTGGCCTTTGTCGCGGCCTTGCTGACGGTCGCGTACATCGTCAGCGTGGCCATCAACCGCTCGCCAACCGCGGGCCTGGGCTGACGCCGCAGCGGCATCGGGCGACAGCCGGCGCTGCGGCGCCGCGCCCGGCAATCATTCGAAGACGACGGTATGGCCTTCGCGGTCAAACGGGATGAACCCCGCCAGCTCGCCGGCACGGAC
>JAGPBF010000187.1 GCA_018063505.1 Rhodoferax sp.
TGGCGCTCGCGATCAAACGCGCGTCACGCGATTTGCGCGCCACGCCCATTGCATGTCTCGCGGTCTCCAGGGCCAGCTTGTTGCGGCCCAGCCGCATCTGCACGGTCGCCGCGCAAATGTTTGCCAACACACGCAGGGTCGGTGCGCAGCCGCGCCTGTGCGCAAGACCCTGCAGCGCATCGGCGTCCCGCATCGCCTGCGCCAATTGCCCGAGCGCCACCCGGGACCGGGCCCGGGCCCGCAGCTCGAGCAGGACCATCCGTTCGCCGATATCGACGCTGGGCCCACAGTCCAATTGCGCACTGCAGCATGCGATGGCACCATCGTGCTGCCCCGACGACGCCAGCCTCCGTGCGGCGAAGATCGCGTCCGGGCCCGCGCCAAGGCCACCGGCCAACGCGGCTGAATCGGCCCCGTTCCCACCAGGTCGCCTTGCGGCTGGGCTTTTCGGTCTCGGCACCTCAACGCTCCCGGCAATAGTGACAAAGACACGACGGTCGATGCATCACCCGGCGCGCAACGCGACACCGGAGCTCGGCCTTCATGGCAGCACGACCGCGCGCCGCTGCACCAATGGCCACGCCGCCAGCAGCGTGCCCGGCAGCTCCAAACCAGTGGAGCCGCCCTGTTGCCGGGCGCGACTTCTGCCTGCGCGTTGGCACGGCCACGCCAAAACGGGCATCATCGGCAGCTCCGCAGTAACCCGACATTCAAGGAGATAAACATGGGAAAGATGATCAGCTACCAACGACCCGACGGCAAGAGCGTCGACGGTTACCTGGCCGAACCGGCCACCGGCGCCAGCGCATCGGGCATCGTCGTGATCCAGGAATGGTGGGGTCTCAACGACCAGATCAAGGGCGTGGCCGACCAGCTCGCCGCGCAGGGTTATCGCGCGCTGGTGCCTGACCTGTACCGTGGCAAGGCAGCACTCGACGCCCATGAGGCCGAGCACCTGATGAACGCGCTCGACTTTGCCGATGCGGCCGGCCAGGACGTGGCCGGTGCCGTGGCGCACCTGCGCACCAGCGGCAGCGCCAAGGTGGGTGTCACCGGGTTTTGCATGGGTGGCGCGCTGACATTGCTGTCGTCGGTTTTCGTCAAGGGCATCGACGCTGCCTGTGCCTGGTACGGTTACCCGCCGCTGGAGTACATCGACGCGGGCAAGATCACCGCGCCGCTAATGGCCCATTGGGCGATCGAAGACGTGCCGTTTCCGATTGCCAAGGTCGATGAGCTGGAAAAGAAGCTCACCGAGGCCAAGGTATCCTTCGAATTCCACCGCTACCAGGCCAAGCACGGCTTCGCCAACCAGGAAGCCGACTCCAAGGGACTTGTTTTCCTGAAACACGATCCGAAGAACGCCGAACTGGCGTGGCAACGCACGATGGCGTTTTTCGCGCGCCACCTGGGCTGACTGTGCAAGACTGGCGCCGCGGGTTGGCGCCAGCAGATCCACCACAACAACCACAACCCGATGCCACCATCGACCCAGACCATTCCCCGCCGCGCCATCTTCATGCTGATCGCCCTGACCCTGGTCTGGGGCACCAACTGGCCGCTGTTTCCCTACGCCGTGCGCGAGATATCGGTCTGGACCTTCCGCAGCTTCGCGATGATCGGCGCCGGCAGCGCGCTGCTTCTGTTCGCCCGCATGCGCGGCCTGCCGATGCAGATTCCGCGCCGCTACTGGAAAACCGTGGCCCTGGCCACGGCGTTCTACCTGGTGATCTGGAACGTGGCCAGCACTTACGCAGCCATCCTGATTCCTTCCGGCCAGGCAGCCGTGCTGGGCTTCACGATGCCGCTGTGGGGCGCACTGATCGCCTGGGCCGCGCTGGGCGAACGGCTGAACCCGCGCCTGCTGCTGGCCGTGGTGCTCGGCGGTATCGGCGTCACCTTGCTGATGGTGCCCAGTTTCCAGGCCTATTCGGCCGCCCCGCTGGGCCTGGCCATGGGCCTGCTGTCGGCCATCGGCTGGGCCATTGGCACGCTGATCCTCAAGCGCGCAAACGTGATGGTGCCGGTGCTGGTGCTGACCGGCTGGCAGTTGCTGCTGGGCGCGGTGCCGATCAGCATCGCCGCGCTTTTTCTGGGTGACGGGAACTGGTTCCTGCCGACATGGCAGTCGATTGCCGTGATCAGCTGGATCACGCTGGTGCCGATGTGTATCGGCAATGTCTGCTGGTTTGCCATCGTGGGCCTGCTGCCGGCCAACATCGCCGGGCTGTCGTCGGTGATGGTGCCGGTGGTGGCAATGGTGTCGGGCGCACTGATCAACGGCGAGCCGCTGGGACCGCTGCAATTGCTGTCGATGGCGTCGTGCGTGGCGGCCCTGGTGTTGGCTCTGGGGCAAAAAACACGTCCCGTCACACAGCAAAAGTAAAATCGCGCTTTGCCCACGGCGCGCAGCGGCGCCGCAGCCCACGCCATGACACCTGCGATCGACTACCTCAACCCCGACCTGCCACCCGACCTGCGCATCGTTCCGATGCCCGTGATCGATGCGACCGCCGAGTCCCTCGAGGGTTATGGCCGCCTGGTCACCCGACCTGAAGACTGCCAGATCGAGATCGTCCGCTGGCCGGCCACCGGCTGGCGACCGGTCGATGCCGACACCGGCGACGAAGCCGGCACGACCGAAGGCATCTTCGTCAGCGAATGGAAGGGCGACATCCTGTACGGGCGCAATGATGCGGTTGGCGGACACTACATCCTGGCCTATGCCACTGAACCGCAGCTGGCCGATCAGCAACACCACAAGCCACCCGAGCGCATGCTCTTGTGGCACGCCAACTACCACCCGGATGGCGGACAGCTGTTTTTTCCGCAGCAGAAGCAGCCCTTCCTGGTGCCGCTGGCCCTGCCGGGCGACGACATCATGCCCGACAAGTTCGTCTGCTTTCGCTTTGACGGAACCCAGGGCCTGTACATCCACCCCAACGTCTGGCACGAGGGTGTTTTCGGTACGTCCGGCACGCAGAAGTTCTTCGACAAGCAAGGCGCCGTACACGCCCGCGTATCGGTCGACTTTGCGCGCGAGTTCAGCTGCCTGCTGTCGGCCCAGATCACGCCAGCGCCGGCCTGAAGCCGGGCCCTGCCGTCACAGCAGTGGCCGCAACTCGCGCGCTGCCTGCTGCAACACCGGCAACCACTGGCCACAGGTGCGCTGGCGGTCTTCGCAACCGCCGGGCAGAACCACATTGAGCGATGCCACCGTGCGACCCTGCAGATCGCGCAGCGGCACGGCCAGCGCGTGCACGCCCAGTTCGTGCTCCTGCACCGCCAGGCAAAAGTCCTGCTGGCGCACCCGGTCGAGTTCCACCCGGAACGCGGCCACCGTGTGAATGGTGTACGGGGTCAGCCGTGACAACGCCCGGCCCTTGAGCCACGCGTTCACGTCGGCCTTGGACCGGGCTGCCAGCAACACCCGGCCGGTCGAAGTGGCGTGCGCCGGCAGCCGGGCCCCCAGGTGCAGGCCGTACGCATGCAGCCGGGTCGGCGCGGCCGGCGCCAGATTGAACCCCTGCCCGCTGTTGGCAACGATCACCACCTCGTCGGCATCGAGCACCACGGTCGAGAACGCCCCCTGGGTCTGGGCCGCGATACGGCTCAGCGTGGGTTGCAGCACGCGCGGCAGCCGGGCCGACGACAGGTAGCTGCCGGCAAAACGCAGCACCTTTGGCGAGAGCCAGTAGTGGCTGCCATCGCTCTCCAGGTAACCCAGCTCGGTCAGGGTCAGCAGATGGCGCCGGGCCGCCGCACGGCTGGTGCCCGAGCGTTGCGCGGCCAGCGTGGCATTGAGGCGTTGGCGCTCGGTATCGAAACTCTCGAGCACGGCCAGGCCCTTGACCAGGCCTTCGATGCGATCGGTTTTTTCCATCTGACCCACCCCTTCGACCGGCGCATCAAAGCCGGCATCTGTGTTCATGCGCGTTTATCGCACATTCAACCTGATATTCGCACAAAGGCGCGCACGGGATATGGCCGCGCGATGCCGATCGCCCTAAGCTCTGCCTTGATCCATTTGCACACGGCCTTGGCGGCCGCCAGCACCGGACGGATCGAAGGAGACAGACACCATGCGTACCCAGGTTGCCATCATCGGCGCCGGCCCCTCCGGCCTGCTGCTCGGACAGTTGCTGCACAAGGCCGGCATCGACGCGGTCATCCTCGAACGCCAGAGCGCCGATTACGTGCTCGGCCGTATCCGCGCGGGCGTGCTGGAACAGGTTTGCGTGGACCTGCTCGACGAAGCCGGCGTCGGCCAGCGCATGCACCGGGAAGGCCTGGTACACGGCGGCTTCGACATGCTGTTCCAGGGTGCACGCCACCGCATCGACATGCAGTCGCTCACCGGTGGCAAGACGGTGATGGTCTACGGCCAGACCGAGGTGACACGCGACCTGATGCAGGCCCGCGCCCAGGCCGGCCTGCCCACGGTGTACAGCGCACACAATGTCAGCGTGCATGATTTCGATGGCCAGCAACCGGTGGTGCGTTACGAAACCGCCGGCCCGGACGGCAGCCGGCAGCAGCACGCGCTGCACTGCGACTTCGTTGCCGGCTGCGACGGCTTTCACGGCGTATGCCGGGCCAGCGTGCCCGAGCAGTCCGTCACCGAATACGAAAAGGTCTATCCCTTCGGCTGGCTGGGCATCCTGGCCGATGTGCCGCCGGTGTCGCACGAGCTGATCTACGCCAACACCGAACGCGGCTTCGCGTTGTGCTCGATGCGCAGCGAAACCCGCAGCCGCTACTACGTGCAGTGCGACCTGACCGACAAGGTCGAGCAGTGGTCGGACGAGGCCTTCTGGGCCGAACTGCGCAAGCGGCTGGACCCGCAGGCGCGCGAGCAACTCATCACCGGCCCGTCGATCGAAAAAAGCATCGCACCGCTGCGCAGTTTCGTCGCAGAACCGATGCGTTTCGGCCGCATGTTCCTGGCCGGTGACGCGGCGCATATCGTGCCGCCCACCGGCGCCAAGGGCCTGAACCTGGCAGCGTCTGACGTCAAATACCTGTCGAGTGCGCTGATCGAACATTACCGCGAGAAGAGCGACGCCGGCATAACCCACTATTCCGACCGCTGCCTGCGCCGGGTCTGGAAAGCCGAACGTTTCTCGTGGTGGTTTACCTCGCTGATGCACCGCTTCCCGGACAGCGCCGGCTTCGGCCAGAAGGTCCAGGAGGCCGAACTCGACTACCTGGTCCACTCCGAGGCTGCATCACGCTCGCTGGCCGAAAACTACGTCGGCCTGCCACTGGATTTCGCCGAGCGCAAAGGCTTGGGGTAAATTGCAGGCCACCATGACCTTGCCTGTAAAACCCCCTGCCCCGTTCAAGCCGCTGCGCGGCGTGCGTATCCTGAGCCTGGCGCTCAACCTGCCGGGACCGGCCGCGCTGATGCGGCTGCAAGCCCTGGGCGCCTCGTGCAGCAAGGTTGAGCCGCCATCCGGCGACCCGATGGGCCTGTACAACCGAACGGCTTACGACACCCTGCACCAGGGCGTCAAGGTGTCCAGCGCAGACCTGCGCACCGAAGCGGGCCAGAAGGCCGTGCACAAGTTGCTGGCGCGGGCCGACATCCTGCTGACATCGTTCCGCCCGTCGGCCCTGCGCAAGCTAGGCATGGACTGGGCCCACCTGCGCAAATCGTATCCGGCGCTGAGCCAGATCGACATCGTCGGCGCCGCTGGCGCGCGCGCCGAAGAACCCGGTCATGACCTGACCTACATGGCCGAACATGGCCTGGTGCAAGGGCTGGACCTGCCGCCCAGCCTGTTCGCCGACATGGGCGGCTCGCTGGCGGCGGTCGAGGCCGTGATGGCTGCGCTGCTGCAGCAACGCGCCAAAGGCAAAGGCGTGCATCGTGAAGTGGCCCTGGGGGACGCCGCAGCCTACCTGGGACTTCCGCACCAATGGGGCATGACCACGCTTGGTGGCGCCGTCGGCGGCGGCCATGCCGGTTACCGCGTCTATGCCTGCAAGGACGGCCGCGTGGCCGTGGCGGCGCTGGAGCCGCATTTCGCGCTCGCACTGTGCAAGGCGGCCGGTATCACCAGCGTGGATCGGCATACGATGCTGGCGCCGGCGACCCACGACACCATCACCCGCTTCCTCGCAGCGCAGACACGCAGACAGCTCGACGCACTGGCGCTGGCGCAGGATATTCCGTTGTTGACGTTGCCAGACTGACAAACGGCTGCGATGCGCGCGGCGGGAGAAAGTGGTGGGTCCTGACAGATTCGAACTGTCGACCTACGGATTAAGAGTCCGCTGCTCTACCAACTGAGCTAAGAACCCACTTCGAAAAAACATGCTGCGCGCCCACCTCTGACGCGCAAACTCAAGCGCGAGATTCTAACGGCAAAAATGCTGCACCCGGATGCGTGGCTGTGGCGCCGCTGAAAATCCGCACGTGTGTCGCTGCTCGCGGTGCAGCCAGGCATACGGGTTCAACCCTCAAACCTACCCGTGCGGTGCATAATCAAAATGGCGCTGCGGCAGCAAGTTGCAGGCTGCCAGACCCAATGCGCGCGCATTGCGTATACCTGCAACCATGATGGAACCCAACACGGGGAACACGATGGCAGTCAACCTCAGACCTCTTGATGCACTCGCGCGGGCCGTTCCATGGTTGCTACTGGTTGCGGCATTGCTGTTGGCGAGCGCGCCATCGGGCGTGATCGCTGCAGCGGCCGACGAACTGCAGGCCGCCGCACGGGATCACCAGGGCGGAGGTTTTGAATCGGCGCTGGCGCACTGGGAGCAGGCGCGGCGCGATGCGCAGGCCAGCGGTGATGGCCAGGCCCAGGCGCGTGCCGAGCTTGGTGCGGCGCGCACCTACCTGGCGCTGGGACGTTCCCGCATCGCGACGGAACGCCTGCAAAACGCCCACCAGTTGGCCACGGCGCTCGACGACCGCAACCTGTTAGGACCGATCTCCGCCGCACTGGGCAACGCGCTGCTGCTGGCCGGCGATACCGCGAAGGCCCGCGCGGCGCTGGAACAGGCTATTGCATGGGGACGCGCCGGCAACGATACGGAACTCGTCGCGCAAAGTGCGAATGATCTGGCGCGGCTGGAAGTGGACGCAAGCAACACGGCGCGCGCGGCGGACCTGTACCGGCAGAGCATGACCGGCGCCTTGTCCAGTGGCAACCTTGCGCTGCAGGCTACCGCGGCCGCCAATCTGGCGCGCCTGCCCTTGCCCGCCGATGAACATGCGCAGGCGTTGACCGTTGCAGAGCAACTGGTGCGGGCCCTGCCACCATCGCACATTCGTGCGATGACACTGATCAGTGTCGCGCGCCTGCGCGGCGACACTCCCGATCCGGCCAATGC
This sequence comes from Rhodoferax sp., assembly GCA_018063505.1. Classification (GTDB taxonomy): domain Bacteria; phylum Pseudomonadota; class Gammaproteobacteria; order Burkholderiales; family Burkholderiaceae_C; genus CAISIP01. The sequence goes on from JAGPBF010000187.1 coordinate 7,348, forward strand.
ACCGGGTACGTCCCGCAAACAGGCGGCGGCTGACTTCGACGATGCGGCAACTGCCGCACGACTCCTGGGCGATCAGCGCGTACTGAGTTATGCGCTTGGTTACAAGGGCGCCATGGAAGAAGCCGCCAACAACCCGACAACCGCGTTGGCGCTGACACGCCAGGCAGCACAGGCCGCGCAGCAGGCCGATGCGCCAGAAAGTCTTTACCGCTGGCAGTGGCAAGCAGGCCGACTGTTGCGTCTGCTGGGTGACGAAGACGCAGCCCTGGTGGCTTACCGTGTGGCCGCCAACACACTCGAGCGCATTCGCCCCGACCTGGCCGCCAGTGGCAATGGCAACTTTCGCACCAAGGCCAGCCCGGTGTACCTCGGGGTGGCCGATCTGCTGATCCGGCGCGCTGAACGCGCCGCCAAACCGGAAAATGCCCAGACGGACCTGCTCGAGGCGCGCCGGACCATGGAAGCGCTCAAGAGCGCGGAGCTGGAAGACTACTTTCAGGACGATTGCGTCGCCTCGCTGAAGTCCAAGACCAGTGGCGTCGATACCCTGGCGCCCCATACCGCCGCGATCTACCCCATCGTGCTGCCGGACCGACTCGCGATTCTGGTGAGTTCTCCGCAAGGGCTGCGCGAATATTCGGTCCCCATCGGCAAGCTGCAACTCCAGGCAGAGACCCGCGCCATGCGCCAGACGCTGGAAAAGCGCATGACGCGCGAATACCTCAAGCATGCGCGCCAGCTGTACGACTGGGTCATCCGCCCGGCACAGGCCGACCTGGATCGCGCCGGCATCAAGACCCTGGTCTTCATTCCCGATGGCGCGCTTCGCACCGTCCCGCTGGCAGCCCTGAGCGATGGCAAACAGTTCCTGATCGAGCGCTACGCGGTGGCCACCTCACCGGGCCTCACATTGACCGACCCGCGGCCTATTTCCGCAGTTGCACCAAGGGCGCTGCTCGCCGGTCTGACGGAACCCGTGCAGGGTTTCGGGGCGCTGCCCGGTGTCAAGACAGAAATCAACAATCTCGCCACCATATTGCCCGGTACCGAACTGCTGGACCAGTCGTTCCTGAAGTCGAGCTTTCGCAGCAACCTTGTCGCCAATCCATACACCATCGTGCACGTGGCCTCGCATGGCGAATTCGGTTCGAGCGCCCAGGACACCTTCGTACTGACCCACGATGGCCGCATCAACCTCAATG
>JAGPBF010000188.1 GCA_018063505.1 Rhodoferax sp.
ACCTTGCATCTGTGACGGCACGCCCTGCAGGAACTTGCTCATGATGGTCCTGAAGGTATCGACCAGGGCGGGCGGCGCCATCAGGTAACCCAGGCGCAAGGACGGAAACAGCGACTTGCTGAAAGTGCCGACGTAGATCACCAGCCCCGTGGTATCCACGCTCTTGAGCGTCGGCGGCATGCGGCCACCGAAGAAGAACTCACCGTCGTAATCGTCCTCGATGATCCAGGCACCGGCCTGTTCGGCCGCATGCAAGAGCGCAAAGCGGCGCTCCAGGCTCATCACACTGCCCAGTGGCTGCTGGTGCGATGGCGTGACAAAAGCCAGCCGGAACTGCGGACTCAGGCGCAGGCCTTCGTCCACGCACAGGCCTTGCGCGTCCACCGGAACCGGGACGAGATCGGCCCCGCTGGCGATCAGGCTGTTACGCGCACCGATCGCGCCAGGGTTCTCGAACCAGACTTTCTCGCCAGGGTTGAGCAAGGTCGAGCCAATCAGATGGAACGCCTGCTGCGCGCCGCCCACGATGAACAGTTGGTCCGGGTCGCAGACAATCCCCCGGTTGGCGCGCAGGTGCGTCGCCAGTGCCCGGCGCAATTGCGGCGAACCGTTGGGGTCGCCATAACCCATGATGTCGTCACGCGCGCCGCGCAGGTATTTGGCCGACAGGCGCGCCCACTGTGCCATCGGAAACGCATCGAACGCCGGCAGCGCGGTCGTGAAGGCGCGCGGCAGGTGCGGCAGCCGCTGACGATCGCCAAAACGGGTCACGGCCTGTTCCATCAGCCGCGACAACCTGGGCGCCACACGCACCACCGTCGGCGCATCGGGCTGCGACGGCTTGGGCCGACTGGCTTTGAGCACCTCGCTGACAAAGGTACCCGAGCCGGTGTGGGACTCGACCATGCCCTCGGACACCAGTCGGTCGAACACTTCGATGATGGTGGTGCGCGAGACGCCGAGTTCACGCGCCAGCGTGCGGCTGGCCGGCAAGCGCTCGCCGGCACGAAAGCCGCCTTCCAGGATCAGTTCGCGCAACGCCACGCAGAGCTGCGTGCTGACCGGCTGCGGTGATTTCCGGTCGATCTTGATCGACAGCAACAATGAACCACCCGCGCGTTTGACCATCGATTTGCACCTGCAGAGAAGAAAATAATGGTATCACCCATTGTTCAAAATGGACCTTCATGGCAAACCAGTCTGAAGCGAACATCGCCAGATTCACCGATCCGCCCAGGCAACGCACCACCATGAAAATTCACCGTATCGAGAGCTTTTGCAACGCGTTCATCGGCTTCGTACGGGTTACCAGCGAAGACGGCGCGCAGGGCTGGGGCCAGGTCTCCCCGTACAACGCCGACATCACGGCGCAGGTACTGCATCGGCAGGTGGCGCCATGGTCGCTGGGGCAAAGCGGCCTTGACATCGACGCCTTGATGGACCGCATCACCGAGCGCGAGCACAAGTTTCCTTCGTCCTACCTGTACCGGGCCATGTGTGGTCTGGACACTGCCTTGTGGGATCTGCGCGGCAAGGTCGAGGGCAAACGCGTGGCCGAGTTGCTGGGCGGCACGGCGCGGCCGATCCGCGCATACGCGTCCTCGATGAAGCGCGACATCACGCCGGCAGACGAGGCCGCGCGCATGCTGGCGCTGCGCGACACGCTCGGTTTCGATGCCTTCAAATTCAGGGTCGGTGCCGAGTGCGGCCACGACGTCGACGAATGGCCCGGTCGCTCCGAGGAGATTGTGCCGACCATGCGCCGTGCGCTGGGCCACGATGTGGATCTGCTGGTCGATGGCAACAGCGGGTTCTCGCCAAAACGCGCGATCGAGATCGGCCGGATGCTGCAGGACAACGGTGTCTGCCATTTCGAGGAGCCCTGCCCCTACTGGGAGCTCGAACAGACGCGCGAAGTGCGCGAGGCACTGGAGCTCGACGTCACCGGCGGCGAGCAGGACTGCTACCTGCCGATGTGGAAACACATGATTGCCATGAAGACGGTGGACATCGTGCAACCCGACGTGTGTTACCTCGGCGGCATGGCGCGCACCATGCGCGTGGCGCAGATGGCCCATGCGGCTGGCCTGCCCTGCACGCCGCACAGCGCCAACCTGTCCATGGTCACGCTGTTCACGATGCACCTGTTGTGCGCCATTCCCAATCCGGGCAAATACCTGGAGTTCTCGATCGAAGGCCCGGACTACTATCCGTGGCAGGACGGTCTGTTCGTGCAGTCCCCCTACCAGGTACGCGACGGCAAGCTTGCGTTGCCTGACGCACCGGGCTGGGGCGTGGAGATCAACCCGGACTGGCTCGAACGCGCGACCTACCAGGCGAGCGAACCAGGATGAAACAAACCCCTGACAACACGGCGTTGTCGGCACTGGTCCGTGAAGCCCGGGCCACCGGCACGCTGACCGGCCTGCCTGACAGGCATTTCATTGCCGGCCAGTGGTGCGCGTCGGTGGGCGGCGGGCGGATGCAGACCTTCGACCCCGGCACCGGGCAGGGCTTCGCCGAGTTCGCGGCCGGTGATGCGCAGGATGTCGATCTGGCGGTGATGGCCGCCTGCGCCGCCTTGAACGGGCCGTGGAAGGCCGCAACACCCGCGCAACGCGGCCAGGTGCTGGGCCGGGTCGCGCAGCTGATCCGTGCCAACGCCGAGCGCCTGGCGGTGGTCGAATGCCTGGATTCGGGCAAGCGGCTGGTCGAAGCGCAAGGCGATGTCGCAGGCGCCGCGAACTGCTTCGAATACTACGCAGGCGCCTGCGACAAGCACGAAGGCTGCAGCATTCCGCTGGGCCCGGACTATCTGGCCTACACGCTGAACGAACCCATCGGCGTGACGGCGCACGTCATCCCCTGGAACTACCCGCTGTCCACTGCTGCACGCGGCATTGCACCGGCGCTCGCGGCCGGTTGCACCGTGGTGGCCAAGCCGGCGGAGCAGACACCGCTGACCTGCCTGATGCTGGGTGAGCTGTGCCTGCAGGCAGGTCTTCCCGCCGGCGCATGCAACGTGATCACCGGTACCGGCGCATCGGCTGGCGTGGCCCTGGTGCGGCATCCCGGCGTCGACCACATCACCTTTACCGGATCGGTCGCCACCGGGGTTCACGTGATGCAGTCGGCGGCGCCCAATATCACCCGGCTGGTGCTCGAGCTCGGCGGCAAGTCTCCGGTGCTGGTGCTGGCCGACTGCGACATGGACGCCGCGGTGGAGAGCGTGATCGGCGCGATCTACGAGAACGCCGGCCAGATCTGCTCTGCCGGTTCGCGCCTGGTCATCGCGCGCAGCATCCACGATGCCTTCATCCAGCGCGTGCTCGACCGCGCGCGCGCCATGACGCTTGGCCATGGCCTGCGCAACCCGGGCATGGGACCGGTCAGCTCCGAGGCCCATCTGCACAAGATCGCCGGATTCGTCGAACGTGCGCGCGATCGTGGTGTCGACATTCCCTGTGGTGGTGCGCCAACCAGCGACCCGCAAACCGGAAAGGGCTGGTTCTTCCAGCCCACGGTGCTGGACCATCTGCAACCGACGGACGAAGCGGTGCAGGAAGAAATCTTCGGCCCGGTGCTGGCGGTGCAGGTATTCGACGACATCGACGAAGCACTGGCGCTGGCCAATGGCACCCGGTTCGGCCTGGTTGCCGGCGTCTTCACACGCAACTTCGCGCTGGCCCATCGGCTGGCCCGGGATATCGACGCGGGGCAGGTCTATATCAACGAGTATTTTGCCGGCGGCATTTCCGTGCCATTCGGCGGCAACAAGTCCTCCGGCTTCGGGCGCGAGAAGGGTCTGGAAGCCTTGCGCAGTTATTGCAAGCTCAAGAGCGTCGCGGCGCGCATCGGCTGACGGTCCGGCAATCGCGAAATGGCAAGCAGATGACGCGACGCGCTGTTGTTGTAGGTGCCGGCATCGTCGGCATCTGCGCCGGCCCGGAGTTGCAGCGAAATGGCTGGACGGTGACGCTGGTCGACCGGCTGGAGCCTGGCACCGGCTGCTCGTTCGGCAACGCCGGGATTCTGGCATCGATGGCCGCTGTTCCGGTCGGACTGCCGGGCTTTGAGCGTCAGCTGCCGCGCATGCTGCTCGACCCCGACAGTCCGCTGGTTCTGCGCTGGCGCGCGTTGCCACAGGCAATCCGCAGGCGATCGACGTAACCGGTGGCCTGGCCTGGCAGCTGCGGCGTGCGCGCGGCCCCGAGATCGAAGTGCTCGAAGCCGACCGGTTCGGGCGCCGCCAAACGGGCCAAGCGTAAACACGGCGCACCGGATCAACACAAAGGAATCCCCATGATCGACCTGCAGAGCTTCGCCAACCTTGCCGCCGTGCCACTGGGCAGCTTCGCAGCCAAGCCGACTTCGCTGACCGACGGCCAGCGCGAGGCCAGCGCCAAGCTGTGGACCTCCCCCGACGGTCGCACCTCGATCGGCGTCTGGGAATGCACGCCCGGACGCTTCACCGCCGACCGCAGCAAGGCCGCGGAATACTGCCACATCATCAGCGGCTCGGCCACTGTCTCCAATGCAGATGGCAGTGTGGTGCGCCGCATCGGCCCCGGCGATCTGCTGGTGCTGCCGCTGGGCTGGACAGGCGAATGGGTAATCCACGCGCAGATGCGCAAGTTGTACCTGCTCAGCGCAGCTCCGGACGCTTGATGCCAAGGCGCCATGCGGCGCACTGCGCGCGCGTCTGGCTACGGACCCTTGGGCTTTCCCAGCAACTGGGTCAGGCCCAGCAGAAGCGTCGTCACGCCAATCATCAATGTGGAAATGGCCGCGATCGTCGGATCGATCTGATCCCGCAAGGCGCTGAACATCTTGCGCGTCAGGGTCGCGTTGTCACCGCCGGCGATGAACTGCGCCATGATGACTTCGTCGAACGAGGTAAGGAAAGCCAGCAAGGCGGCCGTCATCAGCGCAAACCGGATCTGCGGCAGCGTGATGGTGAAAAATGCCCTTGGACGTGACGCCCCCAGGCTGCGTGCGACCAACTCCTGGTTCATGTCATAACTCTTGAGTGCGGCATTGACCACCAATACCACCAACGGAATGGCCAGCATGCTGTGTGAGAAGACAATGCCCGTCAGCGTGTTGACCATCTTGAGCCGGACAAAGGCATAGAAAACGCCGATCGCCACCAGCACCACCGGCACGATGATCGGCGTCAGCAACAGCGTGTGGATGGTACCTGCCAAGCGCATCCGCGAAGCGAAAAGGCCGTAGGCTGCCAGCGTTCCCAGTGGCGTCGCAACCAGGGTGGTCAACGCACCGACCAGGAACGAGGTCTTGGTTACCTGCATCCATTGCGCCGAATCCAGATACGCACGGTACCAGCGCAACGACCATTCCTTGGGCGGAAACTCCAGATACTGGGACGCCGAGAAAGACATGGGCACCACGATCAGCGTGGGCGCCACCAGGAAAAACAGCACCAGCGCCGCGACCAGATACAACCACAGCCGTTGTCGGTGTGTCACCTGCGTGTCGCCGGCACTTGCGTCGAGCCAATCCCGCATCAGTGCGCCCCTCCCAACATGCGGTCCAGCCGCATCAGCCTGCCGGCCAGCCAAAGCAGACCCAGGGTGATCGTCAGAAGCACCACACCCAGTGCGCTGGCCGCGCCCCAGTTGAAGAACATCTCGATGTCGTTGGCAATCTGGTTGGAGACCATGATCACCTTGCCGCCACCGAGCACGGCCGGCGTGATGTAAAAGCCCAGGCAGAGAATGAAGATGATCACGCTTCCGGCGATCAACCCCGGCAAGGACAAAGGCAGAAACACGGTTCGAAACGCGCGTGCCGGGCTCGCCCCGAGACTGGAGGCGGCCTTGATCAGGTTCATGTCGATGGCGCGCATGGCGCCCAGCAGCGGAAGCACCAGGAACGGCAGCATGATGTGCACCATGCCGATCAAGGTGCCGGTCAGGTTGTGCACCAGCGCCAGTGGCTCGTCCCACAAGCCCAGCGACTGGCCCCACTGGTTGATCAGACCCTGCCTCTGAAGCAGCACAAGCCACGCATAGGTGCGCACCAGAATCGACGTCCAGAACGGAAGCAGCACCGCGATCAGGCAAAGATTGGCGGCACGCGGTGGCAGATGCGCTATCAGGTAGGCCAGCGGATACCCCGTGAGCACACACAACACGGTGGTGATCACACTGACCTGGAACGTGGTCAGAAAGATGCGGCGAAACGATGGCTGGTCCAGCATGCGCTGGTAATGGGCCAGCGTCAAATGGCCATCGTCACCGACGAAGGAAAGGCCAAAAAGCCAGGCCACCGGCAGAATCATCATGACGACCAGCAACAGCAGTGCCGGCCCGCTCAGTCCCAGCAGGACCCACCGTTCCCTGCGCGCATCCCGTCGCAGTTCTTGCGCATAAAGATTGCCGGCAGGCGCTGGCGTGTCAGGCATCGCCGTCTGCCAGCAGTACCGTATCGGAGACCTCGAAGCCCATGCGAAGTGTCTCCCCGCGAGCCGGCAGCGCAGCGAGTGCCGCCGTGCCGGCTATACCGCGCACGCCGATGATGCTGCCGTCCGACAATTGCGCCTGCAGCAGGAAGCTGTCGCCCTGGTACACATTGTCCAGAACGCGGGCCTGCAGCTGGTTCTGCCCCGGCCGCGCCGGCGCATCGGCAGCCAGAACCTGAACGCGCTCGGGTCGCAGCATCAGCAGCGCAGCGCCAGTGTGTGCTGCGCTGTGCGCCAGCTGCAACACCTGTTCACTGCAGATGCAGCTGTCACGTTCAGGTGCGACCGTGACCTTGAGCATCGTCGATTCGCCGATGAACTCGGCGACAAGACGGCTGACGGGACGCTCGTACAGGATGCGTGGCGTGTCCAGCTGGCGAATGCGGCCATCATGGATCACCGCAATCCGGTCCGACATCGTCAGTGCCTCACGCTGGTCATGCGTCACATAGATGGTGGTGGTTCCGAGCTGGTCGTGCAATCGGCGCAGTTCGATCTGCATGCGTTCGCGCAACTGCTTGTCCAGCGCCGACAGAGGCTCGTCCATCAGAACGATGCGCGGCTCGAACACGATGGCCCTGGCCAGCGCCACCCGCTGGCGCTGCCCGCCCGAGAGCGCATCGATGCGACGATCGCCGTAGCCGCTGAGCTGCACGATGTCGAGTGCGCGCTCGACCCGCTGCGCCAGCGCAGGCCCCTTGACCCCCCGCAGAACGAGCGGGTAGGCCACGTTCCCTGCAACATCCATATGCGGAAACAAGGCGTAGTTCTGAAAAACCATGCCGATGTTGCGCTTGTGCGGCGCCAGGCGAACCACCTCCTCGTCGCCAAACCGCAGGCTTCCCTGGTCTGGCCGGATGAAACCCGCCAGCACCATCAGCAAGGTCGTCTTGCCGGATCCCGACGGACCGAGAAGGGTCAGGAACTCGCCAGGCCTGACCTCGAGATCCACATCATCGAGCGCCCGCACCGATCCATAGTGCTTGCGCAGGCCCCGCGCTGTGATCGGTACGGCATTCACACCTTCCACGCCCATCAAGCTATTCGGTCACCATGTTCTGGTAAGCGGTCGCAGCGGCAGCCTCGAACTTCATGTACCAGTTCTGGTCGATGGGCAATTGCCTGGCAGCATTCTCGGGATAGGTCGGCAGGCGCTTGGCATACGCGGGCTCGATCGTGCCCAGGTCGAAGGCCTTCTTGTTGGCAGGGCCATAGGTGATGTACTTGGTGAGTTCGGCCTGGTATTGCGGCTTGCTGATCTCCGCCAGGAATTTCATCGCAAGCGCCTTGTTGGGCGCAGCTTTCGGAATCGCAAAGGTATCCGCGTCGAGCAAGCCCTGGTTGTAGGTATAGGCCACTTTGGCGCCGTCCTTGGCAATCGCGTCGAAGCGCCCGTTCCAGCCGATGATCATGTCGACCTCACCGTCCTTCATCAACTGGGCATGTTGTGCGCCCGAGGACCACCAGACGGCGATGTGGGGCTTGAGTTCCTTGATTTTCTTGACGGCGCGTTCGATACCGCCAGGCGCGGACAACACCTCGTAGACCTTGTTCAGGGGAACACCGTCGGCCATCAACGCAGGCTCGAGCATGCCTGCAACACTGTTGCGCATCGAGCGTTTGCCGGGAAACTTCTTGACATCCCAGAAATCGGCCCAGCTCTGCGGACCCTTGTCGCCATAGGTCTTGGTGTTCCAGGCGAGCACCGTGGAGAAAATATCGCCGCCAACGTAGTAGTCGCTGAAAGTCCCTGGCACGAAGTTCGACACATCGACCGTCTTGAAATCGATCTTCTCCAGTATTCCCTCCGAGCCACCCCGGGCAGAACCGCCGGCGCCACTGGTCACCAGATCCCAGGTCACCGCGCCGGCCTTGGCCTTGAGCCGCAAGTCACCGATACCGGTATAGGTTTCTTCCTTGATGGTGATGCCCATTGCCTTTGCGGCGGGCTGGAACACGGCCTTGCTCTGCGCCTCCTGATAGGAGCCTCCGAAGGATACGACGGTCAACTGGGCCGCTGCAGGAGCAGCGACCGTCGTTGCAGCCACGAGCGCGAGGATC
>JAGPBF010000189.1 GCA_018063505.1 Rhodoferax sp.
CGGGCCGTTCTTCATCCGCATGGCCTGGCACAGCGCCGGCACCTACCGTGTGTCCGACGGCCGCGGCGGCGCTTCGACCGGCACGCAGCGTTTCGCGCCGCTCAACAGCTGGCCCGACAACGTCAGCCTGGACAAGGCCCGCCGTCTGCTGTGGCCGGTCAAGCAGAAATATGGTCGCAATATCTCCTGGGCCGACCTGATCGTGCTGACCGGCAACGTTGCCCTGGAGTCGATGGGCTTCAAGACCTTCGGCTTTGCCGGCGGGCGCGTGGACGTGTGGGAACCCGAAGAAGACATCTACTGGGGCCCCGAGGCCGAGTGGCTGGGCGACAAGCGCTACAGCGGCGACCGCGAGCTGGAGAACCCGCTGGGTGCCGTGCAGATGGGCCTGATCTACGTCAACCCGGAAGGCCCCAACGGCAAGCCGGATCCGGTGGCATCGGCGCGTGACATCCGCGAGACCTTCGCTCGCATGGCGATGGACGACGCGGAAACCGTGGCACTGCTCGCCGGCGGCCACACCTTCGGCAAGTGCCATGGCGCGGCCGATCCGTCGCAATATGTCGGGCCGGAACCCGAAGCCGCCGACATCACCGACCAGGGCCTGGGCTGGAAGAGCAGTTTCGGCAGTGGCAGCGGCGTGCACACCATCAGCAGCGGGTTGGAGGGCGCCTGGACGACCCATCCGACCCGCTGGGACAACGACTACTTCGACATCCTGTTCAAGTATGAATGGGAGCTCACCAAAAGCCCGGCCGGTGCGCAGCAATGGACACCGAAGGACGCAGCCGCCCAGGGCACGGTACCCGATGCGCACGATCCCTCGAAGCGGCATGCACCGATGATGAGCACGGCCGACCTCGCCCTGCGCATGGACCCGGCCTACGAGAAGATCGCACGGCACTTCCACCAGAATCCGGATCAGTTTGCCGATGCGTTCGCACGCGCCTGGTACAAGCTGACACACCGCGACATGGGGCCGGTTTCGCGCTACCTTGGCCCCCTGGTGCCACAGGAAGAACTGCTGTGGCAAGACCCTGTGCCAGCGCTGGACCACCCGATCATCGATGCGCAGGACATCGCCGCGCTCAAGGCGCAGATCCTCGCATCCGGCCTGACCGTTGCACAGCTGGTGACGACGGCCTGGGCATCGGCATCCACGTACCGCGGCAGCGACATGCGTGGTGGCGCCAACGGTGCGCGCATCCGCCTGGCACCTCAGAAAGACTGGGAGGTGAACCAGCCCGCGGCACTGGCCAAGGTGCTGGAGAAATACGCGGCGATCCAGTGGACGTTCAACAACGCACAGGGAGACGGCAAGAAAAAGGTCTCGCTGGCCGATCTGATCGTGCTGGGTAGTTGTGCGGCGGTGGAGCAAGCGGCACGCAAGGCGGGACAAGCGGTGACAGTGCCGTTCTCGCCCGGTCGCACCGACGCATCGCAGGCACAGACCGACGTGGAGGCGTTTGCACCGCTGGAGCCGGCCGCAGACGGTTTTCGCAATTACGTGCGCAAGGGCCAGGAGGGCTCGGCCGCCGAACTGCTGGTAGACAAGTCCAATCTGTTGACCCTCACGGCGCCAGAGATGACGGTGCTGATCGGTGGCATGCGTGCGCTCGGTGTGAATGTCGGCGACAGCTGCCACGGCGTATTCACCCAGCGCCCGGGGGTGCTGAGCAACGATTTCTTCGTCAACCTGCTGGACATGCGCACCAAATGGCAACGCTCGGCAAGTTCGGCTGGCGTGTTCGAAGGTGTTGACCGAAGCACCGGCGAGTTGAAGTGGAGCGGCACCGTGGTCGACCTGGTATTCGGGTCGAACGCACAGTTGCGCGCGCTGGCCGAGGTTTATGCCAGCAGCGACGCGCAGCAGAGCTTCGTGCAGGACTTCGTGTCTGCATGGGGCAAGGTCATGAACCTGGACCGCTTCGACCTGAAGTGATGCCCCCGGAGATGCCGCCACAGGGCGGCATCTCCCGCAACGCCTCCCCCAAAAGAGCGAGTGCGCACAGGGCAAAGGGCGTAGCGAGCTCTGCACGAATCGCAGTGGCGGATCCGGCACGCGGTTGGCACTCAGCTGCTTCATGCGTCACCAGAACCGCCCCTCGCCCGTCGCAAAAGCCGCGTCGGCCAGCCAACGCAGCGGCGCATTAAGCCCCCTCTAAGACAACCGTCGCATGCTCAAGCCCTCGTCCGACACCCAGGGCGACGCATTCATTTCACTTTCCGAGCCTTCCATGACGAGCACCCTGCTCCTGAGACCTCCCTCGTCACCCCGCACCAAGGCGGCCCGTCGGCGCCCCGCCCGGTCGACCCGCGAGGACAACATCCTGGTGTTGCAAGGCGGCGGCGCCCTTGGCGCCTACCAGGGCGGCGTGTTCGAGGCCCTGGTACAACACCATCCCGACCCCGACTGGGTGGCCGGCATCTCGATCGGCGCCATCAATGCCGCGCTGATTGCCGGCAGCCCGCCCGCACAACGCGTGGCCCGGCTGCAAGAATTCTGGCAACTGGTGAGTTCGACCTTGCGCATGCCGGGCGCCGCCCATGTGACCTCGGCGCGCGAGGCACTGAACGAAGCCAGCGCCAGCCACGGCATGTTGTTCGGCGTGCCGGGTTTCTTCGCGCCGCGTTTCCCGCCGGCACCGTTCCAGCCCCGCGGCACGCTGGAGGCGATCAGTTATTACGACACGGCGCCGCTGCGCGAGACGCTGGAGCGGCTGGTCGACTTCGACCGCATCAACGAAGGCGGCATGCGCCTGTCGGTCGGTGCGGTGAACGTACGCAGCGGCAACTTCGCGTATTTCGATTCCTGCCATCAACGCATCGACGCCCGCCACATCATGGCCAGTGGCGCGCTGCCGCCGGGTTTTGCGCCGGTCGAGATCGACGGCGAACACTACTGGGACGGTGGCCTGGTCTCCAATACGCCGCTGCAGTACGTGCTGGACCAGCCTGGCGAGCGGCACCGGGTAGTGTTTCAGGTCGACCTGTTCGCCGCCACCGGCGACTTGCCGACCACGCTGGCCGAGGTGACCGAACGCGAGAAGGACATCCGCTTTTCCAGCCGCACCAGGCTCAACACCACCCAGGGCCTGGACCGGCTGGCGATGGCAGAGGCCGCGCGGCGCCTGCTCGAGAAGCTGCCAGCGGCCCTGCGCACGGACCCGGACTCGCTGGCACTGGCGCGCTTGCGTTGTGCCCATGCGGTCGACGTGGTGCATCTGATCTACCGCAGCAAGCACTACGAGACCCAGTCCAAGGACTACGAGTTCTCGCGAGTCTCGGTGCAGGAGCACTGGGCCGCAGGCCAGGCCGACATGGCCCGAACCTTGCAAGACCCGCGCTGGACCCAGCGCCCCAGGCGCGACCATGGCGTGCACGTATTCGACCTGGCGTCAGACAACCCGACCGTCAAGGAGCGCGCCGCCTGAGCCGGCGCACGCAGGTCTGACCTTCAAGAATTTTTGTCTCATTCGCAACCAAGGGAGCACTTCATGAAACTCAAGAACAAAGTCTGTATCGTTACCGGCGCCGCCAGCGGCATCGGCAAGGAAATCGCCCTCAGCTATGCCCGCGAAGGCGGCAAGGTCGTCATCGCCGACCTGAAACTCGAGGCCGCGCAGGCCACCGCCGACGAGATCGTCAAGGCGGGCGGCACCGCGATGGCGGTGGTGATGGACGTGACCAGCGAAGAGCAGGTCGAGGCCGGCGTCGCCAAGGTGGTTGCGGCTTATGGCGGTGTCGACGTGCTGGTCAGCAACGCCGGCATCCAGATCGTGCATCCGATCGAGTCGTTCCCGTTTGCTGACTGGAAGAAGATGCTGGCGATCCACCTGGACGGCGCGTTTCTGACCACCCGTGCGGTGATGCCGCACATGCAGACATCGGGCAAGGGCGGCAGCATCATCTACATGGGATCGGTGCACTCCAAGGAAGCGTCGGTGCTCAAGTCGGCCTATGTGACCGCCAAGCACGGCCTGATCGGTTTGTGCAAGACGGTGGCCAAGGAAGGCGGGCCACACGGCATCCGCGCCAACGTGATCTGCCCCGGCTTCGTGCGCACGCCGCTGGTGGAGAAGCAGATCCCCGAGCAGGCCAGGGAGCTGGGCATCAGCGAGGACGACGTGGTCAAAAAGGTCATGCTCAAGGAAACGGTGGACGGCGAGTTCACCACCGTGCAGGACGTGGCCGAAGTGGCCCTGTTGTTCGCCGGCTTCGGGTCGAACGCACTCACCGGCCAGTCGCTGGTGGTCAGCCACGGCTGGTTCATGCAGTAGAAGTGGGCGCTACCGGCGTTTGGCCGGAGCAGGACCGGTCTGGCGCTTTGCGCTCTTTTCTGCGACCATGGTCCATGGCCTGATGCGCGTGCCTGTCGCAGGGCCGTGCTACCGGAAAGGAGATGACATGACAGCATCGGACACCTCGCGTGATCCTCTTTTCGAGCCGCCCGGGCCCGGCCCGTGGACCCGGGACGCGGTGCATTTTCCGCGCCCCATGACGCGTTATTTTCAGCAGACGCATGGGCCCTCGTATCTGCAGGGCACGCGCGACTTTTCGCAGTATTACGGTCTGCTGGTCGACGGCCTGCAGATGGCCTATGTCAACGGTTTCGGTTATTACCAGGTCGTGCCGGCCCCCGAAGCCCAATTGCCCGCGCGATTTGCGCGTGCCGAGCAGGCGATTGCGCAAAAACTCTGGCGTGAACAACTGCACGAGTGGGACACGGTCAGCAAACCCGCGGCCGTGGCGCTGCACCGCAAACTGCAGGCTGTCGATCCCGATGCATTGTCGGATTCCGAGCTGGTGGCCTATCTGCAGCAATGCCGCGACCACCATGCGCGCATGATGGCCCAGCACATGCGTTTTACCGCCGGCGCCCTGTTGCCGACCGGCGACTTCCTGGCGCAGGCGGGCAACTGGACCGGGCTGCCGCCGGCCAGCCTGGTCAGTTTGCTGCGCGGCTCGGCCGACGTATCCTCGGGCGGCTCCGAAGAAATGCATGCGCTGAAGAAGGCGTTCGCGCCGGGCTCGGCTGCCCGCGAAGTGCTGGCATCGCAGGGAGACCCGATGGCCTTGCTGGCCTCCGGTGGCGACCCGGCCGCTGTGCTGGCCAAACTGCGTGCGCTGCCAGGGCTGGCCGGCGCTGCGGTCGACGGATACCTGGGCCTGGTCGGCAACCGGCTGATCGACGGCTTCGACATCACCGAACCCACGGCGCTCGAGGTACCGGATGCCTTGCTGCGCGCGATCAACATCGCTGTCGCGCCGCACGACCCGCAGGCCAGTGGCACCGCGGCCGAGACCACAGCGGTACGGGCCAGGGTTCCCAAGGCGCATCAGGATGAATTCGACGCATTGCTGGCAGAGGCCCGGCTGACCTACCGGCTGCGCGACGAACGCGGCATCTACAGCGACGTATGGGCGGCCGGAATCATGCGCCGCGCCGCGCTTGCCGCAGGTCGGCGTGCCCAGGGGCTTGGCCGGATCATCAGTGCCGCGCACATGCTCGACGCAGATCTCGACGAAATGTGTGCGCTGGTGGCCGGCTCCGGGAAGGCGCCGCCTGGCGACGAACTTGCCAGTCGCGCCGCCTACCGCACCCGTTACAAAGCCAGGGACGTGCCGACGACGCTGGGGCCACCCGCTCCACCACCGGCGGATCTCGCCCGCCTTCCGCCGGCGGTTGGACGCTTGATGCAGGCCTTGTCCGTTGCGCTCGAACATTTGTTTGCCAGTTCGCGCGCACCCCATGAGCCGGCCGTGTTGCATGGTCTGGGCGCGAGCAAGGGCGTTTACCAAGGCCCTGCACGTCGGGTATCCGGTCCGGCCGAGTTCGATCGCATCCGTCAGGGTGATGTGCTGGTGACCGAGTCCACCTCCGAGGCGTTCAACATCCTGCTGCCGCTGCTTGGCGCCATCGTCACCGACAACGGAGGCCTGTTGTCGCATGCGGCCATCGTGGCGCGCGAATACGGCATCCCCGGCGTGGTGGGTACACGCGAGGCCACGGAACGTATCGCCGACGGTGCGCTGATCCGGGTCGACGGCGACAACGGCGAAGTCGCGGTGATCGGGTGAAGAAGATCGCCTTGTTCAGCAAGGCGATTGACGCCGCCTTGTTCGGCGCCAAGGCGGTGGGGCTTGGCGATGCGGTACGCCATGGACTGGCGGTGCCGCCAGGTGTTGCCCTGTCCGGCGATCTGGTGGAAGCCATAGCCGCGGGCGACAAGGCTTCAATGGCGCGGCTGGCCAGGGCGATCGCATCTTTGCGCACGCCATTTGCCGTGCGCTCGTCCGCCGTCGACGAAGATGGTGCTGCCGCCAGTTTTGCCGGCCAGCACCTGACCGTACTCAATGTGCATGCCGCCAGCGACGTACCCGAGGCGGTGCGCCAGGTCTGGTGGTCGGCCAATTCCGATGCCGCCATCACCTACCGCCAGCGCGTGGGCCTGTTCAACCGGCCCAGCGTAGGGGTCGTGGTACAGAGCCTGCTCGCCCCGGAGCTGGCCGGTGTCATGTTCACCGAAAACCCTGTCACCGGCGCTGACGAGCGTGTGATTGAAGCGAGCTGGGGTCTGGGCGAGGCGGTGGTATCAGGGCTGGTGATCCCCGACCATGTGCGGCTCGACCGCGCCGGCGGGGTGTTGCAACAGATAGCCGGACGCAAACGCGTGGCGGTGCGCGCCTTGCCCAACGGGGGCACCTTCGAAGACCCGGTGGCGCCCGAGTTGCAGACCCGCTTTTGCCTGGACGCGACGCAGCTCGCAGCGCTCAGTGCACTCGCATTGCAATGCGAGAAGGTCTACGGCCCACGCCGCGACATCGAGTGGGCGTTCCAGGGTGACCAACTCTATCTGCTGCAATGCCGTGCGGTCACCACCGGCAAGGCGCGCAGCACGGCAGCACCCGTCGGAGCGCCGCTGCGCGACCCGACCACCGCCTTGCAACGTGTCGGGCTGTTCGCCGACATGGACCGCCGCCAGGCCGAACAGATCGGACGCCTGCTCAAGGAGCGGCGTTTTGCCAAAGGCGAAACCGTCATCCTTGAAGGTTCGGGCGGTGCCGCCGTCTACCTGATCGCCAGTGGCCAGGCGACGGTCTCGCACAATGCCACGGCGGTCACCACGCTCGGCCCGGGCGACCACTTCGGCGAGATCGCATTGATTGACGGTGGCCCGCGCTCAGCCACTGTCACCGCAGCCAGCGACCTGGTGTGTTACGGGCTCACGTTCTGGGAGTTCCGGCCGCTGGTCGAGCGCAACGGCACGATCGCCTGGAAATTGCTGCAGGCGCTGGCCAAGCGGCTGCGGGCAGCGGAACAACCGTCCTGACACAACGCGCGTACCGGGCGGTGCCAACGCAATCGCGACGTCCTGGGCTCCGCGCGCAGCCGTTATGCGGGCCGTACCGTGCTGGTTGTCGGCGCCGGCCATTCGGCCGCGGGGCACTTGCGTTGCGCCGACAATTGGGCATGCAATACCAATCGATCCTCGAGACGATCGCGGCCGAAGTGGCACCCATGGTCGGCCAGGGCAAGGTGGCCAACTACATCCCGGCTTTGGCGCGCGTGCCGATCGCGCAATTCGGCATCGCGCTGCATACGGTCGACGGCCAGCATGCGGCAGCCGGCGACGCGACAACGCCGTTCTCGATCCAGAGTGTGTCCAAGGTGCTGGGCCTCACGCTCGGCCTGCAGGCGCTGGGCTCCTCTTTGTGGGATCGCATCGGCCGCGAACCGTCGGGCAATGCGTTCAACTCGCTGGTGCAGCTCGAGAGTGAACGCGGCAAGCCGCGCAATCCGTTCATCAATGCCGGTGCCTTGTGCGTGGCCGACCGCCTGCTGAGCGCGCATGCCGAACCGTCGCGGGTATTTGCCGAGTTGGGCCGCAGCCTGCATGGCGAGGTTTTCAGGTTCGACGACGAAGTGGCGCGCTCCGAACGCGAGACCGGTTTTCGCAACGCGGCACTGACCAATTTCATCAAGAGCTTTGGCCAGATCGACAACGATGTCGAGGACGTGCTGGCGCTGTATTGCCGGCAGTGTTCGATCGTGGCCAACTGCGTCCAATTGGCCCGGGCGTTCGGTTTCCTCGCCAACGGCGGCGAGCAGCCCGGCACCGGGCAGCGTATCGTCGACGCCGAGCAGGCACGGCGCATCAATGCGTTGATGCTGACCTGCGGCACCTACGATGCGGCCGGCGAGTTCGCCTTCAAGGTGGGTGTGCCGTGCAAGAGTGGCGTTGGCGGCGCCATCGTGGCCGTGATTCCGGACATCATGGTGTTGTGCGCGTGGTCCCCGGGGCTGGACGAAACCGGCAACTCCGTGGTGGCACGGCGCGCGCTGGAGCTGTTCGTCACGCGCACCGGCCTGTCGGTGTTTTGAAACCTCAGCGGCACGCCGCGTCCGGGCCGTCCCGGCCCAGGCACCTGCCGCAGTGCAATCAGGGCTTGATCGCGACCTTCAGCACGCCGTCGCGCTGGTTCGAGAACAGGTCGTAGGCTTGCACGATGT
>JAGPBF010000025.1:0-23955 GCA_018063505.1 Rhodoferax sp.
TCGAACAACACGCCACTTTGCCCGAGCGGGTTGATGCCCAGTGATCGGGTGGCGTCCGCAAAATCGATCACGCGGCGGGTCGATGGGCCGTAGGTCACGCCCCAGGGCGCCGGTCCGATGCTGGTGCCCAGTGCGTTGGGCAGTTCCCTTCCGCCGGGTACACCGAAGGGACCGACACTGAACAACTTGTCCAGCGGTTTCTGCTGCCCCAGCGGATGGTTGTGGGTCAAGGTATGGGTGCGGCCCCACGACCACTGCGCCAGGTCGGTACCGAACGTGGAGCGCAGATGCACGATGGTCGCGCGCCAGGCCTCTTGCAGCGTGTCGCTGCGGCTTTCGACAACCGTCGGCGTGCGCGTGGAGTCCCACCAGGGAGAGCTGGCGTCGGCCGCCAGCAGCGGGAGTGCGTAGTCCAGCATCCGGGTACCCAGCAGATTCTTGAACTGCGCCGGCCCGAGTTCGTCGAACATGGCCGCGTGCGCGATCTCGTAAAGCAGCTGGAAAAATACCGTCGGCTCGATCTTGTCGGTGCTGTAGCTGCCGTCCCAGACCGCCAGCTGGTCGAGCAAGCGCAGCTCGACCGGATCGGTGACGAATCCCCGCAGCACCGGCAGCAGCGGCGTCAGCACGCGTTGGCTGTAGCCGTTGCGGACATCGCGTTGCATGGCCATGCTTTGCGCAACATCACTCTTGCGCCCGGCGCTCTGGATCAGGTCGACCAGCCGTTGTACCCGGTCTGCCGGTTGGTAATAACCGGGAATGGCGATGCCGCTGGCCGGGTGGGGCTGGTGGTTGGCCGATACGACGAAACCGCGCGCTGGATTCTCCTCCTGCGGGTTGGCGGTGAACGGGTGGAAACCCAGCTTCTCGGCCTCGGGTTTCGTGCCGTCGAGCAGAAAAGTGGGGTTTACGCCTGCTGGGCGGATCGGCAGTTTGGCTGCAGCCCACCAGCCGATGTCCCCACTGGCGCTGGCCCACACCACATTGAGTCCGGGTGCGTGGATCTTGCTGGTGGCCATGCGGGCCTTGTCCAGCGTGTCGGCGCGGTTGAGTTCATAGAACGCGTCGAGGATCGGGTTCTCGGTTTCCAGAAACGTCCACCACATGGCTACCGCAGTCTTGCCGTAGTTGTCCGGATACGCGTCGGTGATGATGGGGCCGTGCGGCGAGCGTCGCAGCACCAGATCGACAGGCGCTGCACCCTTGACTGCGATGGTTTCGTTGCGCTGCTGCAGATCGACCCAGCGTCCCTGGTGCCAGACCTGGTTTGCATTGTCCGGATTTGCTTTCTCCACCACCATGTCGATATCGTCGTTCTGGAACATTGTCATGCTCCAGCCGAAGCGCCGGTTGTGGCCGAGCAGGGCCAGCGGATTGAGCGCCTGGAAGTGACCGTACAACTCCATGCCGGGCGATTTCAGATGCGCCTCGTACCAGACCGCTGGCGCCGAAAACCCGATATGCGGGTCGCCGGCCAGGATCGGTTTGCCACTGGCGCTGCGGCTGCCGGCAATCGCCCAGGCGTTGCTGCCCTCGAACAGCGGCATCGCGCTCGCGTCGAGCACAGCGCGACTGACCTGGGCGATCCGGTCCAGCCCGGCCCAGTCGGCTGGCGACAACGATGCGGTGACATCGGTTTTGACCACGCCTTGCGGATGCCAGTCGAGATCGAACACCGTGAGGTATCTGGCGCCGAGCTGGTCGCGGATCGCCGTCATCACTGGCTCGGTACGAAATGCCGAGGCAAAGCTGTAGGCCAGATAACCCGCCACCGACAAGGTGTCCTCGGGCGTGAACGGGCGCCGGGTGATGCCCAGGATGTCAAATTCGACGGGCGCCGGGTGGCTCGCCTGGTACTGGTTGACACCATCGAGGTAGGCGGCCACGGCCAGGTAGGCGGGCGTTGTCTTGTCCATCTTGCGGACCTCGGCGTCGGCATGTGCGCGGATGCCCAGCGTGCGAAACAGGCGATCGATATCGAGCAGCTTGGGACCCAGGATCTCGGCCAGTTCACCGCGCGCGAGCCGGCGCGCGATCTCCATCTGGAACAGGCGGTCCTGGGCATGGACATAACCCAGGGTCCGGTACATGTCGGATTCGTTGCCGGCTTCGATATGGGGTACGCCGCGTTCGTCGAAACGCACGCTGACCGGAGCCGACAAGCCGGTCAGCGAAACCTCGCCACTGCGCTGGGGCTGTTTGCCCAGCAGGAACCAGGCCAGGCCGGCAGCAGCGAGCAACACCAGCACCAGCAGGCCGGTCAAGCTTCGTAAGACGATTTTTCGCATGCGTGGTTGTCTGCCCGACGGCGCCCGGCCGGATGTTGTGGTTGCATCATAGCCGGCACGCACCGGCGGGCGATTTCACGGTCGGAAACACGGCGGCAGACACGAACGATCATGGCAGGACTCGGCCGATGGGCAGTGTGGTGCGCATGGCAAACCAGGGCCGAACCTGCCCGCCGTGGCCTGTCAGCGCGCGGCCGCAGCTGCGGCAGCGTTTGCCGCCGCCGTATCCAGCGCCTTCTTGGCAAACTCGGCCCGCAGCGCCTTGAGCTTGGCACGCGGGTCTTCCTTGACCGTGTTGGCGTCCAGCGCCATCTCGGCGATGAAGCGGCTCGGTTGCGCGGCCACCATCTCGCGGCCTTTCTTGCGTTTGCGGGTCCAGCTCACGGCCAGGCTGCGCTGGGCGCGGGTGATGCCGACATACATCAGCCGGCGCTCTTCCTGCAGCCGTTCGACCATGCTCTCGCTCATCGGGCCATCGGCGCGTCCGCTCGGATTGTCCTCGTCGCCGAGCTTGAACGGCAACAGGCCTTCGGTCACGCCAACCAGCATCACATGCGGCCACTCCAGTCCCTTGGACGCGTGCAGCGTGGACAGCGTCACCACGTTCTGGTCGGTGTCGCGTTCGCTGATGGTGGACAGCAGCGATATCGTCTGCGCCACCTCGAGCAGGTTCTTGACCTCGCTGGAACTGGTCACGCCGGCGGTGTCGTCGATCTGGCCGCCGCAACGCGCCGCCATCCAGTCGCAGAACTCCATCACGTTGGTCCAGCGCGCAGCTGCCAGCTTCTCGCTGTCTTCGCCGTCGTACAGGTGCTTCTCGTAGCCGATCTCGCTGAGCCACTCCGTCAGAAAGCCGCGCGCGGCATCCGCGCCTTCGGTATGCCGGGCCCGGTACTCCAGGTCGTTCACATAACGCCCGAACTCATGCAGGCTGCCCACGGCCTTGGCCGGCAACATGCTGCCCAGGCTGGCACTGAACAGCGACTCGAACAGGCTGAGCTTGTATTTGGATGCAAACACACCGAGCTGCGCCAGCGTCTGATGGCCGATACCACGCCTGGGTGTGGTCACGGCACGCAGAAAGGCCGGGTCGTCGTTGTTGTTGACCCACAGCCGGAACCAGGCGCAAAGGTCCTTGATTTCGGATCGGTCAAAGAAGCTCTGGCCGCCCGAGACCTTGTACGGAATCTGCGCCTTGCGCAGCGCCTGCTCGAATACCCGGGCCTGGTAGTTGGCGCGGTACAGAATGGCGAAGTCGCGCAGTTCCAGGCTCAGCGGATGTCCGGTGCTGGTAGTGGTGGTGCCGGCACGCAGGCTCTGGATACGCGCCACCGCGCGTTCGGCTTCGTGTTCTTCATGGTCGGCATCGACGATGCGCACCGGTTCACCTTCGCCCAGATCGCTCCACAGATTCTTCGGGAACAGTTTGGGATTGGGTCCGATCACGTTGTTGGCAGCACGCAGGATGGCCGACGTGGAGCGGTAGTTCTGTTCGAGCTTGATGACCTTGAGCGCCGGAAAATCGACCGGCAACTGGCGCAGGTTGTCCAGCGTGGCGCCGCGCCAGCCGTAGATCGACTGGTCGTCATCCCCCACGGCGGTGAAGCGGGCGTCCTTGCGTTCGGGCCCGCCGACCAGCAGCTTGAGCACGGTGTACTGGGTGGCGTTGGTGTCCTGGTATTCGTCGACCAGCACATGGCCGAGCATGGCCTGCCATTTCTGCCGCACCTGGGCATGTTCCTGCAGCAGTTTGAGCGGAAGGCCGATCAGATCGTCGAAATCCACGCTCTGGTAGGCGGAGAGGCGTTCCTCGTAACGCGCCATGATGCGGGCGGTGATGCGTTCGTTGTCGTCTGCCGCCTGGGCCTCGGCCTGGGCCGCATTGAGCCCCATGTTCTTCCAGCGGCTGATGGCCCATTGCCATTGCCGCGCGGTCGCGGTGTCGGTGCTGCCGCCGCAGTCCTTCAGAATGCCGGTCACATCGTCGCTGTCCAGAATGGAGAACTGCGGCTTGAGGCCCAGCACCTGCCCGTCCTGGCGCATCATGCGCACACCCAGCGCATGAAAGGTGCAGATGACGAGTTCACGGGCAGCCTTGCCGACCAGCGACTTGGCCCGTTCGCGCATCTCGGCGGCCGCCTTGTTGGTGAAGGTGATGGCCGCGATGCGCTTGGCCTCCATGCCGGTCTGGATCAGCCGCGCAATCTTGTGCGTGATGACCCGCGTCTTGCCGGAGCCGGCACCGGCGAGCACCAGGCAAGGTCCATGCAGGTAATTGACGGCTTCTTGTTGGGCAATATTCAGACCGGAGGGGGCTAGGGGAACAGCAGACATGCAGGGCAGACGGACTCGACAAAGGCAGGGTTTGGTCCCATCATACCCAGCGCTCGCCCACGACTGCGTCGGCGACAATCTGCGGGTGCTGCAAGTCCTGCTGGTTACGTTCCCGTTCTTTGCCCTGGTGCTGGCAGGTTATGTCGCGGCCCGGCGCGGCCTGCTGCGGCTCGATGCGATACCGGGGCTGAACAGCTTCGTGCTGTATTTCGCATTGCCCTGCATGTTGTACCGGTTCGGTTCGACTACGCCGATCGGGCAGTTGCTCGATCCGGGTGTGTTCTTCACCTACCTGTTGTGTGCGCTGGTGCTGGTGGGATTTGTCGTCACTGTCAGCATGAACCGGCGCATCGGCTGGAACGACGCGGCGTTCGGTGCGCTGGTGGCAGCGTTTCCCAATACCGGATTCATGGGCGTGCCCTTGCTGGTGGCACTGCTGGGTGCGGCGGCGGCCGGCCCGGCCATTGCCACCATCATGGTGGACCTGCTGGTGACGTCCTCGTTGTGTGTGGCCTTGTCACGGCTGGACGGCGCCGGTGCCCACGGGTTTGCCGTCGCCGGGCGAAACGCCTTGCGCGGGGTGCTGGTCAATCCGATGCCCTGGGCCATCTTGCTGGGCGCGTTGGCCTCGTACCTCGGGCTGACCTTGCCCGGACCGGCCAATCAGGCGGTCGGCCTGCTGGCTGACGCAGCCTCGCCGGTGGCATTGTTCACGATCGGTGCGGTGCTGGCGCGGTCCCAGATGATCGTCCCTGTCGATGGCGCCCATCCGTTGCCGATGCGCGACTACATCCCGGTGGCCGTGATCAAGCTGGTGCTGCATCCGGTGCTGGTGCTGCTGGTGGGCATTGGTGCCATTCAACTCGGGGTGCCGCTGGACCGTTTTGCGCTGACCGTGATCGTGCTGGTGGCCGCCTTGCCCAGTGCCAGCAACGCGTCGATCCTGGCGGAGCGATTCGGTGCCAACAACGGCCGCATCGCACGCATCATCCTGGTATCGACCGCGGCGGCATTCCTCAGTTTCTCGGCGACAGTGGCCCTGCTGGTGGGGCCGCGCTGACAAGGGCGATGATGGCGGTGATGGAGCGCGAAACCCAACCCGTTGTCGAATCGTCGGTCTGGCCGGCCTGGAGCCTGGCCGCGCTGGTACTGGTGTTGTCGCTGGGCATCGGTGCCAGTGCCATGGCCCGATGGCAGGCAGGCCGCGTGGCCGAGCAGCGAGAGCGTGTCGCCCATCTCGCCCAGGAACGCACCGACGCACTGGAGCGCGGCATGGAGCGCATGCTGGCCAACACCTTCGCGCTGGCGGCACTGGTCCACCAGGGTGCGGGCGAAATCCAGCATTTCGACGCTGCTGCGGCGCAGATCCTGGCAAGCAATGAACGGCTGCTGGCGGTGTCCTTGTCGCCCAATGGCGTGGTGCGGTATGTCGCACCCACCAGGGGCAACGAAGGCCTGGTGGGGTTCGATCAGCTCAACGATCCTGCCCAGCAGCGCGAGGCGATATTCACGCGCGACACGGCGCGCCTGACGCTGGCCGGGCCGCTGCGATTGGCCCAGGGGGGTATCGGTATCGTCAGCCGTTTGCCGGTGTTTCTCAAGGACGCCGCGGGTGCGCCGCAGTTCTGGGGTTTTGCCAATGTGACGGTCCGCCTGACCGACTTGCTGGGCAATGCCCGGTTCGGCGAGTTGCGCGATCGTGGCTACGACTACCGCTTGTGGCGGCAGATCGACGACAGCGGCCAGGTTCAGGTGATAGCGGCCACGTCACCCGGACCGCTGCGCGAGCCTTTGCGTCGGAGCTTCGCAGTGCCCAACGGCGCATGGAATCTGGACCTGGCACCGGTGCAGGGCTGGGTCGACGTCGCCGGGCTGGTTTCTTTCGCCTCCGTGCTTCTCCTTGTCAGTCTGCTGCTTGCGTTGCTGACCTATTGGATTGTTGTGCAACGCCGCCGCCGGATCGGCCTCGCCACCCTGGTGCGTGAGCGCCAGCTCGAACTTCTGGCTGCCCGCCACCAGCTGAGTTCGGTGGTCGAAGCGATCCGCGACCCGATCTTCGAGATTGGCCTGGACGGCATCTACTATGGTTGCCATGCGCCAGCGAGCAGTGTGTTGCCGGTGCCTGCCGAAACCATGATGGGTCGCAGCGTCTTCGAGGTCTTGCCGCAGGCCGCAGCAGAGACCACGATGGAGGCCTTGCGCAGCGCCCATACCGAGGGATTTTCCCAGGGCGAGGAATATGCGCTGGTACTGGCCGATGGCACGCGCTGGTTCGAGTTGTCGGTGGCGCGCAAGGAAACCGACAGTGCGACGCCACGGTTCGTCGTGATGACACGCGACATCACTGGCAGTAAAAGTGCCAAGAGCGAGATCCGGCGACTGGCGTTCTACGACCCACTCACCGATCTGCCCAATCGTCGGTTGTTGCAGGACCGGCTCGAGCATGCGCTGACGCGCAGGGGACGAAACCACCGCCACGGCGCCCTGCTGCTGATCGACCTGGACAACTTCAAGGCGCTGAACGACACCTGGGGCCATGACAAGGGTGATCAGTTGCTCAAGCAGGTCGCATTGCGGCTGGCATCGTGTGTGCGGGACAGCGACACCGTGGCCCGACTCGGCGGTGACGAGTTCGTCGTGCTGATCGACGACGCCGGACTGATACCGGGTGACGTGATCGCCACCGCACGTGCCGTGGCAGACAAGGTGCTGGTGCAGCTCAATACGCCGTTCGACGTCGAGGGACGGGTGCACCGCAGCGGCTGCAGCATCGGTGTGTCGCTGTTCGGCTTCGAGGCCTTGAGTGGCGAGGAGACCCTCAAGCGCGCCGACGTGGCGATGTACCAGGCCAAGGGGGCCGGACGCAACACCGTGCGGTTTTTCGATCCTGCGATGCAGTCCGCGGTGGAAGCGCGTTCGGCGCTGGAGGCCGATCTGCGTCTGGGCCTGGCGCAGAACGCTTTCGTATTGCATTACCAGCCCCAGGTCGGTGCCGGCAATGTGGTGATTGGCGCCGAGGCACTGCTGCGCTGGACCCATCAACAGCGCGGCCCGGTGTCACCGGCAGAATTCATTCCCGTGGCCGAACAGTCCGGCCTGATCGTCGACATCGGCGAATGGGTGTTGCAGACCGCCTGCGCGCAACTCACGCGCTGGGCGGTGATGCCCGATTTCAGCGATCTGACGCTGGCCATCAATGTCAGCGTGCACCAGTTCCGGCAAGCCGATTTCGTCGACAAGGTCCGCCGCGCGCTGGTGGCCCATGGCACGACGCCCGAGCGGCTCAAGCTCGAAATCACCGAGAGCATGTTCGCCTACGACCTGGAGTCCATCATCAACAAGATGAAGCAGCTCAAGGCCATGGGTGTGGGCTTCTCGCTCGACGACTTCGGTACTGGTTACTCGTCGCTCAGCTACCTGCGCCGGCTGCCGCTGGACCAGCTCAAGATCGACCAGTCTTTCGTGCGCGAGGTGCTGACCGACCCCAATGACGCGGCCATCGCGCGCACCGTTGTCGCGCTGGGGCAGAGTCTGGGCCTGACGGTGATCGCCGAGGGTGTCGAGTTGCAGGGCCAGCGTGATTTTCTGGCCGAGTTCGGCTGCGACTGCTGCCAGGGGTATCTGATCAGCCGGCCCCTGGCGATCGAGGATTTCGACGCATTCGTGCAGGCTTACGGCAAGCCGCGCGGTCAGGGGTGAGCGTTGCGGCCTGGCGCTAGATCGCCAGCGGATCCACGTCCACTGCCCAGCGCAGCAAGCCCCGCCCGGCCTCGCCCTGGCGCGTCGCATGCAGGATGTCGTACCAGGCCGTCAGGAAGTTCTGCAATGCCGGCCGCGAAGGGCTTTCCACCAGCATCTGGGCCCGCTCCACATTGGCAACCCGCTGCACCACCATCGGTACCGCCGGGTACAGCGTCACCCGGTCGAAACCGGGCAAGCCGGCCAGCAGCTCCGACGCGCAAGCACTGGCGCTGGCCAGGAACGCATGCGCCGCTTCCTGTGTGCGTGCCTCGGCCCGCAGCAGGGCCTGGAATGCAAACGGCGGCAGTGCCGCGTTTTCCCGGTCCTGCAGTTGCCGGGCGGCGAATGCAGGGTAGTCGTGGCGCTTGAGCGCCTCGAACAGCGGATGCTGGGGCTGGCAGGTCTGGATCCACATCTCGCTCTGGCCGCTGATCGCGGCGTCGCGGCCGGCGCGGCCGGCAGCCTGCATCAGCAGGCTGAACAAGCGCTCGGGCGCGCGGAAATCGCTGGAGAACAAGGCGTTGTCGGGGTTGACCGCCGCGACCAGCGTGATGCGGCGAAAGTCATGGCCCTTGGCCACCATCTGCGTACCGACCAGCACGTCGACCTCGCCCGAATGCACCTGCGCGAGTTGCGACTGCAGGCTGCCGACGTGGCGCGTGCTGTCGGCATCGATCCGTGCGACATGTACCGGCACGCCATCGGGCTGGTCCGGGGTTTGTGAGCCGGGCCGGCGCACGTCGGCCAGCAGTTCGACCAGATGCTCCTGCAGCCGTTCTGTGCCGCGCCCGACCGGCGAGATGTCCAGGTTGCCGCATTCCGGACAGGCGCGCGGCACCGGCTCGGCAAAGCCGCAATGGTGGCAACGCAGGCTGCGATCGATCTTGTGGAAGACGCGAAAGGCGCTGCAATGCGGACAGGCGCTTTTCCATTCGCAGGAGCCGCATTGCAACACCGGTGCATAACCCCGCCGATTCAGGAACACCATGCTTTGCTCGCCCGCAGCGATGCGTTGCTTGATCGCAGCCAGCAGCGGTGGTGCAATCACCGCGCGGCGCGGCTGGTGGTTCATGTCGACCCGGCGCACCAGCGGCAACCGGGCCTGATCGCCGATGCGGCTGGGCATTTCCAGGCGCCGGTAGCGGCCACCGTCGGCCGCCGGGCGGCTGTGGTGCCAGCTCTCGAGCGAGGGCGTGGCCGAGCCCAGGATCACCTTGGCGCCGAGCTGGCGGCCGCGGAACACGGCCAGGTCGCGCGCCGAGTAACGTGCGCCTTCCTGCTGTTTATAGCTCGGGTCGTGTTCCTCGTCGACGATGATCAGCGCCAGCGCAGGCATCGATGCGAACACTGCCATGCGGGTGCCGAGCACGATACGTGCCGTGCCCAGGTGCGCCGCCAGCCAGCTGCGCAGGCGCTGCGGGTTGGTCATTGCGCTGTGCAAAGACACCACGGCATCATCGCCCAGCAGCGGGCCGAAACGCTGTTGAAAGCGGGCCTGAAGCTGCGGCGTCAGGTTGATCTCGGGCACCATCACCAGCGCCTGGGCATCGCTCTGGCGTTCCAGCAACTCCTGCACACACTGCAGATAGACCTCGGTCTTGCCGCTGCCGGTGGCGCCGAACAGCAGGAAACAGCCGTCGGTCTGGCGGATCTGCGCCATCACGGCCTGCTGCTCAGCACTCAGGGTCGGTGCGGCGGCCATAACGGCGCCGGCGGCGGCTGTCGGTTGCGCCACCTTGCGCAGCCGACGTTGCAGTTGCTGCGCACTCAGATCACGCAGCTGGGGCGGCAAGGCAGCCAGCGCCACCTCGCCGGCGGCGCGCTGGTAATAGGCGGCGGCGAAAGCGACCAGTCTCCGCCAGTCGGCCGACAGCGGCGGGAGTTCGTCCAGCGCCGCCGTCACGCTGCGAAGCTTGTCGCCCTCGGGTACGGCGGCTGACGGATCCGGATCCCAGACCACACCCAGCGTCTCGCGTTTGCCCAGCGGCACACGCACCAGGGTGCCAGGCGCCAGTGGCTGCACACTTTGATACGTCAGTGCGGTGCCGATCCGGCTATGGGCCGGTGTCTGGATCAAGACCTGGATGAGATGCACGATGGTGCCGGGTCGGTTGGGGCGGTTTGTTGAAGTGAACTTGTGAAGTGCGGCTTAAGTGGTTGATCCATAACAACTTTACATGTCATCCAGTTTTTCTGTGGATAACTTTGTTGATATCCATGCGGCGCTGGCGCCAAAGCCTTGAAAACAAAGGCTTTGGCTGGATTGCCCATCAAAATGGCAAAGACGCAAAATTCATATGAATCAACAACTTGGGTGAGCTATGGCTTTTGTAGCAAAGTGCAATCGGACTGTCAGGACCTTGCGCAGTGCAGCAAGAATTTTGTGAATAAGTCAGGG
This sequence comes from Rhodoferax sp., assembly GCA_018063505.1. Lineage (GTDB taxonomy): Bacteria > Pseudomonadota > Gammaproteobacteria > Burkholderiales > Burkholderiaceae_C > CAISIP01. Next base: position 10,762 of record JAGPBF010000025.1, read on the forward strand.
TTCACAAACCTTGACAAGCAGGCCAGGTATGGGCAGCGCAGGCCATTCCTCAGGTTCGCGCCAGTCGCGAGCCAGCGTGCACCGCATCGACAAGTGCTGCTACGTTTTCAGGAGGGGTGTGCTGATTGATGCCATGACCGAGGTTGAAAATATGCGTCGGACCGACCTGGTCCGGGTCATTGGCAGCTGCCTTGTGCGGTTTGCCGAAGCTCGCCAGCACCTGTGCAACTTCCCGCTGGATCTGTGCCGGGTTGGCAAACAGCACGTTCGGATCGATATTGCCCTGCAAGGCCTTGCCGGGGCCGCCGGCCACGCCGCCCACCAGATCGCGCGCCTGTTGCAGGTTGACCGTCCAGTCCAGCCCCAGAACCTCGCAGTCGAGCTGGCCCATCTGCTTGAGCCACAAGCCACCGCCCTTGGTGAATACGATGCGCGGAATCACGGCACCGGCATGGCTGCGCTTGAGCTGGGCCAGCACCCGTGCCGTGTAAGCCAGGCTGAACTGCTGGAATGCGCCGTCGGCCAGCACGCCGCCCCAGCTGTCGAACACCATCACTGCCTGAGCCCCGGCCTCGATCTGCAGGTTCAGGTAACTGGCAACCGCGTCCGCATTGACCGCCAGGATCTTGTGCATCAGGTCGGGCCGCGCGTACATCATGGTCTTGACCAGGCGATAGTCGCTCGAACCGGCGCCCTCGACCATGTAGCAGGCCAGCGTCCACGGGCTGCCGGAAAAGCCGATCAGCGGCACCCGTCCGGCCAACGCGTGGCGGATCGACGTGACGGCGTCGAACACATACCGCAACTTGTCCATATCGGGCACCTGCAGCGCCGAAACCGCTGCCTCGTCGCGCACCGGGTGCGCAAAGCGGGGACCCTCGCCCAACGCAAAACTCAGGCCCAGGCCCATGGCATCGGGCACCGTGAGGATGTCGCTGAACAGGATGGCCGCATCCAGCGGATAACGCTCCAGCGGTTGCAGCGTCACTTCGGTGGCGTAGTCGGTATTGGTTGCCAGCCCCATGAAACTGCCGGCCTTGGCCCTCGTTGCGCGGTATTCCGGCAGGTAGCGCCCAGCCTGGCGCATCAGCCATACCGGAGTGTGATCGGTGGCCTGGCGCATGCACGCGCGCAGGAAAGTGGTGTTTCGAAGGGGTGCGAAAGGCGTGTCCAGGCTGGTTTGCGTCATCCGCCTATTGTGGCAGCTGGCATGCCGTCGGGAGCGCCGATGCCGGCCCCGGTTCAGCCGTCAGACGATCGTCAGCGGTGCTGGTTGCGACTCTGCAAACAAGGCCGCGGTTTCACTGCAGCGTCCATCGGTGGATTCAGACCACCAGTCCGGGTCGCGATTGTCCAGTTCGTCCGGGCCGCTTGCCACCAGGCGGGCCACAGGCCCTTGCGCAACCGGATCGCGTGTCTGTGGATCTTGCGTTTGATGGGTTTTTGCCATGTTTTCCCCCTGTTGCCGGGTTCCCGGCTTATGCAGTTCACTATACCGCCGACCCGGCAGCCGAACAAGCGGCAGCGATGGCAAAAAATGCGCGCCAGACGCACGCATGGACTGGCCGGTGCCGGGACCCGATTTGCCGCAGCTATCAGGTCTTGTATTTGATGGAGCAGCCGTACGGACGGGTGGTTGCCGCCCGGATCGGCTGGCCGGCCAGCGCCTCACGCACGCCTTGCTTGACATAGTTGACGGCCGTCTTGATATCGTCGACGCGGGACGAGGGCACACTGTCGATGCCGCCGGCGTAGATCAGCTTGCCGGCGGGGTCTACGATGTACATGTGCGGCGTGGTGCGCGCGCCATACGCCTTGCCAACGGTGCCGTCCTCGTCCATCAACGTATGGGTGGCGGTCGCTTGCTGGCCCTGCATCCAGCGACCCATCTGCGCCGGTGCCAGGTAATCGGTGCTGGCGTTCTCGGTCGAATTGATCGCCAGCCACACCACACCTTGCGCGGTCACGTCTTTCTGGGTGCCCTGCATGTTGGCGCTGCTGTAATGTTTGCGCACATACGGGCAACCCGGGTTGACCCATTCAAGCACCACGTGCCGGCCCCGGAAGTCGGCCAGCTGCACGGTCTTGCCCGCGGTATCTGTGAGGCTGAATGCCGGTGCCGGCTGACCGACCGAAGGCGCGGCCCGTACGGCAGTCGCTGACAGACCGAGCATCGTGGCCGCCATGGCCAGCAGTGAACGTCGCTTCATTGTCATTCCCTCCGCGGTTCAAAAAAAGAATGATCGGCCCGTGTGCCAGTCCGCTACAAGCGCGCCAGTGCAGCCTGAACGTCCCGCACGCTCAGAATCTCGGACAGTACCTGCGGTGCGCGGCCATCCTGGTACAACACGTAAACGGGCACACCATTGCGGCCAAGTTGCTGCAGCGCCGCGGTGATCGCGGGGTCGCGCCGGGTCCAGTCGGCGCGCAGCAGCACCACCTTGCGTGCATCCATGTCGGCCAGCAGCTGCGGGTCGCTCAGCGTGGTCTGCTTGTTGTACTGGCAGGTCACGCACCAGGCGGCCGTGAAATCGACGAATACCGGTTGTCCTGCGGCCACGATCTGCTCGACTTTTCCGGGTGCCCAGGCCTGCCAGCGGCCATCGCGGGCCTGCTGTGCCACCGGTGCCGGCGTTGTGACGGTCGGGCCCAGACTCCAGCCCATTGCCAGCAACACGGCCAGCGCCACGGCGCCGGTCACCAGCCGGGCAAGTCCGTTCTGCGCCATGGCCCAGGCCACGAAGGCGACCGCCACCAGCAAGGCGAGCAGCGCGCCTGCCCCGTTGATGCCACTTTGCTGGCCCAGCACCCAGACCAGCCAGGCCACGGTGGCAAACATCGGGAACGCCATGAAGGTCTTCAGCGTGTCCATCCAGGCACCGGGACGTGGCAAGGCGCGCGCCACAGCGGGAATCAAGCTTGCGGCCAGGTAAGGAAGCGCCAACCCCAGCCCCAGTGTGGCAAACACCGCCATCGCCTGCCAGGGCGGCAGCGCCACAGCCAGACCCAGCGAGGCGCCCATGAACGGCGCCGTGCAGGGCGAGGCGATGGCCACTGCCAGCACGCCGGTGAAAAACGCATCGGCCACCGGATGGCGCGGCTGGAACGTGGCCAGTGCGGACGGCACGATCTGGCGGAACTGGAACACCCCGGCCAGGTTCAGCCCGATCAGTGTGAACAACAGTGCCAATGCAGCCACGACCGCCGGGTTCTGCAACTGGAAACCCCAGCCCAGGCTCTCGCCGGCCTGGCGCAGCGACAACATCAGCAGGCCCAGCGCCATGAAGCTGAGCAGCACGCCGGCGGTGTAGGCGATGCCGTTGATGCGGTGGGCCCGCCGGTCGTCGGCATGGCGTGCGAAGCCCAGCACCTTGATCGCCAGCACCGGCAACACACAGGGCATCAGGTTCAGGATCAGTCCGCCGATCAGTGCACCCAGCAAGGCGGCCCAGAATCCGATCGACGCGGCCGGTGCGCCAGTGCGCAGACCAGCAGCGCCGCCCGGCCCGGCAGCCAGCGCCGCCTGCAAGGCCGTGGAGGCCTGCGCCGTACCGCCCGTGGATGGCCAGCTTCCGCTGACCGGCAATTCAATCCGCCGGCCTTGGCCGTCCAGCGCCAGCACCACCGGCATCAGCGCCGGGCTGTTGCTGCGCTGCGCCGACAGCGGGATGCGGGCGGTCCAGACCGCACCGTCCCAGGCCTGCTGCCACTGGGCCGCGGTTTCGATGACCTCGGGCGACTCCGGATAAAACTCCAGCGTGCGTTTCTGCCATTGCGCCGGCAATCCCTGCACCGAAAGCTGCAGAAATTGCCCATCGATGCGCAGCGTGCTGGCCTCGGTGCGTGCCAGCTCCGACGGGGCCTTGCGCCAGGCGGTGTCGAATTCGGCTCCCTGGCCGGCGGTCGAACTCTGCACCGGGATCTTCAGCGCAAACTGGCCTTCTTCGGGGATGCATTCGGTCTTGCAGACCAGCCAGGCGGCCGCCAGCTTCACGTCGATGGCGTCGGACAACAGGCCGGGTTTGAACTCGGGGCCGATGGTCAGCTGCACCGGCAGCAGCACCGTGCCTTCGTAACCGTAGTTGGCCAGCGTGCCGATGCGGATTTTCTGTGGCAAAGGCCACTGGATCTCGCCCGCCGTGACACCGGCCGGCAGGGTCCATTGCAACTGGGTCGGCAGTCCGGAGTCGCCGGAGTTCTTCCAGTAGGTATGCCACTCGGGTTTGTGTCGGATCTGCAGGCCGACCCATACCGTCTGGCCCGGGCCGGCGCCTTGGGGTGCATGCGCCAGCAATTCGGCGCGCACCTGCTCGGTGGTGACGACAGCGCCCGGTGTGCCGGCGAGCTGGGCCGGGGCGGCCAGGGGGAGCAGACCAGCGGCCAGCAGGGCCAGTGCGCCCAGCAGGCGCTTGAATCGGGTGGGTCGGTACATGGACAGGGTGGGAGCAGCGACAGGGGGCAAAGTTCCGCTGGCTGGAGCAAGCGGTCGAACGTGCCGGGCACGCCGGCGCTGATTGTCGCCCGGCAGTGGCCCGGCTTCAGGGCGCGGGGTCATGCGCGCCAAACACCGGGGGCAAGCGTGTCGGGGCCTTGATGCGCAACTGCTTGTGGATGCTTTCGCGGCCGAACACCACCGTGATCTGACCGACGGACACACCGAACAGTGGCGCCAGGAACCGCACCATGTGGTCGGTGGCCTTGCCGTTGCGGGGTGTTGCGGTCACGCTGACCTTGAGCTGCGGCCCCTTGGGTTTGCCGATCGCGTCGCGCGCGGCAGCGGGTTTGCCCAGGATGTTGACGACCAGTGTGTCGCCGTCCCAGCGGTAGAACGGGCTTTCGTCACCAGGCTTGGGTTGCATGGGGCTTTCCGCCGGACGGCATCAGGAGCCCGCTGGCAGGCCTGCGCCTTGCGCGGCCGGTTTCATGCGGCGAATCCGAGCACGACACGGCGCGTCGTGGCGCTCTTCTTCTCGATCTTCGTGACCACGACGGCGCCAATCTCGCCGGTGCCGGCCACATGTGTGCCGCCGCAAGGCTGCAGGTCGATCAGGTCCAGCTGCCCGATACGCACGGTGCGGATGCTGCCGCTGCCACGCGGGGGTTGCACGCTCATGCTCTTGACCAGGGCTGGATTGGCATCGAGTTCGGCATCGGTGATCGCGCCGATCGTGACCGGATGGTTGGCGGCCACCAGTTGCGCGATACCCGCGGTCAGGGTCTCCTTGTCCAGCGGGTCGGTCATGTTGAAGTCCAGCCGCGCGTAGTCGGGCGTGATCGAGCAGCCATTGACCAGTTGGGGCACCAGGTGGCACAGCAGATGGGTCGTGGTGTGAAAACGCATCAGCCGGTGGCGCCGCTGCCAGTCGATGCGGGCGGTGACGGCGTCGCCGACCGCCAGTGCCGGCGCTGCGGCGCCAGCGCCGGTTGCGGCTGCGACATGGCAGATGTCGCCGGTGAACCGGCCCTCATCGTCCTTGGCCTTGCGGGTATCGGTGATCACGATGTCCCGGCCGATTGCCGCACCGCTGCGCACCTGCAGCATGCCGGCGTCGCCGGCCTGGCCGCCGCCCATCGGATAGAACACCGTACGGTCCAGCACGATGCCCTGGGCACCGATGGCGGTGACGGTGGCGGCACATTCGGTCAGGTAGGCATCGGCGCGAAACAGGTCATCGGTCATGCGGACCAATAATACCGGGATGTTGTCCTCTCTCCTCAATCCGCCAGCGGTGGTCTTGTGCACGCTCAATGCGCGTTATATCCATGCGTCGCTCGGCCTGCGTTACCTGCGCGCCAACATGGGGGGCTTGCGGGCGGTGACGGCGCTGCGCGAGTTCACGATCTCGCGCGATCCCGCGCAGATCGTGGCTGAACTGCTCGATCTGCTGGGGCCGGAAGTTGCGGACAGGCGCCAGGTCATCGGATTTGGCGTGTACATCTGGAACGTGACCCAGACCTGTGGCGTGCTGCGCGCGTTGCGCCACCAACGCCCGCGGCTCAAGGTCGTGCTCGGCGGCCCGGAGGTCAGCCATGAATGGGAGCAGCAGGAGATCGTGGCGCTGGCAGACCATGTGATCACCGGCTGGGGCGATGTCAGTTTCCCGAAGTTGTGCCAGGCCTTGCTGCATGGGCCGCAGCCGCTGATGAAGGTCATTGCCGGTGAACAGCCGCCACTCGACGCGCTGGAGTTGCCGTACCGTGAATACAGCGACGACGATCTCGCGCACCGGGTGTTGTATGTCGAGGCTTCACGCGGCTGTCCGTTCAAGTGCGCGTTCTGCCTGAGCGCGCTGGACAAGACCGCCTGGGCCTTCGACCTCGATCGCTTGCTGGTCGAAATCGCGGCTTTGTTTGCGCGCGGCGCGCGAACCTTCAAGTTCGTCGACCGCACCTTCAACCTGAAGATCGATGCGTCGGTACGCATCCTGCAGTTTTTCCTCGACCGCCTCGAAGCTGCCGGGCCGACCGGGTTGTTCGTGCATTTCGAAGTAATTCCCGACCATCTGCCGGATCGACTGAAACAGATGATTGCGCAGTTCCCCGCCGGTGTACTGCAGTTCGAGGTCGGCATCCAGAGCTTCAATCCGGTGGTGCAGCAGTTGATTTCCCGGCGCCAGGACAACACCCGCACCGAGGCCAACCTGCGCTGGCTGGTGGCGCATTCGCAGGCGCACCTGCACGCCGACCTGATCTTCGGCTTGCCGGGCGAAGACCTGGCCAGCTTTGGACAGGGCTTTGATCGCCTGCTCGCGCTGGGCCCGCACGAGATCCAGCTCGGTGTGCTCAAGCGCCTGCGCGGAACCCCGATCGGAGCCCTGACGCAAGCCTGCGGCATGGTCTATGGCGAGGCGCCGCCCTATACGGTGCGCCAGAGCGCGGCGGTCTCGGCGCAACAGGTCGAGGCCTTTGTACGCATGGCACGATACTGGGACCTGGTCGCCAATTCGGGGCGCTTTGGGCGCAGCCTGGTCTTGCTGCTGGGCACACCCGGCACCGGGCTGACGGCAGGTACGCTGGTCGATCACACCGATGCGACCGAACTGCCGGTCAGCGGCTCGCCATTCGCCGCGTTCTGGCGCTTCAGCGCATGGTTGTGGCGGCAGGGCCACCAGAGCGCGGGCATCACGCCCGAGGACCTGGTCGACCGGTTATTCGACTATCTGCACGGCCACTGCGGCCTGGATGCCGATCGATGCCGCGAAGCCCTGCTGTCGGACTACCAGCGCAGCGGCGCACGTGCCCGGCCGCAATGCTTGCGTGCCGTGTGGCCCGTGGGTGTGGCGCTGCGCAGCGCACCAAGACGCGCGCTGGCAGCACGCCAGCAACAGCACAAGGCGCTGGCAGACCAGTCAGACTGAAGCGGCGCCCGCCCCTGGCCGCCGTGTTGTGGCCGAAGCGGGTATAAACCGGCATCCAACAGGAAACGAACATGGACAACAAGACCGCCAAACCCGAAACCATTGCCGCCCAGGGACTGGGCTGGATCGACGAAACGACACGGGCCATCACGCCGCCGATCCATGTCTCATCGACCTATCTGCGCGACGAGGACAACCAGTACCGCTCCGGGCGGGTCTATGCCCGCGCCGACAACCCGGCCTTCGACCAGGCGCAGGCGGTGATCACGCAACTCGAGAACGGCGCCGACAGCATGTTGTTTGCGTCCGGCATGGCGGCCGCGACTGCAGTGTTCCAGGCGCTTTCGCCGGGGGACCATGTGCTGGCACCCAAGGTGATGTACTGGTCGCTGCGCAACTGGCTGCTGAACTTCGCCACCCACTGGGGGCTGAAGGTCGAACTGGTCGACATGTCCGATCCGAAGGCGGTGCAGGCGGCCATCGTCGCCGGCAAGACGCGACTGGTGTGGATCGAGACGCCGGCCAACCCGCTGTGGACCATCACCGACATCGCCGCCACGGCCGCCATCACCCATGCGGCTGGCGCTGTGCTGGCGGTCGACTCGACGGTGGCCAGCCCGGTGCTGACGCGCCCGCTCGACCTGGGGGCAGACATCGTCATGCACGCCGCCACCAAATACCTCAATGGCCACTCCGACCTGATCGCCGGCGTGCTGGTCACGCGGGAAAACAATGCCCTGTGGCAACGTATCCGGTCGGTGCGGGCCCAACTGGGCGGTACGCTGGGCTCGTTCGAGGCCTGGTTGCTGCTGCGCGGCATGCGCACGCTGTACCTGCGCGTGCGCGCCGCCAGCGCTTCGGCGCAGCGCGTGGCCGAGCATTTCCACGGACATGCGCTGGTGAGCGAGGTGCTGTACCCGGGGCTGCCGGGAGCGCAGGGCCATGCGGTCGCTGCGCGCCAGATGGACGGCGGATTCGGCGGCATGTTGTCGATCCGTGCCCGCGGCGGTGAGGCTGCGGCGATCACCACTGCAGCCAAGGTGGCCTTGTGGAAACGCGCCACCTCGCTGGGCGGAACCGAAAGCCTGATCGAGCACCGTGCCAGCGTCGAAGGCGTTGGCTCGCCGGTTCCAACCGACCTGCTGCGGCTGTCTGTCGGCATCGAGGATGCACAGGATCTGATCGACGATCTCGAGCAGGCCTTGCGCCACGCCCATCCGAACGCCAGTACCTGACCGCGGGCGGGCCCGCGAGGGCTTGCCTGGCTCGCCGTTGCCTGGCGATCGGGCATGTCGGGACAGCGTCGTTGGGACCTTGCAGCCCCGGGCCTGACGCTGCCGGCAGGGTTTTGTAAATCGTTTTCCTGTCCGTTGCACGATAGCCGATAAACTATGGGGGTGTCGGGGGAGATGCGCTGGGCTGGCGGATTGCCGGCTTCACGGTGGTGTTGCTGCAGTTTTTCCGGCCCGGGTCGGTCCCCTGCCTTTGATAGTGCGAAAGAACGGTGCACGTGCTCCATTCGATCAGAGACGACCGGATGGCGCGCATATTCCACCATTCATGCGCCTGCCATGTTCCTTCTAACCTTGACTGCGCATCCATGACCCTACGTTCAATGTTTTCAACAGAAAGTCCGATCCATGGCCAAAGCTGAGGCAAAAACCGCCGTCAAGGCCAACGGCCTGCGTTACAAATCCAAGGCCTCCGGTTCTCCGTTCGCTGCAGCCGCGTCTTTCGGTGGCGCAACCATGTCGTGCTTCATGTGCGGCAAGCACAGGCCGCGTTCGCTGATGGGTACCCGCAAGGTGGCCGGCAAGTCGCAGACGGTCTGTGCACCTTCGTGCAAGGAACTTGACGCGACACTGAGTGCGTCGTCCTGAGGCCTGCAAGGCGCCGGGTTATCGGCTGGCGCCAAGGCCCGGCGGTTGCGCGTCTTGCCGCGTCAGAACACATACTGCAGACGCAATGCAAACATGTTGCCTTCGCGACCATAGACCGACCCGATCAAGTACGCGGCCTCGTACTTGAAGGCCTGGGTCGAACCCAGCGGTAAGGTGCCTGACACCATCGGGCCGGCGCGGTGGCTTTGGTCCCGGCCTGCGGACCAGGCATTCCAAGGGCCCAACTCGCCAAAACCCTGCAGGCCCAGATGCAGCGCCTGCGAGAAGCGGTACTTGGCCTGCCACTGGTATTTCAACTGGGTGCGTGCCGGCGTTCCGTCACCCAGGCCCCGTTCGAACACCAGGTTGGCATTGAGTTGGGTGCGGCCGACGTCGGTCTGCAGGACCGGGCCGAACTCCAGCACCTGACCGCCGGCCCGTCCCCGGTTATTGATCAACTGGGTATGCAGTGCCACATCGATGATGTACTGCCCTTGCGTGAGCAGGAAGTCGTTCTGCCAGTTCAACGAACTGAGCCGGGTCGAAAAGCGGTCCGAGCCGATATAGCTGGCCAATACCGCGGTGTACCAGCGGCTGTTGACACCATAACCGATGCCGATCTCCGGCCAGATCACCTCCGCCGACCTCGGTGCCTTGACGGTCCAGTAGCGGTAGTCGATATTCACCTGGCCGGTGTTGTCATAGGCGGTGATCAGGTAATAACCCGGGTCCGCGATGGCTGGGCCCGAAATGCAGGCGATTGCGATAAGGCGTGTGGCGGTTTTCATCATCGAACTTTCATTCTCTGTGATCAGGTGCTTCATCGCGCAACAGTTATACCCGCAGTAGGCATATGCGCCACACCGATCAATCGAGTCGTGTCTTCAGGCGGCACCGGCCAGCGGCTAAGATCGCGACATGCATTTGCCATCCCGCTACTGGGCCGACCTGACGGCGCGTGACTTTACTGCGCTGGCGCGTGCGTCGGATATCGGTCATGTCGTGGCAGTTCTGCCGGTGGGTGCCACCGAGCAACACGGGCCTCATCTCCCGCTGTCGGTCGACAGCGATCTGGTCGATGCGGTCGTCGCAGCCGCGTTGCCACAACTGGCGCCCGACCTGCCGGTGCTGGTATTGCCGACCCAGAAAATCGGCAAGAGCAATGAACACGCGCGTTTTCCCGGCACGCTGACACTGGGCGCGGAAACCCTGGTTCGTGTCTGGACCGAGATCGGCGACTGTGTAGCGGCGGCCGGCGTGCGCAAATTGCTGTTGTTCAACGCCCATGGCGGCCAGGTCGGCCTGATGGACATTGTCGGGCGCGACCTGCGGGCCCGGCACGACATGATCGTCTACCACAGCAACTGGTACGACCTGCCGCTGGCCGATGCTGCGATGGCGCCGTTCAGCCCGGCCGAACGCCGTTTCGGCGTCCATGCCGGAGACATCGAAACCTCGATGATGCTGGCCATACGACCGGCCCAGGTCGATATGGCGCAGGCACGGGATTTTCCGTCCACATCGCAGCAACGCGCGCAGGATTATCCGATCCTGGGCAATGGCAAAAGCGCCCGCCTGGCCTGGCAGATGCAGGACTACAACCCGCAGGGAGCCGCTGGCAACGCCGCTGCGGCAACCGCCGACAAGGGCGACGCATTGCGCGCGTCAGCTGGCACGCAACTGGCACTGTTGCTGGCGGAGTTGTCGCGCCTGCCGCTGAGCACGCTGGTCGACAAACCCGCGTTTCCCCACTGACACCATCGTCGGCTTCGCTGGCCGGTCAACCGGCCATCGATCGATTCACGCGCGCCGGCCTTCTGGCGGCAGTGGCGCGCCGCACGCCTTGAGGTATTTGCTCAGCTCGCCAAGGCCTGGATCGACCGCTGCAGGTTCTCTCTGGCCAGCGCTTCACGCGCGTCGTGCATGGTTTGCGTATGGTAGATCCTGGGCCGGTCCAGGAAACCTTGCAGGATGCGCCGACGGTTGCTGCGCATGGCCGCGGGCGGCACGCTCTGGTACTCGCGAAATATCTGCTGCTCGTAGCCGTCGAACACCGCACCCGGCGCCCCGAGGATGGCCAGATCGATGTCGAGCAGCAGGGCCTGATCTGGCGTCTGCGGCGGCTGGTCATGGCGCGTGACCATGATCAGCGCATGGACCCGGTCGGCCACTTGCGGTGTGACGCCGGCGGCGGCCAGCGCGGCACTGGCCCAATCGGCACTGCGGCGCTCGTTGTCCGTCGCACCGATGTCGTAGATGGCATCGTGAAACCACAAGGCGATGGCGACCTCCGGTGCACGGTTGGCCTGGTCGCGCAAGCGTGCCAGATGGCCCAGGCAGGCGTCGAGGTGTTGCAGCGTGTGGTAGTGGCGGTGCGTCTCGCTGTAACGCATGCACAGCTGCGCCAGCAAGCCCGCTTCGGGCGCACGCCCGGCCAGTTCCTGCCACAAGGCCTGCCACTGGCCCTGGTAACGGGTATTGAAGAGGTCTGGTGTCATCGTCCGCTTTCGTGATCTTGCTGCGTCAGCGTTGCACAAGCGCGCCTGTCATGCGGATCCGGGAGGGCGTTCACCACTGCGCCGTGCCTGGCGCAAGCTGAACAGGTAGAGTCCTTCGACCTTGTCGCGCGCCCATGGCGTGCGGCGCAGGAACTTCAGGCTCGAGGCCACGCTGGGATCATGCGAGAAACAGCGCACCGGAATGCGTTCGGCCAGTCCCGGCCAGCCATAACGCGCCGCCAGCGCGGTGACCATCTGTTCCAGCGTGACCCCGTGCAGCGGATTGCGCGGTTGGGCCGTTGCGGCAGATGCTGGCGCAACGGCAGATGCGGGAGCCACCGCTGGCAGTCCTTGCGAGCCGGTGTCGGGTGCCTTGCCGGGCTTAGCCATGGGTTGCAGTGCCAGTCCATGCCTGGCTGCGCTGCCACAGCTCTGCGGCCAGCACATCGTCCCGGCCCATGTCGCTGGGTGTGCGCGGCTGGCACTTGTCATAGTACAGCCCGGTCTCGCCGGCGAGTGCTGCCGCGCTGGCACAGTGCAGCGTCGTACGCGCGCCTTCTTCGGTGGAAATCATGCGCAGCTTCATCAGCGGCCGGATCGGCCAGGGCACGGCGCGCCAGACGTCGGAGGCGACCACGCCGGGATGCAGCGCATAGGTGCGCACACCGGTGCCGGCCAGGCGACGGCCGAGTTCGGCGCTGAACAAGACGTTGGCCAGCTTGGAGTTGCTGTACTCCAGCACACCGGTGCGGCTGCGGGTGGGCTGGCGCAAGGCTTTCCAGTCCAGTCCGCTGGCACGGTAGTGGGCCCGGCTGGCGACCGTGACGATACGTGCCGGCGCAGAGGCCTTGATGCGTTCGAGCAGCAGCCGGGTCAGCAGGAAGTGCCCCATGTGGTTGACGCCGAAGGCCAGTTCGAAGCCGGAGGCGGTCAGGCCGCGGCTGCCGGCCAGGCCGGCGTTGTTGACCAGTAGCTGCAGTGGCAGGCCCCGATCCAGAAATTTCTGCGCGCAGGCCCGCACCGAGCCGAAGTCGCCCAGGTCCAGCAGCAGTGCTTCGACCTGCGGATTGCCGCTGGCGCTGCGTATCTGTTCCAGCGCCGTGCGTGCCGTCGCGTCATTACGACAGGTGATGAACAAGTGGGCACCCTGGCGTGCGAGTGCACATGCGGTCACCAGACCGATGCCGGTATTGGCGCCGGTAATCAGCGCGACGTGGCCCGACAAAGGGCCGGGCTGGATTGTCGAATCGGGACGGGGCATGGTGGAAATCCCGCACCAGGCGGGAAAATGGTTATGTCGATGGTAAGCGCAGATCGACTGCCACTGCCGGTGCCGTCGCGCGCACGTCGCGCAGGTGCTTGACCGGCGACAGCCGACCCTGCACCATCGAAGCCATGGACTTTCACATCTGGCTGATCTATTTCCTCGCCGCTACCGGGCTCTCGTTGTCGCCCGGG
>JAGPBF010000025.1:24055-29150 GCA_018063505.1 Rhodoferax sp.
TGCCGTCGCGCGCACGTCGCGCAGGTGCTTGACCGGCGACAGCCGACCCTGCACCATCGAAGCCATGGACTTTCACATCTGGCTGATCTATTTCCTCGCCGCTACCGGGCTCTCGTTGTCGCCCGGGCCCAATGGCCTGCTGGCACTCACGCACGGCGCGATGCATGGCCGGCGCAAGACGCTGTACACGATTTTTGGCGGCGCCACGGGCTTCGTCATCATCGTCGGTCTGTCGATGTTCGGCATCGGCGCCTTGCTCAAGGCATCACTGGTGTGGCTGACGGTCATGAAATGGGTCGGTGGCCTGTATCTGGTCTGGCTCGGCATCCAGGTGTGGCGGTCGCCGCCGATCGGCATGCAGACCGACATGGTCGGGCGGGCCCGTTCGGGCGGCTCGCTGTTCCGCCAGGGTGCCTTGTCCGCACTGACCAATCCGAAGGGCATTCTGTTTTTTGCCGCGTTCCTGCCGCAGTTCATCGATCCCGCGCGCAGCCTGTGGATTCAGTTTGTCATCATGGCCGGAACCTTCGCGGTGATCGAAATCGCCACCGAGTGGTTCATTGCGAGCATGGCGCACCGGATCAGCCCCTGGCTGGGTCGGGTCGGGCGGCGCTTCAACCAGGCCTGTGGCGGCGTCTTCATCGCGGTGGGTGCCGCCTTGCCGTTGCGCGGCTGAACCGGCCCGGTTGGCCAGCGCGGGTCGGCCCGGGCGAGGTGGCGCACTCAGGCGTAGGTGATCCAGTCCTGGTAGCTGGCCCCGTCCAGGTGCGGCAAGGTGTTGTACGTCAGCAGCATGTGGCGTTTCGGGCTGAACGCAAATTCTGTCACGGCACTGTTGCGGATGCGCATATTGAGTTCGATCGTCGTCTCCGGCGCAGTTCCCAGCACCCGGCCCACGGCCGTGGCAATCGGACCGCCGCTGGAGACCATCAGCACATTGCCGCTATGGTGTTTGCGCACCTGCTCCATGGCCTGCCACACGCCGTCGACGAAGCCCGGGTAGTCGGGCATGCCTTGTGGACTGACGACGCCGTTCATCCACTGGGTCAGTCCGTCGCGCAGCAGCCGGAAATGGTGCCGGTATTTTTCGGGCGTGTCGGGTTTCTCCAGCGGCTGGGGGTGCACGGTGGCGATCACCGCGGCGCTGTCGTATTCGTTCAGGCCGGGCCACTCGGTGACGGGCGGCGCAATACCTGCACCCTGGCAGATGCCCTGCAGCGTCTGGCGCTGTCGCTGCAGGCTGCCGCAGAAGGCGGCCTCGAACACCAGGCCCTTGCCAGCGAACCAGGCGCCCAGGCGCTCACTCTGGCGCCGGCCCAGATCGCTGAGCTGGTCGTAGTTGTCTGCACCAAACGATGCCTGGCCATGGCGCACGAGGTAAAGGGTTCCCATGGCCCGATTGTGCGGATGGTGCTGGCCGACCCCAGTCGCGCCAGTGACGCAGCGCCACCGCATGGGGCCTGCGGTGGGTGCCGGCCCCGCATCCGCGTCAGAAATCGACCAGGCTCAATCCGACACTGAGCACGGTCCGGCGCCGGTTGTAGTCGAGCAGGGAGTCGCCATAACCGCTGAACAGCTGGGTGTGAAACCGCAGCTGGCCCGGTTCGCCGTTGGCGCGTGGTGTGCCGATGGCACGCTGCCATTCGAGTCGCACCGAACCATTTGCGCTGCTGCGCAGCGAATGGCGCAGCGTCACGCCCAGCGTATGGAGCTTGTTGAGCTGCCAGACCGCGGCGATTTCGGCGCGCCCGACATAGTCCGCAATGTCGGGATTGTCGTCCTGGTGGTTGCGCTCGGGTACCCGGGCCCAGGCGCGGCCGGTGACCGAGAACGGACCTTTTTCCATGCCGGCCATCAGGATGATGCGGTTCCAGCTGCGCGACAGCGGCAGGCTCTGACCGTTGGACTGGTGGTTCAGCGACAGGCCGCCATAACGCAGCCGCCAGCCGCCATCGAGCTGTGCGTCGAGCGGCAGGATGTAGGTCAATTCGGGCTCATGGTCGGTCACCCGGAATGGCCGCGAGATGCTGCCACTGAAGAGCTGCCAGTATGACTGCTGGGTATAACCGAACCACAGCGAGTCGCGCTGGGGCGCGTCGCCTTCGGTCAGCAGGCCACGGGCGATCTTGGTGCGTACCGAGAGCTGGATACGGGCCTCGGAGGTGCTGTAGCCCACCGGCGTGGTCACAGTATGCCCCGGGCTGGGCGAACGCGGTGCGCGGTTGGTGCTGTTCGAGCCGATCCACGACAGGCTCAGCGGCCGGTAACCACGCAAGCCGAAGGTGCCGCAGTCTGAGGCGGGTTCGAGTTCCCAGAACCGTGACAGGGGCGAGCTTCGCGGGTCGGAACAAGGCCGGTCGTCGTCCTTCTGTGTGTAGCTGCTGTCGGCAAGGGCGCTGTCAAGTGCGTTTGCGCTTGCCGCCGCAGCTGCCGGTGCGGTGGACTCCGGTACAGGTGGGCTGGCGCCTGAGCCCCGGCCGGCCTGGTCCGCGGCATGCGGCGCAATACGCGCCGCTGCCGGTGCTTGCGCCGCCGCCCAGCGGTCGAAACACGCCAGCCGCGCCGTGCCGTCGGTCTCGCTGCTGCACGCCTTCCAGCTGTCCCCGGTGCTGGCCGATTCCTGTGCTTGCGCCATGCCGGCAGCCGCCGCCAAGATCCAGAGCAGCGCCCAGCGACAGGCGGTCCACACCAGCGGGAAACGAAAGCGATGGGGGAATGCGGACATGGTGCAACTCAAGCCGGCGCGTTGGAGGCCAGGCGATTTCGGTGGAAAGGTGGGCTGGATGCCGATTATCCCGCCGGCGACCGACCGTACCCTTGGCGTCGCTGCCAGCCCTGTAACACCTTGTACGGTGGGTTGTCGGGCAGGTCAGCCGGATCTCCGGCGTACACCGTCACCAGCTTGCAGCCGGCTGCATCATGGGCTTGCATTCCCCGCAGCTTTCGTCGCCATGCTTGCCAAGGGCCCGATTCGCTCCAGGTGGCTCAGCACCATGCGCAGATCGAACTCGATCTGGTGGTAGTCCGGCTCCATGTAGGTGCACAACTGGTAGAAAGCCTTGTCGTGTGCCTTTTCCTTCAGATGGGCCAATTCATGCACCGTGATCATGCGCAGAAACGCGGCTGGCAGGTGGCGGAACAGCGCGGCAATGCGGATCTCGCGCTTGGACTTGAGTTTGCTGCCCTGCACCCGCGACACCGTGGTGTGTGTGCCCAGCGCTTGCGCCACCGTCTGCAGCTTGTTGTCGAACAAGACCTTGGACAGCGGTTCCGCGCTGCGCAGATACTCGTTCTTCAGAGCGACGACATAGTCGTACAAGGCGCGGTCGGTGCGTATCTCGTGCAGCTGCGGGTATTGGCGCTGCAGGTGCGCGTCCAGCCCCCCGCCATCGATCAGTGCGCGCGCCTGCTGCTGCAGTTGCTGCGGATAGGCCTGCAGATAGGTCATGCCGATGCGCCGGCCAGAACCCGGGCCAGCATGGCGCTGTCGACGTTGCAGCCGGACAGCACCGTACCCACGGTACGGCCCTGGTTTTGCCCACGCTCCTGCATCGCTGCAGCAAAACCAGCGGCGCCCGCGCCTTCGGCAACGTTGTGGGTATCGGCAAAAATGGCGCGCATGGCCTGGGCCACTTCGGCGTCGTCGACCTGCACGATATGGTCGACGTGGCTGCCGATGATCTCCAGTGCTTCGGGCTCTGCGACCCGGCAGGCCATGCCGTCGGCCAGCACGGTCGATACCGGCGCTGCGACCACCCTGGCCGCCGCCAGCGAATCTGCATAGGTTGTCGCATGCCGGCTGACGACACCGACGATACGTGTCGTGTGACCCAGTGCCAGCTTGGCGGCAATCGCGGCGCAGATGCCCGAACCCAGGCCGATCGGCACGTAGACCACGTCGAGCCCGGGCGCCGCGCGAAAGAACTCCCACCAGCCGGTGGCGACACCGCACACCAGCTCGGCACCGAAACTGGGCACCATCAGCGCGCCCTGTTGCTGCGCCAGCTGCGCGGCATGTTCCCGGCTGGCCTGGAAGTCGTCACCGTGCTCCACCAGTTCGGCTCCGAGTGCGCGCATTGCGGCATTCTTCTCGACCGAGTTGCCCTGCGGCACCACGATCGTGCAGTGCACGCCATGGGTTCTTGCCGCCCACGCCACGCTTTGTCCGTGGTTGCCGCGGGTGGCGCTGATGACGGCGCGCGGAAGTTCGCCGCGTGCACGCAAGGCCTCGAAGAACGTCAGCCCGCCGCGGATCTTGAAAGCTCCCACCGGGCTGTGGTTTTCGTGCTTGAACCAGCAATCCGTGCCCAGGCGCAGACTCGATGTGGCCCAGCGGTACTGGGGCGTCGGCGGCATGGCGCGGTACACGACTGCGCTGGCCGCTTCGATGGCATGCAATGAGGGCAACTTCACAGGGTTCGCCTTTGGTTGTATCGGGTGCGGATTGCACGTATGGTTCGCGAACACTTTAACGCAGCACTACCGCAGCCCGTGCCGCACCGGCATTGACCGGATCGCGCAGCATGCACCGGTCGCGGCGTCAGAAGGCCGGGAACCCCAGGTCGATATTGCCGGCCCTTTGCACCAGCCACCACAAGCCGATCATTGCAATCAGAGCCGACCCTGGAAGCAGTACCAGCCGGCGATAGACCGGGTTGTGGCGAAACGCAAAACTGATCGGCACCACGGCCAGCAGGACCACCAGCTGCGCCAGCTCGACGCCCAGATTGAAGGCGAGCAGGGCCCACACGCGCGCATGTGTCGGCAGCCCCAGTTCGATCAGCGCGCCGGCCATGGCGGCGCCATGGATCAGCCCGAAGCCGGCGGCGAGCCACGCCAGGCGCCGGTGCACCATGGGAATCAGGTTGTTCAAGCCGGCGAACAACACGCTGGCTGCCACACCCGACTCGATCCAGCGCGCGGGCAGCGCAAAACCGCCATAGGCCGCCAGCGACAACGTCAACGCATGCGCCAAGGTGAACGCGGTGACCATGACCGCGCTGTCGACCAGCGTTTCGCGCAGGTCGACGGCGGCGTGCCACTGGCGGCCCTGCCGGCGCAGCACCACCGGCAGGAACAGGCCGGCCAGAAAAAG
>JAGPBF010000026.1 GCA_018063505.1 Rhodoferax sp.
TAGGATGCGACTTCTGAATTGCGCGTGGCGTGCATATCGGACATCGGTTGCGATAGCGGCGACAACGCGAGTTGTCCTTGCAGTCGGCGCAGCAAGGCCTGAATGCGTGGCAATTCGATGCGGCTGCCTGGTACCAGGGCCTTGAGCCAGAGATCGGGCGGGTGCAACTGGGGCAATACCTCGACCAATGTGCCGCTGCGCAGATGAGGGGCGACCAGATAGTCGGCGAGCACCGCAATTCCCTGACCGGCCAGCGTGGCCCGGCACAACGCCATTGCATCGTTGGTCTTGAGTCTGGGCAGGACCTCGACGCCCACCAGGCCTTGGGGGCCCAGGAATTCCCAGGGCAGGCCGGAGGTGGCAAACACCAGGCAGTCATGGTCGAGCAATTGCGCCGGCGTTTCCGGCATTGCGCGGCGCTCCAGGTATGCGGGTGACGCACACAGGCGGCGCTGGATGCGACATAGCGGATGGTCCTACACCTGTCCGTACGACTCTGGCCGTGCGCCGATGGCAATGTCGAAGCCCTCTTCGGCCGGGTTGACGGCACCAGTCCCAACTGGCGTGCGGCCTGCGAGAAGCTGCCGGCTTCTGCGGTGGCAACAAATGCCCTGAGATTGTCCAGTGCGTCCATCATTCAACGCGATTTGCGGAAAGTAACGATCTGAATTGATGTATTGTTAGTCAATCCGACGCTGATTACTTTCGGGCTCAGCCACTTTGCGCGAACAGGCGCCTTGACCGATGCAATTACCCGATCCCGACTCCACTCGCAAGCCGTCACCGGCACCGTATCTGCGCATCGCCACCGAGGAGGCGTTTGCGCCGCCGGAGATGTTGGCCATCTACCGTCGCTTGCTCGGACGCACCGGAGTCGACCCTGGATTCGAAGGCCTGATGGGGTTCTACATGAGCAGCCCGAGCGAACGCGCGCAACACATCATGCGTTGCCTGCTGGACATGGATGACGTCCGGCTGGCGCACATGGATGCGACCGGTATCGACATGCAGGTGCTGGCGCTGACCTCGCCCGGTGTGCAGGTCATGGACAAGGCGCAGGCGGTTGCCTTCAGCATCGTGGCCAACGACTACCTGGCAGAGGCCATCGGGCGCCACCCTACACGGTTCGCCGGCATGATTGCCGTTGCTCCGCAGGATCCCCAGGCCGCTGC
Organism: Rhodoferax sp.; assembly: GCA_018063505.1. GTDB lineage: Bacteria > Pseudomonadota > Gammaproteobacteria > Burkholderiales > Burkholderiaceae_C > CAISIP01. The sequence continues at coordinate 1,173 of JAGPBF010000026.1, forward strand.
ACGTGAGATCGAGCGCGGCGTGCGCGAACTGGGCATGCATGCGGTGGTCATCAATTCCCATACCCAGGGCGAATACCTGTCGGATCCGAAGTTCTGGGATATCTTCGCCGCCGCCGAGGCGTTGGATACGCCGATCTACCTGCATCCGAATTCGCTGCCAGCCAACATGATCGGCTCGTTCCAGGATTGTGGCCTGGACGGTGCCATCTACGGCTTCGGGGTCGAAACCGGACTGCATGCGCTGCGCATCATCACGGCCGGCGTGTTCGACCGTTTTCCCAAGCTGCGCATGATCATTGGCCACATGGGCGAGGCCTTGCCGTTCTGGGCTTACCGGTTGGACTACATGCACCGCGCCACGGTGCGCTCGCAGCGATATGACAGTGTCAAGCCACTGAAAAAGAAACCCAGCGACTATCTGCGCGAGCACTTCTACATCACCAACAGCGGCGTGGCCTGGGAGCAGGCCATCCGGTTCACGCAGGAGTTCATGGGACCCGAGCGGGTGCTGTATGCGATGGACTACCCTTACCAGTACGCGGTGGACGAGGTGATCGCACTCGATAACATGGCCATCAGCGATGCGCACAAACGCATGTTTTTCCAGACCAACGCGCAGGCGGTGTTCAAGATCGCCGAGCGCTGAGCAATGCAGCGCAATCATCTACCGAGAAGTCAGGGGACAGACAATATGCAGAAACCTTTGATCAAGACCGCCGCCGGCCTGCTGCTCGCCGCCTGTGCCTTGTTGTCGCAGGCACAAACCTGGCCGGCGCAGACGATCCGGGTCGTGGTTCCGTTCACGCCGGGCACCGGCATGGATACGATTGCGCGTACCGTTGCGCCGCGCCTGGCCGAGCGGCTGGGACAGCCCGTGGTGGTGCAGAACACGCCGGGTGCCAGCGGCAATATCGGTGCCGACAACGTGGCCAAGGCCCAGCCGGATGGCTACACGGTGCTGATGGGCGCCAACACCATGCTGATGGCTTCGCAGCTATACAAGAACGTGCCCTTTGGTCCGATCAAGGACTTTGCGCCGGTGTCGTTGGCCGCCTGGGGCACGCTGATGCTGGTGGCCAATCCCAAGACCGGCATCCAGTCGATGGCCGACCTGACTGCACGTTCCAAGGCCAAGCCCGGCTCGATCACCTTCGGTTCGCCCGGAGTGGGTACGCCGCACCACATGGCGATGGAGTTGTTCAAGGCCCAGACCGGTTTGTTCATGCTGCACGTGCCGTACCGGGGGTCCGCCGGTTATACCCAGGACATCCTGTCGGGCGAGATCATGGTCGGTTTCCTGCCGGTGCACGTGGCACAGAGTTTTGTCGCCGCCGGCAAGCTGACGGCGCTGGCGGTTGGCAGTCCCAAACGGCACCCGGTCGCGCCGACGGTTGCGACCTTCGAGGAACTTGGTGTCAAGGACGTTGACGTGGACCTCTGGTACGCCTTCTTCGCGCCGGCCAGGACACCGCCGGCCGTCGTGACGCGGCTCAATGCCGAGATCGCTGCCATTTTGAAGTTGCCAGAGGTGCGCGAGGTGCTTGGCAAGGCTGGCATGGACGCAGCGACGTCGACGCCGGCCGAGTTGGCCAGTCTGTCGGCCAAGGACTATCCACGCTGGGGTGCGGTGATCAAGCGCAACGGCATCACCGCCGAATAAGGGACGCGACAGATGGCAAGTGCGCCTGATATCGCAAGGCTCCGGATTGCCGTCGTCGGTGGCGGCATCGCCGGCCTGGGGTTCGCATTGGCCCTGCACCAGCGTGGCCTGGCCTGCGACGTGTATGAAAGCGTGCCGCAGGTACGCGAATTGGGCGTCGGCATCACCTTGCTGCCGCACGCCATGCGCGAGTTGGCTGCGCTGGGCCTGCAGGCCGAACTCGAGGCGGCCGGTATCGAGAATCTGGAGAGCGTGTTCTTCAACCGTTTTGGCCAGTTTATCTACCGTGAGCCGCGCGGGCGCCATGCGGGTTATCCCATGCCCGAGGTCGGCATTCACCGCGGCAAGTTGCACCGCATCCTGTTCGACGCGGCCTGCCGGCAACTGGGCACCGATCGCATTCACACCAACCGCCGCTGTGTTGGAATGACCCAGGATGCTGACGGTGCCCATCTGTCGTTCGTACAAGGCAGCGACGGTACAGCACTGCCGCCAGTCGACTGCGACCTCGTGGTGGCCTGCGACGGCATCCACTCGGCGCTGCGCAAGCAGTTCTACCCCGACGAAAAATTGGCGTTCGCCGGCATCAACACCTGGCGCGGCGTGACCCGCCACGCGCCGATTCTGACCGGCAAGAGCTATATGCGTGTCGGGTCGATCAAGACCGGAAAGATGGTGATCTATCCGATCGTCGACAGCGTCGACGAGCAGGGCCGGCAACTGGTCAACTGGATGGCCGAGATCGAGGGCCAGGACCAGGCCATGAATGACTGGAACACCGGTGGCAAAGTCGACGATTTTCTGTCGATCTTTGCCGACTGGAAGTTCGACTGGCTCGACGTGCCGGCGCTGATCCGCAATGCCGATCAGGTGTTGCAGTATCCGATGGTAGACAAGGATCCGGTGGCGCAATGGACGTTCGGCCGCATCACGCTGATGGGCGATGCGGCGCATCCGATGTACCCGCGCGGGTCCAACGGCTCGGCCCAGGCCCTGATCGACGGGCGGGTCCTCGCGACGCAGCTGGCAACCCAGGGCGACCCGCTGGCGGCGTTGCGGGCCTACGAGGACCTGCGGCGCGAGACCACGGCGCGCATCGTGCGGACCAACCGCGAGTTGCCGCCGGATTTCATCAATATCCGGGTCGACGAACTCGCCGGGGACAAACCGTTCCGTCATATCGACGACGTGATCAGCCAGGCCGAGTTGCGCGAAATATCGGAGAACTACAAGCGGATCGCCGGATTCTCGCTGGAGTCGGCCAAGACCTGACGCCGTCCCTGGCGCCGATCGGTGACCGCGTGGCTCAGACTTGATCCAGGTCAGTGTTTGTCGTCTGCCGGGCCTTGAAAACGCATGGAAGTGCCTAAGCTGTTGGGCAACCCAAAGGATATTTCCATGCGTATCGACAAACTCACCACCAAATTCCAGGAAGCCCTGGGCGAGGCTCAGACCCTTGCGCTGGGCAATGACCACGCCTACATCGAACCGGCCCACGTGCTGGTGGCCATGTTGCGCCAGGACGATGGGCCCAAGGCGCTGCTGCAGCGCGCGGGTGCCAACGTTGGCGGCCTGCTGAACGCCGCCGAGGCGGCGATCAAGCGCCTGCCCCAGGTGCAGGGCCAGGAGCAGGTGCAGATTGGCCGTGACATGGTCAGCCTGCTGCAGGCGGCCGAGAAGGAATCGATCAAACGTGGCGACCAGTACGTGGCCGGCGAGTTGTTTCTGCTGGCGCTGACCGACAACAAGGGCGAGATCGGCAAGATCGCGCGTGAGAACGGACTGACCCGCAAGGCGCTGGAAACGGCCATCGAAGCGGTGCGCGGAGGCCAGAACGTTGACAGTGCCGATGCCGAGGACCAGCGCGAGTCGCTCAAGAAATACTGCATCGACCTGACCGAACGCGCCCGCATGGGCAAGCTCGACCCGGTGATCGGCCGTGATGACGAGATCCGCCGCGCAATCCAGGTGCTGCAGCGCCGCACCAAGAACAACCCGGTACTGATCGGCGAGCCCGGCGTCGGCAAGACCGCCATCGTCGAAGGGCTGGCCCAGCGCATCGTCGCAGGCGAAGTGCCCGAGTCGCTCAAGGGCAAACGGGTGCTGTCGCTTGACATGGCGGCATTGCTGGCCGGTGCCAAGTTCCGCGGCGAATTCGAGGAACGGCTGAAGAACGTGCTCAAGGACCTGGCCAAGGACGAAGGCCAGACCATCGTGTTCATCGACGAACTGCACACCATGGTCGGCGCCGGCAAGGCCGAAGGCGCGATGGACGCCGGCAACATGCTCAAGCCGGCGCTGGCGCGGGGTGAGCTGCACTGCGTGGGCGCTACCACGCTGGACGAGTACCGCAAGTACATCGAGAAGGATGCCGCGCTCGAGCGCCGGTTCCAGAAAATACTGGTCGGCGAGCCTTCGGTCGAGGCGACCATCGCCATCCTACGTGGACTGCAGGAGAAGTACGAGGTCCACCATGGCGTGGACATCACCGATCCGGCCATCGTCGCTGCGGCCGAACTCAGCCACCGCTACATCACCGACCGTTTTCTGCCCGACAAGGCGATCGACCTGATCGACGAGGCTGCGGCCAAGATCAAGATCGAGATCGACTCCAAGCCCGAGGTCATGGACAAGCTTGACCGGCGGCTGATCCAGTTGCAGATCGAGCGCGAGGCAGTGCGGCGCGAGAAGGACGAGGCCTCGCAGAAGCGTTTCGACCTGATCGAGGTCGAGATCGAGAAGCTGCAGAAAGAAATCGCCGACATGGACGAAATCTGGAAAGCGGAGAAGGCGCAGGCCCAGGGTAGCGCGCATGTGCGCGAGGACATCGACAAGCTGCGCCAGCAGATCGAGGAGCTGACGCGCAAGGGTGACTACAACAAGGTCGCAGAGTTGCAGTACGGCCGCTTGCCCGAACTCGAGCGCCAACTCAAGGAAGCCCAGGACAAGGAATCGAACAAAGGCAAGTCCGAAGGCCAGGCGCCCCGCCTGCTGCGCACGCAGGTTGGGGCCGAAGAGATCGCCGAGGTGGTGGCCCGTGCCACCGGCATTCCGGTGTCCAAGCTGATGCAGGGCGAGCGTGAGAAGCTGCTGCAGATGGAAGACAAGCTGCACCAGCGGGTGGTCGGGCAGGGCGAGGCCATCACCGCGGTGGCCAATGCGATCCGGCGTTCGCGTGCTGGCCTGGGCGACCCGAACCGCCCGACCGGCTCCTTCCTGTTCCTGGGCCCGACGGGCGTAGGCAAGACCGAGTTGTGCAAGGCCCTTGCGAACTTCATGTTCGATTCGGAAGACCACCTGATCCGCGTCGACATGAGCGAATTCATGGAGAAGCACTCGGTGGCGCGCCTGATCGGCGCACCTCCGGGCTACGTAGGCTACGACGAGGGTGGCTACCTGACCGAAGCCGTACGGCGCAAGCCTTACAGCGTGTTGCTGCTCGACGAGGTCGAGAAGGCGCACCCGGATGTGTTCAACGTATTGCTGCAGGTGCTCGACGATGGCCGCCTGACCGATGGCCAGGGCCGGACCGTGGATTTCAAGAACACCGTGATCGTGATGACCAGCAATATCGGTTCGCAGATCATCCAGAACATGGTCGGGCAGGACTACGAGGACATCAAGGACGCGGTGACCGGCGAGTTGAAGAACTACTTCCGCCCCGAGTTCCTGAACCGGATCGACGAGACCGTGGTGTTCCATGCGCTCGACGCGAAGAACATCGAGGCAATTGCGGCAATCCAGATCCAGGTGCTGGAGCAACGCCTGTCCAAGATGGACCTGACGCTGCAGGTGTCGCCGGCGGCGCTGGCCGAACTGGCCAAGGTCGGTTTCGACCCGCTGTTCGGTGCCCGCCCGCTCAAGCGCGCGATCCAGCAACGGATCGAGAATCCGCTGTCCAAGTTGCTGCTCGAGGGCAAGTTCCTGCCCAAGGCGGTGATCAAGGTCGACGTCGATCCGATCCAGGCGCCGGGGCAGTTCAGTTTCTCTGCAGGAGCTGCCGGCTGATGTTGCTGGCGGCGGACCTGCCAACGGTCATCCTGGGGGTGGCCGCACCGCTGGCGGGCAATGGCGATGCCACTTCAAGGCCGTCAAGGTCAGCAGGCAAAAGCCGGCGCCGGTAAGGAAGGTGGCGGCAGCGCCCCAGCGGTCCCACAACAGCCCGGCCAACACGCTGGCAAATAACATCGCCGCACCGCTGACCAGGTTGAAGAATCCGTAGGCGGTGCCGCGCAGATCGGCGGGCGCGGTATCGGCCACCATCGTCGCCAGCAGGCCCTGTGTCATCCCCATATGGATGCCCCACAGGCCGACGCCGAGCAGTACCGTCCACAGGCACGGATGCAGGGCCAGCACCAGGTCGGCCAGCAGCAGGACCAGCACACCAAACGTCAGCAGAATCCGGTGCGAGACGCGGTCGGACAACTTCCCGAACGGATAGGCGCTGGCGGCGTAGACGATGTTCATCGCCACCATCACCAGCGGCACCAGCGCCAGGGCGATGCCGCTTTGCTCGGCGCGCAGCACCAGAAAGGCCTCGCTGAAACGCGCCAGCGTAAACAAGGCCCCAATCACCACCACCCACCAATAGCTGGCGGGCAGCCGGCGCAACATGTCGCGCCGTATCGGATTTTTCCGCGCTGCGGCCTGCTGCTCTGGTGTGCGTGCCGGCTCCTTCAGCCCGAGCCAGAGCAGCGTCACGGCCAATGCCCCGGGTATCACGGCGACCCAGAATACGGCGCGAAAATCATCGGCCCATAACAACATCAGGCCCACTGCGAGCAAAGGACCGAGGAACGCGCCGACGGTGTCCAGCGACTGGCGCAAGCCGAACGCGGCACCGCGCAACTGCGGCGGTGCGATGTCGGCCACCAGGGCGTCGCGCGGCGCGCCGCGGATGCCTTTGCCGACCCGATCGATCAGCCGCGCCGTCACCAGCAGGCCGATGCCGGGTGCAATGGCGAACATGGGTTTGCTCAGCGCGCCTAATCCATATCCCAGCACCGCCAGGCCCTTGCGCCGTCCGAGGTAGTCACTCAGTGCGCCGGAGAAGACCTTGACGATCAGTGCGGTCGACTCCGCCAGGCCTTCGATCAGGCCAACCGCGAGCACGCTGGTGCCCAGTGCCGTGACCATGAATAGCGGCAGCAGGCTATGGATCATCTCGGACGAGACGTCCATCAACAGGCTGACCAGGCCCAGGACCCAGATGCCGGCTGGCAACTGGCGCAGGGACGGGGAGGGTGGTGGGGTCATCGCAAAAGCTTGGCCAGGCAGAAGGCCGCGGCGCACCGCATCGCATCGCATCGCATTGTCGCATCGGTATTGCCTTCATTGCGCCAAAAACTGGCGCATTGGCGACGAAGATGCGCGCCTGCCATGGCCTGCATTGGTCCGGTTGTGATTACCATTGCGCCATGAGTTCCACCACCCTCGACGCCGCGCCGCCGGTCGCCTTGCGCCAGGACGCCGCCATCATTGCCATGGTCGGGCTTGCGCATGCCTCATCGCATTTCTCGCACCTGCTGCTGCCGCTGATGTTTCCGGTTTTCATGACCGAGTTCAAGCTCAGCTATTCCGAGCTGGGCTTGCTGATGTCGGTGTTCTTCGTCGTGTCGGGCATGGGCCAGGCCAGTGGCGGCTTTCTGGTCGACCGCATCGGCGCCCGGCCGGTGTTGTTCGGTTCCCTGGCCTTGTTCGTGCTGGCCTGTGTCGCGGCCGCCAATGCGCACGGTTATCCCGCGTTGATGCTGGTGGCGGTGCTTGCAGGTCTGGGCAACTCGCCGTTCCATCCGGTGGACTTCACGATCATGAACCAGCGTGTGTCGCCGGCGCGGCTGGGCTACGCATTCAGCGTGCATGGCGTCACCGGAAACCTGGGCTGGGCCGTGGCGCCGGTCTTCTTTGCCACCATCAGCGGCCTGGCCAACTGGCGCGTGGCGTATTGGTCAGCCGCCGGCATGTATGGCGTGATCATGTTGCTGCTGTTGCTCCAGCGGGACAAGATCGCGACGACCGTGTCGCAGCACCGACCGGACGAGAAAGTCGAGCACAACCTGGCGTTTCTCAAGCGTCCGGTCGTGTGGTGGTGTTTCGGCTTTTTCCTGCTGTCGACGATGACGCTGGCCGTGGTGCAGACCTTTTCCGTGTCCTTGCTCAAGGCCTTGCATGGTGTCAGTTTCGAGGCGGCAACCGCGACCCTGACCGCGTACATGTTGTGCGCTGCCGCCGGCACGCTGGTCGGCGGCCTGGTCGCTGCGCGTATTCCCGACAGCGACCGCGTGGTGGCGATCTGCATGTCGGTTGCAGCGCTGTTTCTGGCCTTGTGCGGCACCGGCGTTTTTGGCGCCGTTGGCACGATGGTGGTGTTGGCCGCCACCGGATTTGCCGTCGGCATTGGCGGGCCGTCGCGCGACATGATGATCCGCAAGGCAACCCCCAAGGGCGCCACCGGTCGCGTCTACGGACTGGTGTATTCGGGCCTTGACGTCGGCTTTGCAATTTCGCCGGTGTTGTTTGGTGCGCTGATGGACCGGGGGCTGTTTGGCCTGACGTTCTATGTGGCGGCTGCCATCTTGTTGCTCGCGGTTGGCGCCGCCCTGGGTGTCGGGCAACGAACTGCAGCGCAGCACAGTCCGGCCTGAATCGGCGCCCTGCTGGCGTGTATCGGCAGGCTCGGCGACATCGGCGAGAATCAGCGACATGACTCAAAGAATTGCAGGGCATTTATTGATCGAGTGCCTGGTGGCCCAGGGCGTTACCCATGCCTTCGGTGTGCCGGGTGAGAGCTTTCTGGCGGCGCTCGATGGTTTCCATCGCCATGCCGACAAGATCCGCTTCGTGATCAATCGGCAAGAGGGCGGCGCTGCCTTCATGGCCGACGCCCATGGCAAACTCACCGGCCGGCCCGGTGTGTGTTTCGTCACCCGCGGACCTGGTGCCACCAACGCATCGATCGGCGTGCACTCTGCGTTCCAGGATTCGACGCCGATGGTGCTTTTCGTCGGTGACGTGGCCAGCGACACGCGCGACCGCGAGGCGTTCCAGGAAGTCGACTTCAACCATTTTTTCGGTCCCAGCACCAAAGGCCTGGCCAAACGGGTCGAGCGCATCGACGATGCGCGGCGAATTCCCGAATACGTTGCGCGCGCCTTCGCCACCGCCATAAACGGTCGGCCCGGTCCGGTCGTGCTGGTATTGCCCGAGGACATGCTGACGCAGGTGCTTGACGATGACAGCCTGCAGGCCTTGCCCCGCGTCGAGGCGGTGCAGGCAGGCTGCGATCCGCAACTGGCCGCGCAACTGCATGAACTTTTGCGTGCGGCGCAGCGACCACTGGTGATCGCCGGTGGCAGCGGCTGGAACCCGCAGTCTGCGCAACTGCTGCAGGACTTCGCGCAGTCGTGGCAGCTTCCGGTGACCAATGCGTTCCGTTTCCAGGACGTTTTCGACAATCACCATGACTTGTATGCCGGCGATGTCGGCATCGGTATCAACCCCAAGCTGGCAGCGCGCGTGCAGGGCAGCGATCTGATCATTGCTTTCGGCCCACGGCTTGGCGAAATGACCACCGGCGGTTATACCTTGCTGCCGGCGCCGCGCTTGCCGCAGAAGCTGGTGCATATCCATGCCGGCGCGGATGAACTCAACCGGGTCTACCAGGCTGATCTGGCCATCAATGCCGGCATGTTGTCTGCTGTGCAGGCGTTTTCAGCGCTGCAGGCTCCGGCGCAGGTGGCCTGGGCCCAATGGACGGCGTCATGCCATGCCGACTATCTTGCCAATCTCGTTCCGCAGGCCTTGCCGGGCGAGATCGACATGCCGGCCATCATTGCCACACTGCAAAAGCATCTGCCCGCAGACGCAGTGCTGACCAATGGCGCCGGCAACTTTGCCAGCTGGGCGCACCGGTTTTTCCGCCACCATGGCCTTGCCAAGGGGTACAAGACCCAACTTGCGCCGACCAGCGGCGCCATGGGTTATGGCGTGCCGGCCGGTATTGCCGCAGCCATTACGACCGGGCGCCTGGCGCTGACCATCGCCGGTGACGGCGACTTCCTGATGAATGGCCAGGAGCTTGCGACCGCGTCCCAGTATGGCGCCAAGAGCATCATCGTGCTGCTCAACAACAGCATGTTCGGCACCATCCGGATGCACCAGGAGCGTGAATACCCGAACCATGTTGCCGGTACTGCGCTGCGCAATCCGGACTTCGCGGCGCTGGCGCAGGCTTATGGATACGCCGGTGTGCGCATCACCAAGACCGGCGAATTCGAGCCACAATTGCTGGCCGCACTCGAACGCCCGCAAGGCACACTGATCGAGATAACGCTGGATCCGGAGGTGATCTCCACCCGCGGGACGCTGAGCGCCATCACGCAGGCCGCGTTGCAAAGGCACGCGCCATGAGCGACGCCACTGAAATCCCTGTGACCGACAAGGCGCAGAAGTCACGCCGCCGTGCACCTGCCGACAGCAATCTGCCAGTGCTCGAGAAACTCGCGGCACTTTATCCGCAGCTGTTTGGAGCCCAGTTCCTGCCGCTCAAGCGCGGAATTTTCCAGGAACTGCTGCAGGCCCATCCGGACGACTTCAGCGCCGATGCACTCAAGTCGGCCTTGTCGCAGCACACCCGCTCGAGCCGTTACCTGTCGGTGGTTTCGCAGGGCATGCAGCGGCATGACCTGCAAGGCCGGCCGGTCGAGGCAATGGCGCCCGAACATGTGCACCACGCCTTGCTCGAGGTGTTCCGCCGACGCCAGGGGCGCAGCCCGGAAGATCTGACACCCACTTTGCGCCGGCGCATGCTGCAGGCGTTCGAGAGCTCTGGTCTTGCACCCGAGGCCTATGCCGCGCTGGTGCGCAACCGTGACGACGCCCACAACCAGCTGCTCGACGAAGTGCTGAGCGAAGCCCGGGCTGGCGCCGCCCGCGACGAGGCCTTGCTGCGCGCGTTTGATGCCGGTTCACACAGCGTCGAGGCGTTCGCCGACATGTACGGCATGGACGGCCGTACTGCGGCCCTGGCGCTGGAGCGGGCCCGCCGCGCCCGTGCCGTTGCCGTTGCCGCTGCCACTGCGGTGATGCAGCCGGTCTGAGCTTCGTATCGGCGCGCCCCCTGGCCCGTTCGGTTGGGCAGCAGTTCCATGATGGTCCATTCAAGCACGTCCGCCACGGGCGACGAAGCGCCGATCCTGAAGGTCCAAGGGCTGGTGTTCGCTTATCCCGCACGCCGCTTGTTCGATGGCTGGTGCGCGCGCTTCGTGTCCGGCCTGCACCTGGTCTGCGGCGACGACGGCAGTGGCAAGACAACGTTGTTGCGCCTGCTGGCGGCGGAACTGCCGGCGCAGGCCGGCGATCTGCAACTGGCGTCTGTCCGGCTGGCCGATAACCCGGCGGCGTATCGCCAGCAGGTGTTCCGGACCGATCCGGCGTCAAGCGTGTTCGAGGACAAGACGCCTTTGCAATGGTTCGACACGCTTCGTGGCGCCTATCCGGCTTTCGACATGGCGAAGGCCGAGGCCTTGCTGGAACGCCTGTTCCTGCAGCCGCATCTGCACAAGACCGGCCATATGTTGTCGACCGGCTCGCGGCGCAAGGTCTGGCTGGTGGCGGCACTGGCGTCGGGCGCTACATTGCTGTTGCTGGACCAGCCGTTCGCGGCACTCGATACACCCTCGATCCGGGCCGTGACCGCGCTGTTGCAGCAGGCAGGGCGATCGGCAGGGCGGGTGATCGTGCTGGCCGACTACGAAGCGCCGGCCGGCCTGCATCTCACGCAGACCCTCGATCTGGACTGAACTGCGCCCGATGGCCGCGCAGTTCAGTCGGTCTTGCGATGCTGTTTGCACAGTGCGAAGAACTGCTGCCGGGTGGGTACGAGACAGTTTCATGCATGGGCAACTTCGATGACAGCGCATTGGCGTCATTGATGGCCGAAATCTCGGATCCTGCGCTGCACAAGACGGTATTGGGTCTGTCCTTGGCCGCAGCGCGGGCAGACGGCCATCTGGCCGACGGCGAAGCCATCGTCGTGGAGGCTGCCCGGCACCATTGGCAGCTGCTCGTTGTTGAGGAGTCAAGACTTCCGGCGGCACGCCGCCGGAAGTCTGACCGAATCCACTTGTGTGCGTTCAGTGGCGCGCCGCAGCCACCACTTGCAGCACCAGCGGGTGATGCTGCCCGCGGCGCGAGCGAATGGCGTGGATCTCTTCGAGCACACCTTCGCACGGACCCAAAAGCCGCAGGCCTCGCATCAGCGCCACGTCCGCGGCACCAAGGCGGCTGACCGGAAACACTCCAAGGCCTCGCGCAGCGAATACGGCAAGCAAGGCACTGTCCTCGAACTCTCCGACGATGTGCGGCCGCAGTCCCCGCGCATCGAACCAGCGGTCCAGACGGGGCCGAAGTGCCGAGTGCCCCGTAGGAAGCAGCACGGGCATGCTTGCCAGCGACTGCGGAAACCCCGCCACTGCGGCCTTGTGCACCAGGGTTGAAGGCCCGTACCAGTCGACCGGCGACTCGACCAACCGTTCACTCGTCAAGCGCAGATTCGGGTTGTGGGGTGCAGGCTGGCCGGCCAACACCAGATCCAGATGGTGCAGTGCCAGTTCAGCCAGCAGTTGCTCGAATTCACCCTCATGGCAGACCAACCGCAGCGTAGGTGTCGCCAATACCGGCGACAGCAGCGCGTGCGCCGCCAGCTTTGAGATTCCGTCGGACAGTCCAACTGCCATGCGAGCAACTTTGCCACTGGCGGCCTCGCGAACCTCTTCTGGAATGAGCTGCCCGAGCTGAAAAATCTCCTCGGCCCGGGCAAAGGCGGCCTGGCCCGCCTCGGTCAATGCGACGCTGCGGCCAGCCGGCTTGAGCAACTGGTGGCCCAGCGCCTTCTCGAGTTCCCGGACCTGCGCACTGATGGTCTGGATCGCCATGTCCAGCCGCTCGGCCGCGCGGGCGAAGCCGCCTTCTTTGGTGACGACCCAGAAGTAGTAGAGATGGCGGTAGTTGAGCATGACCATTAAATATCGAAAAAAGCGAAGTATGAGTCTTTCTGGTACTGGTTTATTAGAATCTGAAACCGGGGATACTGGCAGCCTTTCCCAATCACTATAGAGGCATCGACCATGTTCTACGCATTCAGCTGGTTTGTCGTGCTCGGCCTTCTGGCGCTTTGGTCGCTGGGAGTCTGGGTGTTTCATGCTGTTGCCGTGTGGGCGGTCTCGAATGCCGGCTTGTTGTCGGGCGCTGCATCTGGTGTAGAGGGCCTTCGTCTGCCTGATTGGCTGGCCCCCTGGGTGCCGTCGGAGATGGTGCAGGCAGTAACCTCGCTGCTCATGGGCCTGGCGCCGGTTGTCGAGGGCCTGTTTCAGGCCCTGCCGGCCCTCGCTGGCGGACTGAGCGTGGCGAGCTTGGTGATCTGGGGTCTCGGCAGCGTACTGCTGGTCCTGGTGGGTGCGGGCTTGCACCTGCTCATTGCGATGGGGCGCCGCCGCGGTGGTGGCGGCTCTGGTGGTACCCGGCCGTACCCGCCGGCGGCCGTATGACGGGCAGGCTTTCCTCGGGCGGGCACGCCTGCGGGGCAACTCGCAGGTTGGGCCTCGTGGCGGCCCCGGGGCCAGGACTGCTGCGGCTGGCGATGCTGCGCCGAGCTCCGCCGTACCCGCTTATGACGGTGGCACTGGCAGGCAAGCCGGCGGTTGAGTGCCCCAGTTGGCGGTGCAGTCTGCACCAGGCAGATATTCGTCGCTACGGTGCCCGACCATGAACATACTCATTTTTCTTGCTGGCCTGATCTTGTTGGTCATCGGGGCCAACGTGCTGGTTCGCGGCGCGTCCAAACTGGCCTTGTCGTTCGGCATCAGCCCACTCGTCGTCGGGCTGACCATCGTCGCTTTTGGTACCAGCGCACCCGAGGTCGCGGTGAGTGTCGGTGCCGTGCTTGACGGCAAGACCGACATCGCCATCGGCAACGTGGTGGGCAGCAACATTTTCAATGTGCTGTTCATCCTGGGTCTGAGCGCAATGATCGCACCGCTGGTTGTCAATATCCAGCTGATCCGTCAGGAAGTACCCATCATGATCGGTGTCAGCCTGCTGCTGCTGGCGCTGGGGATGGACGGCCGACTGTCGTTCTTGGACGGTGGAATTCTCTTTGTGCTGCTCGTGTCGTACACGGTGTTCCTTGTCGTGCAGTCGCGCCGTGAAACACAGGTCGCCAAGGATGCGTACGCGCAAGAGATCCAGCCTGCCCAAGCGGGCGCTTGGGACGACCGGCTGTCCATACAGCTGCTGCTGATCGGAGCCGGCCTGGCGGCCTTGGTCTTTGGATCCGAGTACCTCGTGCAGGCCTCGGTGCACTTCGCCAAGGCGTTGGGCGTGAGCGACCTGATCATCGGCCTGACCATCGTTGCCGCTGGCACCAGCATGCCCGAGGTCGCCACCAGCATCACCGCCGCCATCAAGGGTGAGCGCGACATTGCGGTGGGCAACGTGGTCGGCAGCAACACCTTCAACATCCTCGGCTGCCTGGGCTTGTCGGGCCTGGTGTCGGGTGACCTCGGCCTGGCCATGGCGCCGTCGCTGCTGGCCTTCGATATCTGGGTCATGCTCGCCGTCGCGTTGGCTTGCCTGCCGGTTTTCATCACTGGCCGCGAGATTGCGCGCTGGGAAGGCAGCGTCTTGCTGGGGTACTACTTCGCCTACGTGGCATACCTGATCCTGGCCGCACAGCAACACGACGCGCTCAAGGCCTTCTCTGCCGTGATGCTCGGCTTCGTCGTGCCGCTGACCGTGGTGACACTGGTGGTGGTGTTAATCCGCCGTCCGGCAACGGCCGGCGTGCCGTGAATCGATGGGCGCCCCAGCGAGACTGCCCGGCCCACCCGGATCCTCGGGCAAACCGTGGCCTTGCGCGATGAACCCCAGGATTGCGGAACCCAAGCCGGCTCGGGACTTGTCCGCTTCATCGGGCCCACTGCGTAGCAAAAGCCCGGTTCAGTCCAGCATTCCCATGGCCCGCACGTCGTCGTCCTGACCGGTGAGTTCCCAGCGCAGCAATGACACCGGAATGATTCCGCTGGCGTTGATGGCGGCGAAAAAATCCGACAGTGCGAAGTCGGCCGTGCGCTGCGCCGCATAGTCGGCGAGCAGCTGCTCGACCAGGTGCTTGCCGGTCACGTAGCTGGTGCCGTAACCTGGCTGGCGCAGGTACAGGTGCTGCTCGAATTGCAGCAGCGGCAGGTCGGCGCGCATCCAGCCGCGGGGCGTGTGGCGCACGTGGAAATCCTGCGCCTCTTCAAGCGTCATCGTGTTGGCATGCGCATACAACGAGGCCAGGCCGCGCGCGGCGCGTTGCGCCAGCATGACCCATACGACTTCGCGTGCGCGCGGATTGTCGTCGTACAGGCCGGCATGCATCATCATCTCTTCCATCGCCGTGGCGAAGCCCTCGGCCCGGCTGTCGAAGATGTTGTAGCGCAGCGCGCCGCGCCGCGCGATGCGTAAATTCGGTTCATGCACCGCCTGCGCCACTTCGAACCAGTGGTACCAGTGGCACCACAACACCATCGGTTCGTGGTGGCGTGCGATGGCGAAGAAGTTGCGGTTCTCCGCAGGAACGAACACGCCGGTGTGGGCCCGCAGTGCCGGCTCCATGTAGTCGCGTATCGGCAGGATCTGGCGTTCGCGCAGGAAATCCATGTACTTGCGCACACTGGTATCGACGCGTTCGGCGTATTCCTGTGCAGTTGCGATCGGCTGCAGTGGCGGCAGGTGGCGGTTGCGGTGTTCCTCCAGCCGCAGACTGGCATGGGCGCGCGCCAGTTCGCGTTTGAGCAAGGTCTCCTCGGCCGCCCAGTCCAGTGGCACCAGATGGACTTCGCGCAGATAACGGCTGTAGTTTTCCTTGCCGATACCCGATGCGCCGGATTTTGACGGCAGCTGCTCGCGCAGCCACAGTACAAAAGACAAGGTGGCCTTTTGTGCCTGGGCGATCGCCTCGACCAGCGCGGGATGCATCGCAACCTCGTTTGTGATCGCCAGTTGTGCCAGATCCTGCGCCTGTTCCTGCATGACCGCAATACCGGCGCGCCACAGGTCGGCCGCATTGCCGGTCAGCGTGCTGCGCGCCTGCGTCAGCAGCGGCGCAATGCCGTGCAGGGCGCCCGCCAGTCGCGTCGCATCGGCATCTGACAGCGGGAACACGTATTGCCACAGTTCAATGGCTGCATCGTGGGTCGGGCCTTCATGGTCCGGTACGTCGCTTTGTTCGGTCCACAGCGACTTGAAGAACGCCGGGTCGCGCGCCCAGGGTTGCAATACCTGCAGGTTGAATATCGCACCGCGCGTCTCGGCGCGGATCAGCTGCAGGTCGACCTGGTCTGCGATGTCCAGGCCTTGCGTGTCCAGTGCCTCGATCTGTGCCAGCCAGTCCTGCACGGACTGCGCTCTGCGCGCCATGGCTGCCGCGCTGTAGTCGGGCACGCCGCCCGGCTGACGTTCGATGGTCTCCAGTGTCCGCCATTGGGCGAACAGTTTGTCGATGGTCGGATGCATGGTGGTGATACTCCTTTGCTTGGCATTGCAGCGCACTGCGCGAACCCATGAAAAACGGCCGATCGAAATCGGCCGTTGGCATCAGGAATGGCCCCCGCAGGGAGCGCTTATTCCTTGATGTCGACCCCAAAGAATGAATGGCGACCGAACGGGCTCAGCTTGAAGTCGATGACGTTCTTGCTGATCGGCTTGAGCTGCACCGCATGGGCGATTGTGAACCACGGTGCCTGCTCCTTGAACACCACCTGCGCCTGTTCGTACAGTTTGGTGCGTTCCTTCACGTCGGTCGTGATCTTGGCCTTCTGGACCAGATCCTCGAACGGCTTGTAGCAGAACTTGGCCACGTTGCTGCCGCCGCTGTTGGCCGCGTCGCAACCGAGCAAGGTGTGCAGGAAGTTGTCCGGATCTCCGTTGTCACCGGTCCAGCCCAGCATGCCCATCTGGTGCTCGCCGGCCTGCATGCGCTTGCGGTATTCACCCCACTCGAAGCTCTTGATCTCGGCCTTGATGCCGATCTTGGCCAGGTCGGCCTGCATCAGCTCGGCGATACGCTTGGCGTTCGGGTTGTAAGGGCGCTGGACCGGCATGGCCCACAGATCGGTCGAGAAACCGCCAGCCAGTCCGGCGGATGCCAGCAGCTTCTTGGCTTCTTCCGGGTTGTAGGCGTCATCCTTGATGGATTTGTTGTACGACCACATCGAGGGCGGAATCGGATTGATCGCCGGGATGCCGCTGCCCAGGTAGACCGCATCGACGATGCCCTGCTTGTTGATGGCCATGTTGACGGCCTTGCGCACGCGCACATCGTCAAACGGTTTCTTGGTGGTGTTGTAAGCCAGGTAGCCCACGTTCAGGCCGGGCTGCTCGAGCACGGTGACCTTGGGATCCTTGCGCATCGCCTCGACGTCGGCCGGGTTGGGATACGGCATCACATGGCATTCGCCTTTTTGCAGCTTGGCCCAGCGCACCGATGCGTCCGGCGTGATCGCGAAGATCAGGTCATCGATCTTGGCCTTGCCGCCCCAGTATTCCGGAAACGCCTTATAGCGGATGATGGCATCCTTCTGGTACTGGACCAGATAGAACGGGCCGGTGCCAACGGGCTCCTGGTCGATCTTCTCCGGTGTGCCGGCCTTGAGCATGACGTCGGCATACTCCTTGGATTGCACGCCGGCGTATTGCATCGCCAGGTCGGACAGGAATGGTGCCTCGGGCTTGGTCAACGTGATCTTGACGGTCAGGTCGTTGACCTTCTCGACCGTCTTGAGCAGCTTGTCCATGCCCATGTCCATGAAGTAGGAATGGTTGGGGCTGGTGACCTTGAAGTAAGGGTGCGATTCTTTCCACTGACGCTCGATCATGAAGATGATGTCGTCCGCGTTCATGTCACGCGTGGGCTTGAAGTTCTTGTTGCTTTGCCACTTCACACCCTTGCGCAGGAAGAAGGTGTATTCCTTGCCATCGGGCGATACCGTCCAGCGCTCGGCCAGGCCGGGCACGACCTGCGTGCCGCCACGCTCGAACTCGACCAGGTTGCTGTAGATCTGCTGGACCGCGTCGAACGTGGTGCCGGTGGTATTGATGCTGGGGGAGAAGTTCTCCGGACTGCCTTCCGAGCAGTAGACCAGGGTCTTGGCCGATGCCGGCGTGAAGGCGAGCATGGCTGGCAATGCCAGCGCACACAATAACGCACGTTTTGCCGGCAGTTTCTTGCCGACCTGTTGCAGGGTGTGAATCATCTTGTGGACTCCTCTTTGGAAAAAAGCTGCTATGCAGCGGGTTGGGTAAGCGATTGGTCGATCTGCTCGGCCAGGTGGCAGGCCACCTGGCGCATCTGCACTTCGCGCAACGCCGGACGTTCCTTGTGGCAGCGGTCGATCGCGTGCGGGCAGCGTGTGGAGAACACGCAGCCACTGGGCGGATCGAGCGGCGAGGGCAACTCGCCGGTGAGTGGCTGGCGCTGCGCGGCCGGTCCGCTGCCGACGATGCCGGGCGTAGACGCCAGCAGTGCACGGGTGTACGGATGCATGGGTCGGGAAAATATCGCCTGCTTGGCGCCTTGCTCCACCGTATGGCCCAGGTACATCACCAGCACGTCATGCGCGATATGGCGAACCACGCCCAGATCGTGCGAGATGAACAGATAGGCCAGGCCGAGTTCCTGTTGCAGGTCGGCCAGCAGGTTGAGCACCTGTGCCTGGATCGACACGTCCAGCGCCGACACCGGTTCGTCGGCCACCAGCAACGCCGGGCTGAGCATCAGTGCGCGGGCAATTGCGATCCGCTGGCGCTGGCCGCCGGAGAACATGTGCGGATACCGGTCGTAGTGTTCCGGCCGCAGGCCCACCTTCTCGAGCATGGCACGCGCCTTCTGCGCCCGTTGGCCGGCGTCCAGCGTGGTGTTGATTTCCAGCGGGGCTTCGAGGATGGCGCCGATCTTCTTGCGCGGATTGAGCGAGCCGTAGGGATTCTGGAATACCAGCTGCACCTGCTGGCGCAGCGCCTTGCGGGCCTGAGCGTCGGCCGAGACGACGTCGACGCCCTTGAGTTGAAGCTGCCCGTCATGGGGCGTCTCGATCAGCGCGACCATGCGCGCCAGCGTGGACTTGCCGCAACCCGATTCGCCCACCACGGCCAGCGTCTTGCCAGCCTGCACCGAGAAGGTGACACCACCGACCGCCTGCAACCGGGCCGGATTGCGGAACAGGCCGCGGCCGATCTTGTAGACCTGGCGCAGGTCGCGCGCGGCAACCACCGGGGTGGTGGTCTGTGATGAATTGTCTTTGGCCGCGCTCATGAGCCAGTCCTCGCGACGCCGTTTGTGTTGTCCAGCGGAAAGTGGCAGCGCACATGGCCTCCACTGCGCGCGTCCAGTCCCGGGCGCTGGTCGCGGCAGCGGTCCTGGGTGTAGTTGCAGCGTGGCCCGAACAGGCAACCTTCGGGGCGGTCATACAGACCTGGCACCATGCCGGGAATCGTCGCCAGGCGACGGCTGCCGTCACTGCGTTCGGGCATTGCGGCCATCAAGGCCTCGGTATACGGGTGCAAGGGCCGCTTGAACAGATCCTGCGCGGCGCGTTCTTCCATGATCTGGCCGGCGTACATCACTGCGATCCGCTGCGCCATCTGCGACACCACGCCCATGTTGTGCGTGATCAGCACCAGCGCCATGCCGCGGTCTCTTTGCAGCGAGCGCAACAGATCGAGAATCTGCGCCTGGATCGTCACGTCCAGCGCGGTGGTGGGTTCGTCGGCGATCAGCAGCTTGGGGTTGCAGGCAATGGCGATGGCGATCATCACACGCTGGTTCATGCCGCCCGACATCTGGTGCGGATACACCTTGAGGCGGCTTTCGGGCGCCGGTATTCCGACCTGTTCGAGCAACTCGATCGAGCGACGCCGCGCGGCCTTTGCGTCCATTCCCAGATGCAGCTTGAGCGTTTCGGCAAGCTGGAACCCAATCGTGAAACACGGGTTCAGGCTGGTGGTCGGATCCTGGAAGATCATGGCCAGGTCTTTGCCGGTCAGTGCGCTGCGCTGGCGCGGCGACAGGCGCATCAGATCATGCCCGTCGAAGTGCAAGCGGTCGGCCTTGACCAGGCCTGGGAACGCCACCAGCCCCATCAAGGCCATCATCGTGACGCTCTTGCCCGAGCCCGATTCGCCAACGATACCGAGCACATCACCGGCGTCGAGCGTGAGGTCGACGCCGTCGACCGCGTGCATCACGCCGTTGCCCGACGGGAAGTCGACCGAGAGATTCCTGATTTCAAGCAATGCCATCGCCAGCGTCTTCAGCGTTTGAGTTTGGGATCGAAGGCATCGCGCAGCCCGTCGCCCAGCAGATTGAAGGCCAGTACCGTGACCAGGATCATGATGCCGGGAAAGGTGACCACCCACCAGGCACGCAGTACGAATTCGCGTGCGTCGGCCAGCATCGTGCCCCATTCCGGCGAAGGCGGTTGTGCGCCCAGTCCGAGGAAACCCAGCGCTGCTGCATCGAGGATGGCGGTGGAGATGCCCAGCGAGGCCTGCACGATCAGCGGCGCAGCACAATTGGGCAACACCTCGCTAAGCATCAGGCGCAGGTTGCTGGCGCCGTTCATGCGCGCAGCCGTGACATAGTCCCTGGATGTCTCGGAGATCACGGCAGCGCGGGTGATCCGCACGTAGTGCGGCAGGATCACCACCGCCACGGCCAGCATCGCGTTCATGATGCCCGGCCCCAGGATGGCCACGATGACGATGGCCAGCAGCAGGCTGGGCAGGGTCAGGATGATGTCCATCGCGCGCATCACCGCAATTTCGTAGACGCCGCGGAAATAACCGGCCGTCAGGCCCAGGATGGTGCCCACCAGCACCGACACCGCCACCACGGCGACGCCGATGACCAGCGACAGGCGCGCGCCATGGATCAGGCGCGACAGGATGTCGCGTCCGATCGCGTCGGTACCCAGCGGGTAGGCCAGCGTGCCGCCGGTCTGCCAGAACGGCGGCTGCAGCGCAATGTCGCTGTTGGTGATGATCGGATCGTGGGGCGCCAGCCAGGGTGCAAACAGCGCCACCAGCATCATCGTGACTACGATGACCAGCCCTGCAATGGCACCCTTGTTGGCACTGAAGTAGTTCCAGAACTCGCGCAGCGGGCCTGGTGGTTCCGGCGCTTGCGTGGCGGTGGGAGGGGTCATGGTACGGGTGCTCACCGCTGATGCCTGATACGTGGATTGATGATGCCGTAGGTGATGTCGACCAGCAGACTGATGCCCATCACGACCGCGCCGACCAGCAACACGCCGCCCTGCAGCACGGGATAGTCGCGCCGGCCAATCGCCTCGATCAGCCATTTGCCGACGCCGGGCCAGGAGAAGATGGTTTCGGTCAGCAACGCGCCGGTGAACAGGACGCCGATCTGCAGGCCGATGACGGTAACCACCGGGATCAGCGCGTTGCGCAGGGCATGCAGTCCCACCACCCGAAGGTTGGACAGGCCCTTGGCGCGTGCCGTGCGCACATAGTCCTCACCGAGCACCTCGAGCATCGAGGAGCGGGTCATGCGGGCGATCACCGCCAGTGGCTGGGTGCCCAGCACGATCGTGGGCAGCAGCAGATGCGAGACGGCAGACCAGAATGCGCCCTTGTCTCCGGCCAGCCAGGAGTCGATCAGCAGGAAACCGGTGACCGGTTCGATGAAATAGCGCACGTCGATGCGGCCGGACACCGGGGTCAGGTCGAGTTGCACCGAGAACAGCAGGATCAGCAACAGGCCCCACCAGAAGATCGGCATCGAATATCCCGTCAGCGAGACACCCATGACCCCATGGTCGAATACCGAATTGCGTTTGACCGCCGCCAATATTCCCGCCGGTATGCCGACGATCAACGCGAACAGGATGGCGCAGGCACCCAGCTCGATCGTGGCCGGAAACAAGGCCCTGAATTCGTCGAGCACCGGCGCGTGGGTGATGATGGAGCGGCCCAGATCACCCTGCAGTACGCGGCTGATGTAGATGCCGTACTGCACCATGATCGGCCGGTCCAGGCCATACTCCTTGAGCAGTGCCGCGTGGCGCACCGGGTCGATGCCGCGCTCGCCCGCCAGCGTCTCGACCGGGTCGCCAGGGACCATGCGGATCAGGAAAAACACCAGCAGCGTCATGCCCAGAAAGGTGGGAATGATCAAACCCAGGCGGGTAAAGATGAAACGTATCAAGGTCGGAGGTTGTCAGAAGTAGGGGGCCGTCGATGCGATTGTCATTGGTATTTTCCGGCCAAAGCACCACGAGGGTGCACCGGTGATTCTAGCGATCACCACAGCGGTTTCGCCGGGTGGTGCGTATCCACCGAATCGGGACAAACCCTAGGGCGTACGTTGCAACTTGTTGCCGCACGATAAAAAAAAGGCCGGCGGATGCCGGCCTTTGCACAAACGCTGGAACAGCGTTTACTTGAGGTGCTTGCCGATCAGGCCAGCCATCTCGAACATCGAGACCTGCATCTTGCCGAAGACTTCCTTGAGCTTGGCATCCGCGTTGATCATGCGCTTGTTGACCGCGTCCTGCAGCTTGTTCTTCTTGATGTAGACCCACAGCTTGCTGACGACTTCGGTGCGTGGCAAGGCGTTCGGGCCCACCACGGCTGCCAGCGCTGCGCTGGGGGTCAGGGCCTTCATGAAGGCAGCATTGACAGTGCGCTTCTTGGCCGGTGCCTTCTTGGCTGCAGCCTTTTTGGCCGGAGCAGCTTTTTGGGCGGGAGCAGCCTTCTTTGCAGGTGCAGCCTTCTTGGCTGGCGCCTTGGCGGCTACTTTCTTTGCCGGAGCTGCTTTCTTTGCGGGAGCAGCTTTCTTGGCGGGGGCCTTTTTGGCCGGGGCTTTTTTTGCAGTTGCCATGATTGAATTGTCCTTCTGGAAGTTGATTAATCACCATTGGAGAACTGCTTCTCCTCCGGCAATGCGGATGCTACTGGAGAAAAAACCCGTTTCCAAGGGAAAACTGATGTTTTTCACTCTGGCGTGTTGTTTTTGCGTGTGCCGCCAAAAGGCGGTTTTCCCTCTGACGGCCGCATTGCTGAGTGCATTGCATCGCGTCCCAGGGATTTGGCAGGTGGCCGTGCGCGCCTGCGATCGGTCTGCCGGCGCGCGATGCAGCATTGCTGGCGGCTTCAAGCGAAGTCGCAGGTTGCAGCGTTAACATGGCGCAGCGACTCGCAAATTCATTGTTATCAGGAGGGAACAAGACCATGGCAGACCCCAAGCCGGTGTGCGATCTTTGCGATGCACACCGCGACGATTCGAGTGGCAATTTTCGCGTGCTGCCGCCGGTGTTCCGCAATTTTGGCGCTCGCCGGCGCTTCTGCGGAACGGTTGCGACGGTGCGCTGCTTCGAGGACAACGCGCTGGTCAAGGCGGCGCTGGACGAGCCTGGCGGCGGGCGGGTGCTGGTTGTCGATGGCGGCGCCTCGCTGCGCCGGGCCCTGGTGGGCGGCAATCTGGGCGCTGCCGCGGCGCGCAATGGATGGGCCGGGATCCTGGTCAATGGATGTGTGCGGGACGTCGATGAACTGCTGCCATTGCCGCTGGGCATCCTGGCGCTGGCCTGCATGCCCATGCCACCGCGCAAGCTTGGCGACGGCGAGCGTGAGGTGCCGTTGATGGTGCAAGGGCACTGGGTACGCCCAGGCGAATGGCTGTACGCCGATGAAGACGGCGTGGTCGTCTCGTCGACCGCCCTGGCCTAGCCTGACCCCTTTCCACGAACGAGAAAACGCGCATGCAAAACATCCACTGCATCGACTCCCATACCGGCGGCGAGCCCACCCGTGTTGTGTTGTCGGGTTTCCCCGATCTGCAGGACCTGCCCTTGCCACAGGCCGTGCACGAACTGCGCAGCCAGCATGATCACTACCGTCGTGCCACGGTGTGCGAACCGCGCGGCAGCGACGTCATCGTCGGCGCCGTCCTGCTGCCGCCGCGGACCCGGGGCGCTCTGGCGTCGGTGATCTTCTTCAACAACGTCGGTTACCTGGGCATGTGTGGCCACGGCACGATTGGCCTGATGGCCACGCTCGAATACCTGGGCCGGGTCACGCCCGGCAGTTATGCACTGGACACGCCAGTGGGCACGGTGCAGGTCGAACTGCGGGGCGAGGGTGTAGTGCGGATCGAGAACGTGCCGGCTTTCCGCCACCTCGCCGACGTGGTGCTCGACGTTCCCGGCCACGGCATCGTGCGCGGCGATGTGGCCTGGGGTGGGAACTGGTTCTTCCTGTGTGATGCCGGCGCGCTGGCGATGGACCTGCCATCGGTCGAGCCGCTGACCGAGCGGGCCTGGGCGATTAGGCAGGCGCTCTCGGCCGCCGGCGTGACCGGTCTGGACGGCGCCGAGATCGACCATATCGAACTGATGGGGCCGGCCGCCGATGGCGGCCACGACGGACGCAACTTCGTGCTGTGTCCGGGACGGGCCTACGACCGCTCACCGTGCGGCACCGGCACCAGCGCCAAGCTGGCCTGCCTGGCAGCCGACGGCAAGCTTGCCGCCGGTACGCTCTGGCGCCAGGAAAGCGTGCTGGGCAGCGTGTTCGAGGCCTCGTACCGGATGCTCGATGGCAAGCTGATACCGACGATCCAGGGCCAGGCCCATGTCTGTGCCGAGACCCACCTGCTGGTCGATGCGGCCGATCCTTACGCCTGGGGCATCTCCTGATGCCAGCAACGGCCGGCCGCAGCAGCCACGCGTGATGCAACGCCACGATACCGAC
This sequence comes from Rhodoferax sp., assembly GCA_018063505.1. Lineage (GTDB taxonomy): Bacteria > Pseudomonadota > Gammaproteobacteria > Burkholderiales > Burkholderiaceae_C > CAISIP01. The sequence goes on from JAGPBF010000026.1 coordinate 25,645, forward strand.
GTGCTCGTGATCGGCGCCGGGCTGGTGGGCGCCGCCTGCGCCTTGCGGCTGGCCCAAGCCGGGCGGCAGGTCTGCCTGGTCGATGCGCAGCCACCTGGCCAGGGCGCGAGCTTCGGCAATGCAGGCCATGTTGCCACCGAGCAGCGGGTGCCATTGGCCAACCCCCAGGTGCTGCGTGCAGCTTGGTCGTACCTGCGTGACGCTGATGGTCCGCTGCGTCTGCGCGCCGCGTATCTGTTGCCTTTATTGCCGTGGCTGGCGCGATTTGTCTGGGCTGCCCGCCCGTCTGCGCTGGCGCGGGGAATTGCCGCCTTGGTGGCCTTGCAGCAGACCGCGCTGGACGACCTGACCGACCTGATGGGGCAGGCGGGTATCGCAGACCTGCTGCACCACGACGGTTATCTGCGGGTATGGGAGAGTGCTGCCGGAGAGCAGGTCGCGCTGGCGCAGGCGCGGGAGATGGCTGCGCTGGGTGTGCCCGGCGATGTCGTGGCGGCCTCCGATATCCGCACCGAGGCTCCGGGCCTGAATGCCGAAGTGCGCGGTGGCATCTGTTATCCGGGTACCGGCCATGTGGCAGACCCGCATGCGGTGTGCACCGGCCTGGTCGATGCATTGCTGCGGGCTGGCGGCCAGCTGCGGCAGGCGCGGGTGCTGCGCATTGAGCCGTCGTCGGATGGGCCGCTGGCGGTGCACTTGCAGGGTGGCGAACTGCTGCGTGCGCGCCAGGTATTGCTGTGCGCAGGAGCCTGGTCGGCGCCGCTGGCCGCCAGCCTGGGTTACCGGGTGCCCCTCGATACCGAGCGCGGTTACCACATCACCGTGCCCTGGTCCGCGGCAGCAGGTACGAAGAGGGCACAGATGCAGTTGCGCAGGCCGATCGCATCGACCGAACGCAATGTGATCATGACGCCAATGTCGGTGGGTCTGCGCATGACCGGGACCGTGGAGTTTGGCGGTCTGCAGTTGCCGCCCGACCCCCGTCGCTACCAGTTGCTGCGCCGCAGCATGCAGGCCTTGCTGCCCGGTATTGACACGACGATGGCCAGCGAATGGATGGGCTTTCGGCCATCGCTGCCCGACCATCTGCCGGTACTCGGTGCGGCGCCCCGCCACGCCGGCATGTTCTTCGCGTTCGGTCACCAGCATCTGGGGCTGACCCTGTGTGGTGTCACCGCCCGCATCATGGCCACGCTGATGCAGGGCGGTGCGCCTTCGATCGACCTCGCGCCGTACCGGATCGACCGCTGGTAGCCGGTTTTTCGAGCACTGCCTGTCAGCGGTGGTTCCAGGTCAGGAACACCCCGAACAATGCAATCGCAAATGCCAGCAACTGCAGGCCTGTCATGGTCTCGCCCAGGGCCAGCACGCCGACCAGGGCCGCAGATATCGGCAGCATCACCGTGAAGATCCCGCCTTGCGAGGCCGGCAGGTATCTGGCACCCGTCATCCACAACCACACGGTTCCCATGCTCGCGGCCAGCGCATAGAAAACCAGCAGCACCCAGATGCCGGCATCGACGCCGGCAAAGTCGAAGTCCAGCGCCAGGTACAGCCCGAACGGGGTCATCAGCGCAAAGCCCCACAGATTGATCAGCGAGGCAATGCGCTTGGGCCCCATGGCACCGGTGAGCTTCTTGCCGATGACCGCGTAGGCCCCTTCACAGACCACGGCGCCAAACACCAGCAGATTGCCGAGCCAGGCGGTATCGGGCACTTGCGTCGCATGGGGCTGACCGGCGAACACATCGGCACGGGCAAGCGCCAGCACCGCCAGACCCAGCATGGCGCAGCTCGCTGCCAGTTTCATCCGGGTACTGATCTTCTCGCCGAGAAACAGCCAGCTCATCAACGCAATCATCGCCGGTATGCCGGCCAGAATGACGCCGGCGGATACCGCCGTGGTCATGCTCACGCCGTACAACATGCAGATCGAGAACAGGAAGTTGCCGACGAACGACTCCAGGAACAGCAGGGTGCGGACTTGGGGTGTCATCGCCGCTTCGTGGGCCGGCTTGCGCAACCAGGGCAGCATCGCCACGGCCGCAATGCCGAAGCGCATCCAGCCAAGCAGGAATACCGGCAGGGCAGCCACCAGCGGCTTGGAGAGTGCGACGTAGCTGCCGGTCAGCGTCATGCTCAGCGCCAGGCTGCCATACGCGATGAGGCGGGTTTGCGAGGGTGTCATCGAGGAAGGATTCGGGACGCGGCGGGCGCAGGTTGGAGCGTGGTGCACCGGCCCGGTGGTCCGGCTGCATGGCGCGCAATTGGCACCGATTGTGCGTGAAGAATGCGTTATGGTCAGCGTTTCACAGGGAGTCTTTCGATCATGCCCATGGGTGAGTTCGCGTACGTCATGAACAGCAACCGGTTTCTGGCGGCAGCGCCGCTGCAGGACCAGGATTTCGCGGTCGTCGGCATTCCGTTCGACGGTGCGGTGAGCAACCGGCCGGGCGCGCGCTTCGGACCGGCCGAGGTACGCCGGGCCAGCCTGATGCTGTGTGATGGCATCCATCCCCATTTTGACGTGTCGCCACTGGCCTTGCTGGGTGATGCTGGCGACATGCGGCTGCCCAATGCGTCGCCGCTGGCCGAGGTCCGCGCCATCGTCCAGAGGGAGAGTGGCGATCTGATGGCGCGCCACCATTGCGTGTTCATCGGCGGCGACCACTCCGTCACCTTGCCGCTGCTGCGCGCCGCGCGGGCACAACACGGGCCACTGGCTTTGGTGCATTTCGATGCGCATTGCGATACCTGGACCGACCACTTCGGCGAACCGTCGGGCCATGGCACCTGGACCTACGAGGCGATCGCCGAAGGCCTGGTCGAGGCCAGTGCCTGTGTGCAGATCGGCCTGCGTTCTGCCGGCGAGCGTGCCGCGCGCGAATACGTGCGCGACCAGGGCGGGCTGATCTACACCGCCCGCGATCTGCGCGGCAAGGACGGCGCCGACCTGCAGGACGTGGTGGCGCAGATCGTGCAGCGGCTTGGCAAGCGGCCCTGTTACCTGACGCTGGACATCGATTGCCTGGATCCGGCCTTTGCACCGGGCACCGGAACACCCGAGCCCGGCGGGCTGAGCAGTTCGCAGGTGTTGACGCTGCTCGAAGAGCTGGCGGTCCTGCATACCGTGGCGATGGATTGTGTCGAGGTGGCGCCCGCATACGACCATGCAGAACTGACCAGCCAGGCCGCCTCGGCCTTCATCTGGACCTATCTTTGTGGCCAGGTGGCCAAGCGCAACCCGACTGCCGGCCGGTCCGGCTCGAAGCAGGGCGCCTGAAGATGGGGTGGTGGACGACTTCGCTGATCGGTTCGGATACCCAGCTCAACCAGCGCAGTTATTACGAGGCCAGCGTCGCGCGCGGACCTGCGCTGCCGGCGCTGCGGGGTCAGGTCAGTGTCGACGTGGTGGTGGTCGGTGGCGGCT
>JAGPBF010000027.1:0-21318 GCA_018063505.1 Rhodoferax sp.
GCGCCAGTCAGTGGCACGCCGCTGAGCGTGGCCTTGCTGGCGGCCATGGCCACAGAGATAACCAACGTCGCCTATTTCAAGATCGAGACGCCGCAGGCGGCGTCCAAGCTGCGCGAGCTGATCGCCGTGGGCGGCGACGCGATCGAAGGCCCGTGGGATGGCGAGGAGGCCATCACGCTGCTGGCCGACCTGGATGCGGGTGCCAACGGTGCCATGACCGGCGGGGGCTACCCGGACGGCATCCGCCAGATCTTCGATCCTTACATGGCCGGCGACCGCGAGGAGGCGGTGCGCCAGTACCAGCGCTGGTTGCCCTTGATCAACTACGAAAACCGCCAGGCCGGCATCCTGTCGTGCAAGGCCTTGATGCTGGAGGGCGGCATCATCGGCAGCGACAGTGGCCGCCATCCGTTCCCGGCGATGCATCCGGCGGTGCGCCAGGGCTTGCTGGACGCGGCCCGCCGGCTCGATCCCATGGTGTTGCGCTGGGGACGGTGAGGCCGGCTGCGGGCTTCAGTTCATCAACTGCGCCCGCGCCCGGTGCAGCCTGACGAAAAGGTTGTCCGGCGAGATCGCCAGTGTCTTGCAGACCAGGTCGGTAGGCTGGTCCTGCAGCACGCGCAGCTGCATCACATCGCGCAGCGCGGCGGGCAGGGCGTCGATGCGGGCCAGTGTCTGCGCCAGCAATTCACGCTGCTCCGCCGTGTCATGCGGGCCGGGTTGCGGGCAGGCGATCGCCAGTGCGCCGTCGGCGTCGGTCTGCTCCTCCAGGCTGTCGATGCCGGCGCGCTGGCGCACCAGGTCGACGATCTTGTTCTTCAATATCGCGGTGAGCCATGAACGCAAGGCGGCGCGGCCGGCAAATGCGGCCCGGCCGGACAACACTGCCTCGAACACGTCGTGCACCACGTCCTCGGCCAGCATCGGATCCTGCAGGCGGCGTTGGGCAAAACGCACCAGGTCCTTGCGGTGCGCGACCATATCGGTCCAGCACACGGGCATCCCTGTCGGTGCGGCGATCGGGTGGGAGAGGTGGGTGGCGAGCTGCATGCGGTTCTCCTGGTGATGCGATTGGCGATGGACCGACTGTGCGGCGGCCAGATCGCGCGGGTATCGCGCAACATCACAGGCAGATAACATTTGCGTCTGCGGCGCCACGGATGGCCGTGGCCGGACCACGGCGCGCGTTGGCACGTCCGGGCATGTCGGCGCGCACGCTTGACGCATGGCGCCGGCCCGCCCGCGGGCCAGGCGCCACCGGGCTCAGGCTTGCAACTGCTCCCACAGGCGGGCCGGTGTCAGCGGCATCTGCAGCAGCGGCGTGCGCCCGGACTTGCCGTTGCGGGCCAGTGCATCGGCCACCGCGTTGACAATGCAGGGGGTGGCGCCGATGGTGCCGAGTTCGCCGACACCCTTGACACCCAAGGGGTTGTTCTTGCAAGGCGTCGACTGGTCCATCTCGTTGCGAAACGCCGGCGTGATGTCGGCGCGCGGCGCCGCATAGTCCATCAGGCTGCCGGTCAGCAGCTGGCCCGATTGCGGGTCGTAGACCACGGCCTCGGTCAGCGCCTGGCCGATGCCCTGGATCGCGCCGCCGTCGAGCTGGCCGACGACGATCATCGGGTTTACCACGCGGCCGACATCGTTCATCGAGGTGTAGCGCAGCACCTGGACTTCACCGGTTTGCGGTGTCAGCTCGATCTCGCAGACATGGCAGCCGTTGGGCCAGGACGGCCCGCTGACGGAGCTGGTCGATTCGAGATGGATACGCTTGCCGTCCTGGGCGGCGGCCAGCTCGAACAGGCCGATGCCCAGATCGGTGCCTTTGACCTGGAAGCGACCGGCGCTGTATTCGATGTCCTGGGCGTCCGCTTCCAGCTTGCTGGCGGCAAGCAGGCGCGCGTGGTCGATGGTGCGTTCAGATCCGACGCGCACGGCCGATCCGCCAGCGAAGATGGAGCGCGAGCCGGCGCTGCCAAAACCGTCGCCGCGGTCGGTATCGCCCAGCACCACGCGGATGTTTTCCAGTGGCACATCGAACACATCCACCACCAGCTGCGCCAGCGAGGTCGCGATGCCCTGGCCCATGCCATTGACCGCGGCAAACACCTCGATCACGCCGTCGGCCAATACGGTCAACGTGACGCGCTCTTCGAACACATTGGCGCCGGTCCATTCCAGAAAGGTCGCGATGCCCAGACCGCGCCATTTGCCGCTGCTGCGCGATGCCGCCGCGCGCGCGGCAAACCCGTCCCAGTCGGCCATCGCCAGGGCCTGGTCCATCACATGTTCGAACTTGCCATCGTCGTAGACCTGTGCCATGGGGTTCTTGTAGGGCATCTGGTCGGGGCGGATGAAGTTGCGCCGGCGCAGCGATATGCGGTCGATGCCGCTCTGGCGGGCGGCCTCGTCCATCAGCCGCTCGATGATGTAGATCGCCTCCGGCCGGCCAGCGCCACGGTAGGCGCCGACCGGCGCGGTGTTGGTGAGCACGGCCCTGAAATGGAAGTCGATGGTCTGGATGTCATAGACGCCGGTCTGCACCCAGGGTCCGATCAGCAGCGGAATGGCAACACCGGCGCCGGTGGCGTAGGCGCCGACGTTGGCAAACGCATGCACGCGCAGACCCAGAATGCGGCCACTTGCATCGAGCGCCAGCTCCGCGTGGCTCTCGGTGTCGCGACCGGTGGCGCTGCTCAGGAATTCCTCGCTGCGGTCCGCGATCCACTTGACTGGCCGCTTGAGCGTCCAGGCACACCAGGCAATGACCGCATCCTCGGGGTGGATGCCCCCTTTCATGCCGAAGCCGCCGCCAACGTCGCCGACCGTCACCCGGATATTCTCGACACCGATGCCCATGATGTCCTTGCCCAGTGAATTGCGGATACCCGAGGGCATCTGCGAACTCATGCGCACCAGCAGCCGACCATCTTTCGGGTCCACCAGCGCAAGTACCGAACGCGGCTCGAGCGTCAGTGCCGCCAAGCGCTGATTGGTGAGATCGAGTTTGACCACATGGGTGGCGCCGGCGAAGGCCTGATCGGTTGCCGCCGCATTGCCATGGCGCATCTCGGCGGCGATGTTGTCGGGCGCGTCGTCGCAGACCACCGGTGCACCGGCGGTTATGGCGCCCGCCAGCATCACGACCATCGGCAGTTCGTCGTAGTCGACGACCACCGCTTCCGCAGCATCGCGCGCCTGCTCCATGGTGCTGGCCAGGACCACGGCCACGGCCTCGCCGACATGGCGCGCCCTTTCATGCGCCAGGATGTGGCGTGGCGGCGTTGCACCCGGCGCGCCGCCGGTACGCGGAAAACCGGACGATCCGGGAATCGGCTTGACGCCGGCGGCAACCAGGTCGGCACCCTGGTAAACCGCCACGACGCCGGGCATGGCAAGCGCCGCCGCTGTGTCGACCGACACGATGCGCGCATGCGGATAGGGCGAACGCAGGAAACATGCGTGCACATGCTCTGCATAGGTGCTGTCACCGGTGATGTCGTCGGTAAACTGGCCCAGGCCCTGAAGCAACTTGTCGTCTTCAATGCGCCGAACCGAACGGCCGCTGCCAAAACGCGAAGAGGTGGTGTCCATCGGGTGTTGCCTTTGTTAGCGAAAGTTCAGCGTGTGTTACCGGATCACTTCTCGATGGCCAGCAGCTCGACTTCGAATGTCAACGTGGCATTGGGTGGCACGGCGCCACCCGCGCCCTTGTCGCCATATGCTGTCGATGGCGGGCACATCAGCCGGGCTTTGCCGCCAACCTTCATTTTCTGCAGGCCCTGGGTCCAGCAGGGGATGACACGGCCAAGCGGAAAGCTGGCTGGCGCGTTGCGCTTGTACGAGCTGTCGAACTCCTTGCCGTCGGCCAGCGTGCCACGGTAGTGGACCTGGACCACATCGCTGGCCTTGGGACTGGCGCCGGTGCCGGTGCGCAGGTGGTTGATGGTGACGCCAGAGGGCAGCGTCTCGCTGTCGGCGGCATGGCCGGGCAGTGCCAGGGTCAGGGCCAGGGCTGCGAAGAGAAGGGTGTTTTTCATGCGTAATTGAAGCACAGAATGGTGTTGGCAAAGGCAGGATGGCGATAGTTCGCGGCGGCGTGGCCGGAGCGTGCGCCGTTGTTTGCGGCAGGCGGGTTCAATCGATGCCGCAAACCCGGTGGTCGGAAGGGCTGGCGGCCAGCGCCTGACCGTCCTTGGCACGGGCCACTTCCATCTCGCGCGGCAGCGCGACGCCATTTTTGACGGCAAGGATTTCCGCCATCACGCTGACGGCGATTTCCGGCGGAGTCTTGCTGCCGATATAGATACCGATCGGTCCGCGCAAGCGCGCCAGCGATTGCGCTGTCTGCTCGAAATGCGTGATCATGCGCTCGCGTCGTGCCTCGTTGTTGCGCCGTGATCCGATCGCGCCGACGTAGAACGCCTCGGTGTTCAGCGCCTCTAGCAATGCCAGGTCGTCGAGCTTGGGATCATGGGTCAGTGCCACCACGCAGCTGCGCCGGTCCGGCTTGAACGCGATCACGGTGTCGTCGGGCATGTCGCTGACGAGCCTGGCTCCGGCAACCGACCAGGCACTGCGGTATTCCACGCGTGGATCACAGACCGTGACGGCAAAACCGCTGAACAGCGCCATCGTGGCCAGGTATTCGGTCAGCTGGCCGGCGCCGATCAGCAGCATGCGGTATTCCGGCCCGAACGCGTTGACCAGATCGGTGTCGGAGAGTTGCAGTACCTGGGGCGTGCTGGCTTGTTCCAGCTGCACCTGTCCGTCCGACAGGCGGACCCGGCGCAGCATCAGTGTTCCGGCGTCGAGCGCCTGCACCAGTTGACCGAGCAGGTCAGGTGCAGGGTCATATTCGAGCAGCAGTTCGAGTGTGCCCCCGCAAGGCAGGCCGAATCGGTGCGCCTCGTCGGCAGTCACGCCATATTTGACGAAGGTCGGTGGCCCCGAAGGAAAACCCTGCTGCGTTTGCTTGCCGGCCGTTTCGGCAAAAGCGGCGGTATGGCGGTAGATCAGGTCATCCTCGATACAGCCGCCGGAGACCGAGCCAACCACCGACCCGTCTTCGCACAAGGCCATGATCGAGCCGATCGGGCGCGGCGATGAACCCCAGGTCCGCACCACAGTGGCGAGCAAGGCCCGCTTTCCGGCCGCGCGCCAGTCGCGCAGCGTGCGCAGCACCATGACGTCGAGATTTTCCATCGCCGTTCCTTCAGCGCGCAAACCACCAGATGACGGCCAGCACTGCCGCACCAGCGATCCAGACCCAGGGGGAAATGCCGTTGGCAGCGCGGGCCTGCGCTACCGGTGCTGCGGCCGGCGCTTGGGCAGCCGGGTAGCGGCGTTGCATCTCATTGTCGAAACGCTTGAAGAAGTCCTCGGCCATGCCTTTGGCCGCGCCATCGATCAGGCGTTGCCCGAGCTGCGCCACCTTGCCGCCCACCTGCGCATGCACGGTATAGCCCAGTTCGCAGCCTGCGTCGTTGGGTGTCAGCGTGACCTGGGCCGTGCCTTTGCCAAAGCCGGCCGCGCCGCCCTGGCCATCGAAGGTCAGCGTGTAACTTGCGGGCGGATTCATGTCACTGAGCGTGATCTTGCCATTGAACTTGGCTGACACCGGGCCAATCTTGACCGCGACGCCCACCGCATAGCGGCCCGGTTCCGTTGCCTCGATCTTGTCGCAGCCGGGTATGCACAGCTTGAGCACCTCAGGGTCGTTGAGCGCATCCCAGGCCTGTTGCTGGGTTACCGCGAGCTGGCGGCTGGCTTGCATGTCCATGGTTCAAGGCTCCTGTCGGTGTTGCATAGGATGGTGCGGGAAGTTGCTGATGGTAGCTGTCGTCGCGCGGCGCATCAGCGTGCCAGCAGCTTGGCCAGACTGCTGGCCAGGTCTTCGAGCCGTTCCAGGTTGTGCACCGCCAGCATGCCGTGCGCGCGCGTGTGCAGCGCGGCGGCGCCGCGCGCCAGGGGCGCATAACCGTCAAAGCGCAGCAATGGGTTCAGCCACAGCAGACGATGGCAATGCCGGCGTAGCCAGTCGAGCTCCTGGCCCAGCACCTGCGGCTCGCCGGTGTCGAGCCCATCGGTGATCAGCAGCACCAGCGTACGCCGACCCACCAGACGCCGGGCGTGCTGCAGGCGCAGGCTGGTCAGCGATTCGCCGAGCTGGGTGCCGCCGGCGAAATCGTCGATTTCACGCCCGGCCGCGGCCAGCATCTGGTCGGTGTCGGCCAGGCGCATTGCCTCGCCCAGGTCTGTCAGGTGGGTGCCGAACGCAAACACATCGCGTCGGCGCAGCGCGCGCGTGGATGTGTGCAGGAAGGCCAGCAGCAGCCGCGCATAACGCTCCATCGAGCCCGACACGTCGACCAGCACCAGCAGCGGCAACGGCTGGGAGCGGCGTTGCATGCGGGGCAGGCGCACGACCTCTCCGCCGGTGCGCGCTGCAGCGCGCATCACGCCGCTCCAGTGCAGCCGCGCGCCGCCGGAGCCAGGACGCATGCGGCGCGCATCAAAGTGCGGTATCGGCAGCCGGATCTCACGCGCCAGTCGTTCGACCAGCCGGAACTCGCTGGCGGCCAGCGCGTTGAAGTCGGCATGGCGCAGGCGGGCCACGTCGCTGGCGGTCATGGCCGCGTCCAGGTCGATCTTCTGGTCGGCGCCGGGCGTAGCTCCGGTGACCGGTTCCCTGGGCGGCGACAACGCATCGCGCACGCGCGGACGGCCCTTGGGCACTTCAGCCTTGCCATCGGCGCTGGGCAGCATCTGGGCCAGCAGCTTGTTGGCAATGGCCGGGTCGCGAAAGTACACGTCGAAGAGTTCGCGGAACACGTCACGGTCGCGCTGCTGGCTGACCAGCACCGCCTCGAGAGCGGCACCGACATCGTCGCGCCGGCCCAGGTCGACCAAGGTCAGGGCTTCACTGGCCAGCGCCATGCGGGCACTGTCCACCGCAATGCCGGCACGGCGCAGGGTGCGGCCGAAACCGGTCAGGTTGTCGGCCAGCTTGCCGCTGCGCGCGTCACCGAGTTGCATGGGAGGCGCTGCGCTCTTTCATGTGGCGGCCTCTTCGGGTTGCAGCAAATCGTGGGCCAGCGCATGGGTCAGCGCCGCGACGTCTTCACGTTGCTTGAACAGGATGCCGGCGGTGTCGGCCACGACTTCCGGATCGACCACCAGCGTGTCCAGTGCCACCAGCGCGCGGGCCCACTCGACGCTCTCGGCAATGCCTGGAGCGCGGTGGAAGGTGCCGGCAGCGGTGGCGCTGCGCAGCCGCCCGATGAATTGCGCGACCTGCAGCGACAAGGCCTGCGAAGCCTGCGGCACGCGCGCGCGCACGATGGCCAGTTCGCGTTCACGCTGGGGATAATCCAGCCAGTGGTACAGGCAGCGGCGCTTGACCGCGTCATTGAGTTCGCGCGTGCGGTTGCTGGTCAGGATCGTCACCGGCGGCGCCTGCGCGCGCACCGTGCCGAGTTCGGGAATGCTGACCTGGTACTCACCCAGGTACTCCAGCAGAAAAGCTTCGAACGGCTCGTCGGCACGGTCGATCTCGTCGATCAGCAGCACCGCCCCCGGCGCCGGCGTCTGCAGCGCCTGCAACAACGGACGCCCGATCAGGTATCGCTCCTGGTAGACCTCGCGCTCGACCGCATCGGCCTGCGGCGCCGCCTTGTCGTGGTTCAGCTCGGCGGCCCGCATGTGCAGCAGCTGCGCGGCGTAGTTCCATTCGTACAGCGCCTCGCGCTGCTCGAGCCCGTCGTAACACTGCAGCCGCACCAGCGGGCGTTGCAAGGCGGTTCCCAGCGCCTTTGCCAGCTCGGTCTTGCCGACGCCGGGCTCGCCTTCGAGCAACAGCGGGCGCTCGAGCTTGAGCGCCAGGAAAACCGCCGTGGCCAGGCGCCGGTCGGCAAAATACCCGGCGCCTTCGAGCGCCGCGGTAATGGCGTCGATGCCGGTCAACCCAGGGCCTTGGTGACAGCGCGCTGCGTCAGCACACTGACCAGGTTGGCGCGGTAATCGGCCGAGCCGTGGATGTCGCTGTTCATCTCGCTCGCATCGACCGGCACTGCTGCCGCAGCCTGCGCAGTGAAGCTTGACGACAGCGCCGCTTCCAGGCCGGTGTGGCGAAATACCCCATTGCCGCCGCCGGTGACGGCCACCCGCACGCCGGCGTCGAACTGGGCGACGAAGACGCCGATCATGGCAAAACGCGAGGCAGGTTGCTTGAATTTGATGTAGGCCGCACGCTTGGCGATCGGAAACCGGATCTCGGTGATGATCTCGTCTTCGTTCAGCGCGGTGGAGAACATGCCGGTGAAGAAATCGTCGGCAGCGATGCTGCGCTGGGTTGTGACGACGGTTGCGCCCAGTGCCATCACCGCGCTCGGATAACAGGCCGACGGGTCGTTGTTGGCGACCGAGCCACCCAGCGTGCCCATGGCGCGTATCTGCTTGTCGCCGATATGCCCGGCCAGGTCGGCCAGCGCGGGTATCGCGGAGAGTACCTCGGCGCTGTCGGCCACGGCGGCATGCCGTGTCATGGCCCCGATGACCAGCGCATTGCCCTCGCGCCGGATGCCGGCGAGCGCGGCGATGCCGCCAAGGTCGGCCAGGCTGGGCGGGCTGGCCAGGCGCAGCTTCATCGACGCCAGCAGCGTCTGGCCGCCGGCCAGGATCTTGGCGCCTGCCGCCGCGAGACGGGCTGCGTCGGCGGCACTGGCCGGACGCTCGTAATTGAATGCGTACATGGTGTTGTGTCCTTTCCTGCTACTGCTACTTCGACCTGGCTGCCTGGATCGCGTCCCACACCCGGGCGGGCGATGCGGGCATGTCAAAATCGGTGACGCCATGTTCGCGCAAGGCGTCGAGCACCGCGTTGATGACGGCCGGAGGCGAACCGATCGCGCCGGCTTCGCCGCAGCCCTTGGTTCCCAGCGGATTGTGGGTGCAGGGCGTGCAGATGGTATCGAGCTTGAAGGTGGGGAAGTCGTCGGCGCGCGGCAATGCGTAGTCCATCATGCTGCCGGTCAGCAACTGCCCGGTTTGCGGGTCGTAGACACAGTTCTCGAGCAGCGCCTGCCCGATGCCCTGCACCACGCCGCCATGCACCTGGCCCTCGACGATCATCGGATTGATGATGGTGCCGAAGTCGTCTACCGCGCTGAAGCGATCGACCCGGGTAAAGCCGGTGGCCGGGTCGATCTCGACCTCGCAGATGTAGGTGCCCGCCGGGAAGGTGAAGTTGGTCGGATCGTAGAACGCGGTCTCGTTGAGCCCGGGTTCGAGCTTGTCGAGCGGATAGTTGTGCGGCACGTAGGCCGTCAGCGCCACCTGTCCGAAGGTGACCTTCTTGTCGGTGCCCTTGACGGTGAACTCGCCATTGGCAAATTCCACGTCGACGTCGCTGGACTCCATCAGGTGGGCGGCAATTTTCTTGGCCTTGGTCTCGATCTTGTCGAGCGCCTTCATGATGGCTGCACCGCCGACCGAGATCGAACGCGAGCCATAGGTGCCCATGCCAAAGGGCACACGACCGGTATCGCCGTGCACCACGTCCACCGCCTCGACCGCAATACCCAGCCGCGCCGCGACCACCTGGGCAAAGGTGGTCTCGTGGCCCTGACCGTGGCTGTGCGATCCGGTGAACACCGTCACGCTGCCGGTCGGATGCACCCGGACCTCGCCGCATTCGAACAGACCGGCGCGCGCGCCCAGAGCACCGGCAATATTGCTCGGAGCGATGCCGCAGGCTTCGATGTAACTCGAGTAGCCGATGCCGCGCAGCAGGCCGCTTGCCTTGCTGGCGGCCTTGCGGGCGTCGAATCCGGCCACGTCGGCCAATGCCTTCGCCTTGTCCATGCAGGCAGGGTAGTCACCCACGTCGTATTGCAGCGCCACCGGCGTCTGGTACGGAAACGTGGTGATGAAGTTGCGCTTGCGGATCTCGTCCTGACCCAGGCCCATCTCCCAGGCGCAGCGGGTGACCAGGCGCTCGAGCAGGTAGGTGGCCTCGGGCCGCCCGGCGCCCCGGTAGGCATCGACCGGCGAGGTGTTGGTGAACCAGGCGTCCACTTCCACATGGATTTGCGGCGTGGTGTACTGGCCGGCCAGCAGCGTGGCATAGAGGATGGTGGGCACTGCGGTCGAGAAGGTCGACAGGTAGGCGCCCAGGTTGGCATCGGTGTGCACACGCATGGCCAGGAACTTGCCGTCCTTGTCCATCGCCATCTCGGCGTGGCTGACATGGTCGCGGCCGTGCGCGTCGGTCAGGAACGATTCGCTGCGCTCAGCTGTCCATTTGATGCTGCGGTTGAGCTGTTTGGCGCCCCAGGTCAGGCACACGTCTTCGGCGTACAGGAAGATCTTGGAGCCGAAGCCGCCGCCGACGTCGGGTGCGATCACGCGCACCTTGTGTTCGGGCAGGCCCAGTACGAAGGCTGTCATCAGCAGGCGCTCGACGTGCGGATTCTGGTTGGCCACGTACAGCGTGTATTCCTCGGTCGCGCGGTTATAGCTGCCGATCGCCGCACGGGGCTCCATCGCGTTGGGGATCAAGCGGTTGTTCACCAGATCGAGCCGGGTCACGTGAGCCGCCTTGGCAAAGGTGGCATCGACCTGTGCCTTGTCGCCCAATGCCCACTTGTAGCAGTGGTTGTCGGGCGCTTCGGCGTGTAACGCCGTTGCCTTGGCGGCATCGGTCACCCGCACGACGGACGGCAGCACGTCGTAGTCGACGCTGACCGCCTCGGCCGCATTCTTGGCTTGCTCCAGGGTTTCGGCCACCACCATCGCGACCTGGTCACCCACGTAACGTACCTTGCCCTGGGCCAGCACCGGATGCGCTGGCTCCTTCATCGGACTGCCGTCCGGGTTGTTGATCAGCCAGCCGCAGGGCAGGCCTCCCATCTTGCCCTCGACATCCTTGCCGGTGAAGATCTCGACCACGCCGGGCATGGCCTTGGCTGCCGCCAGGTCGATACTGTTGATGCTCGCGTGGGCATGCGGGCTGCGCACGAACACCGCATGGCATTGGTTGGCCAGGACGATGTCGTCGGTGTACTGGCCGGCGCCGGTGAGGAAGCGGTAGTCTTCCTTGCGCTTGAGCGACTCACCGATATGCGGAAGTTTTGAAAAGTCAGATGCACCCATGATGTGTCTCCCTTGTCAGTTGCCGCCGGCCATGGCAGCTTGTCCCTGGACCACGGCGCGCACGATGTTCTGGTAACCGGTGCAGCGGCAGATATTGCCCTCGAGCAATTCGCGGATCTCGGCCTCGCTGGCCTTGGGGTGGTGCTTGCACAGGTCGACGGCGCTCATCACCATGCCGGTGGTGCAGAAGCCGCATTGCAATCCGTGGCAGTCCTTGAACGCAGCCTGCATCGGATGCATCGTGCCGTCGGCGGCGGCCAGGCCTTCGATGGTGGTCACATGGGCGCCCGCCACCTGCGCGGCCAGCACATTGCAGGACTTCACTGCATGGCCGTCCACGATCACGGTGCAGGCGCCGCATTGCGCGGTGTCGCAGCCGACATGGGTTCCGGTGAGTTGCAGATGCTCGCGCAGTGCCTGCACCAGCAGCGTGTTGGGTGCAAGGTCCAGGTCGCGCGGCTTGCCGTTGATCGTCAGTTGTACGTGCATGGGTTGTCTCCAGTTTGCATTCATGGGCTTCAGAAGCCGTCAAATTGTGGGAGGCGTGAAAGCCAGTTCGCCTAGGGTTTACCCTGGCCGCGGAGCCTGCGGACAGAATATTCTCAAAATGAGACAGCGACAGGCACCAATGAGGTGCGCGAGGGCTGTATGCACTTTCAGGGCGAGACAGTCTGCGACGCTGCCTGGCGATGCTGCCATTTCAGCCCCTACACTGTCGTGTGACCCGACCTGCCCTGTTCCCATGTCAAGGCCCGGCGTGATGCCGGCGCAGGTGGCGACCCTGCGCCTTCCGGTGGTGCTGGTACTGGCGTCCGGCCGCGGCGAACGCTTTCGCGCCTCCGGCGGTACGACACACAAGCTTCAGGCCTTGCTCGGTGCGCGCACGGTGCTGGACCACACGCTGGCCGCGGTGCGCGAGAGTGGCTTGCCGTTTCATCTGGAATCGGCCGCCCATCCGGGCATGGGCGATTCGATCGCGGCCGCTGCGCAGGCCACTGCGGATGCGCCGGGATGGTTGATCCTGCCGGCCGACCTGCCGCTGGTGGCCTCTGCCACGCTGCGCGGTGTGGCCGAGGCCTTGCACCGGCATCCTGTGGTGCAGCCGGCTTTTGCCGGACGGCGTGGCCATCCGGTTGGCTTCGCGTCCGTTTGCGGGCCTGCGCTGCGTGCGCTGAGCGGCCCGCAGGGCGCAGCATCGGTGCTGCGGGACCATCCGGTTTTCACGCTGGATGTCGATGACATCGGCTGTGTCACCGACATTGACACGCTGGCCGATCTGCAGGCAGCGCGCCAGCACCTGGCCGGCCGCACCTGAGCAGACCACCCGAGGGACCGGTGCCGCGTCGTCGCGCCGCTGGAGCGCGGCGTAAGAAGTCCGACTGCCGTACGACAATGCCAGCATGCCAGCCAACCTACTTGTCGCTGAAGACCAGGCCGATATCCGCGACCTGCTGGTCATGAACCTGCGCAATGCCAACTACCAGGTACAGGCAGTGGCCGACGGCAGGGCGGCACTGGACAGCCAGAACGAGCAAGCCAGCGATCTGCTGATCCTCGATCTGATGATGCCCGGCATGGACGGACTTGAGGTCTGCAAGGCGCTGCGCGCGCGCGGACACACCACCCCGATCCTGATGCTCACCGCCAAGTCGACCGAACTCGACCGTGTACTGGGCCTGGAACTGGGCGCCGATGACTACCTGACCAAGCCATTCTCGCTGGCCGAGTTGCTGGCACGGGTCAAGGCCTTGCTGCGCCGCGCCGATGTTCAGCGCGCCGCCAAGGGCCATTCCCAGGGGCAGCCCAGCCTGATCCGCAATGGCGATCTTGAAATTGCGCCGGTCAAGCGCAGCGTGCGTTACCAGGGCACGGCGCTCGACTTCACCGCGCTGGAGTTCGACCTGCTGCTGTATTTCGCGCAGCATCCGGGCCACGTGTTCTCGCGCGCCCAACTGCTCGATGCGGTCTGGGGCTACACCCACGACGGTTACGAGCATACGGTCACCACACACATCAACCGGCTGCGCGCCAAGCTCGAGGCCGACCCGATGCGGCCGCAGCTGATACTGACGGTGCGCGGGGCCGGCTACAAGATGCGCGAGGCGCCTGCATGAGTGCCGCGCCGGGCCAACCCCAGGCAAGCTCGTGCCGCCGGGCCGCTGCCAAGGCGAATCGCGCCGTGCGCAGCGCGGGCTGTTCATGAGTGTGCGCCTGCGCATAGCGTTGACGATCTTCGTCACCGGCGCGTTGACGGCGCTGGGGGTGATTGCGACCGTGTTGTTTGCATTCCAGCGTTTCGAGCACGAGACCACCTTCCAGCGTGCGGATGCGTTTCTGGGACGGGTGGTTGGCATGTACGACAACATCTTCGAGATGCACCAGCGCCAGCCGCAGGAGTTCAACCAGTTCCTGCGCAACCTGGTGCTGTTCGAGCCCGATACCCAGCTCTACCTGCTGGACGCCAAGGGCGTGGTGCTGTCGTCGACTGGCAGCGCGCAGCTGCCACCCGGCTTCAAGGTGCGGCTGGCACCCGTGCAGGAGGCGGCCGGCAAGCCGGACATGCCGTATGTGATGGGCGACGACCCCGAACGCATGGATGCGGGCGCCATCATCGCGGCCCGGGTGGTGCGGCGCGCGCTGATTCGCAACGATGAGCCGGTTGCCGGTTATCTGTACCTGGTCTGCCACAAGCCCGTGCTGCCCGAGGGGCGCCTGCAGGTGCTCGGCAGCAGCATTGCCAAGCCGGCACTGGTGGCGATTCTGGGCGTGGTGCTGCTGGCCACCTTGCTGACGGCCTGGATCGTGGCCACGGTGACCCGGCCGCTGCGCCAGCTGACCAATGCGGTGGCGTCCATCTCGCAAGGCGGGCTCGACGAGGGCGCGCCCGATACGCCCGAGCGTCAACTGCCACCGAGAACGCCAGACGAATTCGGCCAACTCACCAGTGCTTTCGCGATGATGCTCGACACGGTACGCCGCCAGTGGTCGGCATTGCGCCAGCTCGATTCCTTCCGGCGCGAGGGTGTCAGCAATCTGTCGCACGACTTGCGTTCGCCGCTGACCGCCACCACCGCCTGCCTGGAGACCCTGGAAGGGCGCTGGCAGGGTGATGCGGCACGCGCGGCCGACCGCGAACTGGTGGTGATGGCACTGCGCAACACCCGTAACGCGGCGCGCTTGGTGCAGTCGCTGGGTGACCTGGCGCTGCTGGACGAACCAACGTTCGGGCTGCGTTGCGAAGTGCTCGATGCCCAAGAGCTGATCGACGACATCGCCGTGCGTTTTGGTGAGCGCGCCAGCGCGCTGGGCGTGCAACTGCAGGCGATCCACCCGACCGATCCGGCTGCGCGCCAGCCGTTCGCAGCGCTGGACATCGAGCTTTTCGAGCGGGCGGTTGCCAACCTGGTCGACAACGCGCTGAAGTTCTGCCGCAGCGGCGACAGCGTGACGCTGTCGGCGCGGGTGCGTGGCGACAAGGTCGAGGTATGTGTCCAGGACACCGGCCCGGGCATCGCCCAGGCCGATCTTGCGCACCTGTTCGACCGCTTCTACCAGGCACGCCAATCCGTGGCGCCGGCCACCGGCGCCGGTGGCAAGGGACTGGGACTGGCGATCGTCAAGCGCATCGCAGAATTGCACGGCGGCGACGTGCAGGTGGACAGTGCGCCAGGGCGGGGAACGCGAGTGACTTTGGTATTGCCATCGGTCATTGCGACGCGCAACGACCGATCAGGCGAAGAAGCGCAGACCGGCGCGTGATCCTCTGCGCGCGCGCCAACATCCGCCTTTACCTCAGGCCGGCACCAGCCGCAGGTGCGTGATCTCCGACGACACGCCAAACCGTTTCGGCGGGCCCCAGTATCCGGTACCCCGATTGGTATAGACCCACATGTTGGCCAACCGATGCAGGCCGGCAGTGAACGGCTGCTGGTACCTGACAAAATGCATCCAGGGCCAGAACTGGCCGCCATGGGTGTGGCCGGACAGCTGCAGGTCGAAACCGGCAGTCGCGGCGGCGGTGGCGCTGCGCGGTTGATGGGCCAGCAGCAGACGCATCCGTGCTCCGGCAGGCGCACCGGCCATTGCCGCGGCCGGATCGCTGCGATGGTTCTTGTCGAAATGATGGGCGTTGTAGTCGGCCACGCCGGCAACCACCACCATGTCGGTGTCGCGATCGACCGTCGCGCATCCCGCGCCGTGACCGGCTTCATGGTGCAACACCTTGTGTTCGTTCATCAGCACCTCGATGCCCAGGCGACGCAATTCATCAATCCAGGAATGGGCGCCCGAGTAGTACTCATGGTTGCCGGTCACGAAAAAAGTCCCATGTGTCGATGTCAGGTTCGATAGCGGGGCAACATGATCGCGCAGATCATCGACATTGCCATCGACAAGGTCCCCGGTGATCGCGACCATGTCCGCGCCCAGCGCGTTGACGCGGGCAACGATGCGCTGCACGTAGGCGTGTCGTATCGTCGGTCCGACATGGATGTCGGAGATCTGGGCGACCGAGAAGCCATGCAGGGTGGCCGGCAATCCGGCAATCGGCACATCGATCCGTATCACCCGGGCGGTTCGCCGCGCAGCCCAGAAGCCCCATGCCGTCACGGCCAGCGCGAGCATGGGCACGGCCAGCGCGCTGGTGGTCTGTAGCGGTTCGAGCCACCCCGATTCAAGGCCGGCAGATCCGGCGGCGACCGACAGCAACAGTGCCAGCGCGAGCAAGGCATCACGCAGCAGCGTCAATACGAACAGCGTGGAGAACAGCCCCATGAACAGCAGGCCGGCCCAGGTCAACACGGTGGTCAACACTGCAGCCTTCAGACGCCGGGCCATGAAACCCAACGGCATCAGCAGCGCAGAAGCCAGCAGCGTGAACCAGAGCCAGGCTGCAGCCGGGGCATGCACGCTGGCCAGCGCAGGTGCAAGACGCCAGCCGACCCAGCCATGCAGCAGGGCGGACAGAAGCACAAACGGGACGATGGACATGAACGGTCGGGGATCCAGGGAAGCGCCGCTGCAACGCCGAAGCGGCAACAGGCATGTGGGGCTCGGCTGGAGCGATTCAAGATGATGGATGCAACTGCATCGGTGCCCACGGCTTGCGCTGCTGTGGTGCGAAGCCTGCGCACACCGGCCTGGTACTGCACGTGGCCGGGCTTGCATCTTTTCGGCGGTCAAGCCGCGCGCTGGACGGCGCTGCCTTCGCCCGCGCGCATGGCGGCAATCCGGCAGGCGAGCCTGTCTATGACGCGCGTTGCTGTTGAACGATCAATATGCTGCCAGCGGCTTCACGTCACAGGTGGTGGACGTTTGGCCGCCGCCGGCTTGCGCACGGCCACAGGCGCGACCTTCGCCGGAGCGAGCCAGCGCGGGTCGCCGATGCGCAGGCCGACAGCGCGGCCGGTGGCCATCAGGTCGTCGATCAACGCCTGCTCGGTACTGGCATCGACCGACAGCAGTGGGAAGGACAGGCTCAGCGCGACGGGCGAGGGGTTCAGCGGCGACTGCAACGCAATGGCGATGGTCTTGATTCCGAGAAAGAGCTCCTGATTCGAGCAGGCATACCCGCATATGCGCACATGGGCCAGATCCTCGAGCAGGGCGTCCACGCTTTGCAGGCTGTACTGCGTGGTGGCGGGTAACGCGCCTTGCATTCTTTGCCGTATTTCATCATCGGGCAACAAGGCTAGCAGCGCCTTGCCCATCGCTGTCGCATGGCATGGGAGCCGTCGGCCAAGTTCGATCCCGAAACGCACCGGGAATCCGCCATGCTGCGTACCCAGGGTAACGACATCCGTTCCCTCGAGCACCCCCGTCCACGCGGTGTGGTGGGTGCGCGTGGCCAGTTCCACCATGGCGTCCTCGACACAGCGCATGACATTGGTCGTCTGCAGAAAGCCGGTTGCCAGGCGCATGGCCAAGGGCCCGGGTCGGTAGCGGCGGGTGGCAGTGTCCTGGTCGACCAATTCCGCCTCGCGCATCTCCGACAGGATGCGCGAAGCGTTGGACGCGGTGACACCCAGCGCGCGCGCCAGATCTGCCACCGAGGTTTCGTAGGGCGGTTGCGACAGCAGCTTCAAGGCTTCTGCAGCTTTTCGAATGGATTGCATCGGCGTTGACTTTCGTTGGCTTAGGTGCATAATGCGCAACACGTTGCCGCATAGGCAATCATACCGTGAATGGAATCAAAAATGCGCGCTAAAGGTGGTTGCCTGGTTGCCGAGACATTGCAGTCTCATGGTGTTTCCTGGATTTTTGGCATGGAGGACCCGATCGAGGTGTTTCATGCGCTGGACCGCGCTGTCATCCGTAGCGTAACTGTTCACGATGAGAAGCATGCTGCCATCATGGCGCATGCCTATGCCCAGGTCACCGGTCGGCCTGGCGTGTGTACCTCTACCTGTGGTCCAGGCGCCACCAACCTTGTGACGGGTCTGCTCGAGGCGCTGCGTTCGTCGGTCCCAGTGATCGCGCTGGTGCAGGATCATCCGCTGTCGGCCAAAGGCCGCAACGCCAGCAGCGAACTCGACCATGTCGCCGCGCTGACCCCCTATGTCAAGGCTGTCCTGCGCATCGATACACCCGACCAGGGCCCAGATCTCGTGCGTCGCGCCTTCCGCCTTGCGACCAGTGGCCGTCCGGGGCCGGTGGCGCTGCTATGTCCCACCGACGTCATGTCACAGCAAGGCGAAGGCGATCCGTTTTGCGTCGCGCGTTATACGCACGTGCCGGCGCACCGTTCCCGGCCTGCGGCCGTCGATATCGCCCGGGCAGCCGAATTGCTGGCCGTCGCAAGACGCCCGATCATCGTCGCCGGCGGCGGCAGTGTGATCTCCGGTGCTTTTGCCGAGGTGCGTGCGTTGGCCGAACGCTTCGATGCGCCGGTCGCCACCACGATGACTGGCAAAGGAGCGATCGCCGAGGACCATCCGCTGGCAGCGGGTGTGCTCGGCACGTCGACCGGCGGTTTGTACGGTCGTGGCAAGATCTCGAACACGCTGCTGGCCGAGGCCGATGTCGTGTGCATTCTGGGTTCGCGCACCGGCCAGATCTGCTACAACAATTGGACCACGCCGGGCGCCGCCGCGGCGGTGATCCATCTGGACATCGACCCCCAGGAAATCGATCGCAACTTCTCGGTGACCGTGCCGTTGCAGGGCGACGTGCGCGACACCCTGCGCGATTTGCTCGCGTATTGCGACAGTGCCGGCATTTCACAGAGCGACGCGACGCGTGGGGCGGAGCTCGCCCGTCAAAAGAGCCTGTGGCTGAAGGAACTGGCGCCGGTAGCCAGGGCCAATGTCTGTCCGATGCGTCCCGAGCGCGTAGTCCAGGAGCTCAACCAGTTTGTCGACGCAAAGACGCTCATCGTCACCGATGCGAGTTATTCCACCGGTTGGGCCATGAGCCAGATGGAGGCACCGGTCGCGGGCCGCTTCATGTTGTCGCCGCGTGGCACCGCCAGCATCGGCTGGGGCTTGCCCGCCGCAATCGGCGCGAAACTCGCCGACCCTGCGCGCGACGTGATCTGCGTGACCGGCGATGGCGGGTTTGGGTACGTGATCAACGAACTCGAGACCGCCGCGCGTTACAAGGTCAACCTGCTGGTCGTGGTGTTCAACAATGCCACGCTGGGATTCCAGCGCCACTGGGAAGAGAAGGCCCTGGGACGGGTGATGGACTGCGACTTCCTCGACGTCGACTATTCCGAGGTCTCGCGCGCCCTCAAGGGCGGCGGCGAGCGTGTCACCGACCCTCAGCATCTCGCCGCCGCGATCGCGCGCGGAAAAAAGTTTCCGGGACCGTATGTCATCGACGCCATCATCGATCCGGAAGCGGCAGCGCCTATCGTCGGATTCGACAAGCCGATCGTCGAAGGCGCATATCACTGAACCTCGAGTCAACCAACCACCAACAGGAGCAAATGCAATGAAGCGAATTCTGATTTTCGTGCTGGCGGCCGCCATGGCGCTGGGCGCGTCCTTTTCGGCCAGCGCGGGCGCCACGCTGGACCGTGTGCTGAAGGAGAAAAAGCTGGTCGTGGGCGTGGCGCCGTGGAACCGGTTCGTCGCGATGAATCCACAGACGAGCAAGTATGAGGGCTACATCGCGGACGACATCCTGAACCTCGAAGCCATGACCGGCATCAAGGTCGAGATCGTCAACACCACCTGGGGCGGCCTGATCGCCGGCCTCCAGGCAGGCAAGTGGGACGTCATCATGACCGGTCTGGGTGCCACACCCGAGCGCTCCACGGCCGTGGCCTTCAGCGAACCCTACGGCTACATCTCGATCACCGCAATGACACGTGCCGACAATCCGGCCAAGTCCATGGCAGACCTCGACAAGCCGAACGCCGTGATCTCCACGGTGGGCGGCACGTCGGCGCAGAAGTTCAGCCAGAAGTCATTCAAGCAGGCCAAGGTCGTGGCCTTCGGCGACACCACTGCTGCGGTGCTCGAAGTCATGCAGGGTCGTGCCGCCGCCTACATGGGCGATAGCGTGTCGAATGCACTGCGCGCAAAGGAGCGTCCGAAGGAAATAAAGAACGTCGTGCTTGCCAAGACCGAATGGAACAGCCTGAACCATGCCGTGCGCTACGAGGACCTCGATCTGCTGGTGTTCATCGACACCTATATCCGCACCATGAAGCTGCGCGGCTGGTACGAGGAACTTGCAGAGAAGTGGGGCTTGCCGCCGGAACTCGCCAACGGTCCCTGAGCGGCGCGTGCTGAATGAACTACACGTTTCAATTCGGGATCCTCTGGGACTACGGCCCCTATCTGGCCTGGGGCTTGTGGCATGCGTGGTGGGTCAGCTTTCCCAGCATCATCCTGACGACGCTGCTGGGCCTGGTTCTGGCCGCGATGAGTCTGTCGCGGTTCCGCTCCGCGCGGACCGCGGCGGTCATCTTCGTGGACTTCTTTCGCACCTTGCCGGTTGTGGTGTTGCTGATCTGGATCCACTACGTGTTGCCCATCCTGACCGGCCTGAACTTTTCGGCCACCACCAGTTCCATCGTCGCGCTGTCGCTCAATGGCGCGGCGCTGGCCTGCGAAGCCTACCGTGGCGGCCTGTCGGCGATTCCGCTGACGCAGACGCAGGCCGCCCAGTCACTGGGATTCTCGCGCTGGCAGATCCTGCGTTACATCACGCTGCCACAGGCCTTTTTCGCCACCTTGCCGTCCTTGACGAACGTACAGATCACGGTCATCAAGAACGTGACAGTGACAGTGTTGATCTCGGTGCCCGAGGTGATGTTCCGCGCGCAGGAGTTGACGGTGCAGTTTTTCCGCCCGCTCGAGCTCTATACCGGCGCGGCGCTGCTGTACGTCGCGCTGATATGGGGCTATACCATGTTGATGCGTAGTCTGGAGCGACTGCAGAAATGGCAGCCGATATGAAGGGCGCCGCGGTCCGTATCAGCGACGTTCGCAAGTCTTACGGTCAGAACCAGGTGCTGTCGGGGGTGTCCATTGACGTCGCCGCAGGCGAGGTGCTGGTCATCTGCGGCCCGAGCGGCTGTGGCAAGAGCACGCTGTTGCGCTGCATCAACGGATTGGAGACGATCCAGGGCGGCAATATCTCGGTCAGCGGCGTGGACGTCGACCACCGCAATCCCGACGCGCTCAAGCGCGTGCGGCAGATGGCCGGCATGGTGTTCCAGAACTTCAACCTGTTCCCGCACATGACGGTGCTCGACAACATCTCGATCGCACCGGTCAAGGTCATGGGCGTCGCACCGGATGTGGCGCGGCAGGAAGCCCAGGCGCTGCTGGCCAGTGTCGGCATGTCCGAGAAGGCCTCGGTGTTTCCTTACCAGTTGTCAGGCGGACAGCGCCAGCGCGTGGCCATTGCCCGGGCGCTGGCAATGAAGCCCAGCGTCATGCTGTTCGACGAGCCGACGTCGGCGCTGGATCCGGAGATGCGCGAGGAGGTGCTCAGCGTCATTCGACGCGTGCACGCAGAGCGCAACATGACGATGATCGTCGTCACCCATGAGATCGGGTTCGCGAAGTCCGTGGCCAGCCACGCGATCCTGATGGAGGCCGGCCAGATCGTCGAACAGGCCCCGGCCAGGCAGTTTTTCGACAACCCGCAGTCGGAGCGCGCGCGGCGCTTCGTGCTTGCCATCAAGAACGATTGAGGTCGATGCGACCG
>JAGPBF010000027.1:21418-29062 GCA_018063505.1 Rhodoferax sp.
GCAGGCCTGGCGCCGTTGATCATCGGCGCCAGGGCGACCGGCGAACTGCTGGCCGCACACCCGCTGGTGCCAGTCGTTTCCGCGACCGGTTCCACCGCGATGGGCCGTGCGGTCGCGCAGACAGTGGCCGCACGGTTTGGCCGCGCGATCCTGGAGCTGGGTGGCAACAACGCGACCATCGTCTGCGCCAGCGCCGATCTGGAGATGGCGCTGCAGGCGGTCGCATTCGGGGCCATCGGAACCGCCGGTCAGCGCTGCACCACGTTGCGCCGGCTGTTCGTGCACGCCGACATCTACGACCGGTTGCTGGCGCGCCTGCACGCGGTCTATCGATCCGTCCGGGTTGGCAATCCATTGCACGCCGACGTGCTGGTCGGGCCGCTGATCGATGGCGCCGCGTTCGAGCAGATGTCGCGCGCACTCGCACAGGCACGCGCAGACGGCGGGATTGTCGTCGGTGGAGAACGGGTTACCGGCGACGCGCTGGGGGACGGTTGTTATGTGCGTCCAGCGCTGGTGGAAATGCCCAGACAGACCGAGGCGATGTGCAGTGAGACGTTTGCACCGATCCTGTACGTCATGCGTCATCACGCGCTGGACGAGGCCATCGCACTGCAGAACGCGGTTCCGCAGGGGCTTTCATCGTCGATATTCACGACCGACCTGCGTGAGGCTGAGCGCTTCCTGTCAGCCACCGGGTCGGACTGCGGCATTGCCAACGTCAACATGGGGCCGTCGGGTGCCGAGATCGGTGGCGCATTTGGCGGTGAGAAGGAGACCGGCGGCGGCCGTGAAAGCGGGTCTGACGCGTGGAAAGCCTATATGCGCAGAATGACCAGTGCCGTCAACTACGGACGTACCATGCCTTTGGCGCAGGGGGTCAGGTTCGAGGTTGCAGCAAGCTGAGCGTCTGTTGTCCCTCGACGATGTCGGCGGGCCCGCACGGATGCCGGTCCGATCCTCAGGTGGCATCCATCAGGAATCGGATTTCCAGTGGGCGAGGATGGCGTCCAGCCCCTGCCGGTAGTCCGCGATCGCCGGTTTCCATCCCGGCACTTGCGGCCGGGGCGGCGCTGTCGGCATCGCCAGCGCCACCTGTTGCATGTGTTCCTTGCGCACGATCAGTTGCATCAGCGGCGCGGCGAGCAGTGGCACATGCAGCGGGCAGCGCGTGCCGAGCCCGCGTGCGAAATGGTCCATGAAGCGCATGAACGGCACGGCAGGGCCTGCGGTCGCGTAAAGGGTCTTGCCGGCATTCCTTGGCTTGGCTGCCTGCAGCAGGGCGCGCACGGCATCGTCATGGTGCAGGTGGAACTGGGCCGCCGAGCGCGGACCAGCCCAGTAAGGACGCCCGAGCCGGAAAGCCTTGCGGTAGGCGTGCAGGTCCGCGCTGGTCGGGCCGTACAGGTAACCCAGACGCACGACACAGGCGGGCACCGGGCCGGTCAGCACCTGCTGTTCGCATTCGAGGATGGTCTGGGCCAGTGAAAGCAACGGGTCCTTGGGCGGCATGCGCTGAGCGAACGCAAAGCTGGCAAACACGATGAAGTCCGCCTCGGCACGCAGACTGCGCCGCACACTGGCGCGTATCGATTTGTCGAAGCCTTTCCAGGCATGGCCGTCGTGCAGCAAGGTATTGGCCGGCTGCCCGGCAATGTTGACATGCAGCCGCATTGACGGCGAATCGTGCGCCTTTTGTGCCAGCAGTTTGCCCAGTTCTGATTGTCGGCCGGTGATGGTGGTGGGCATGGGATGCGGGTGCCTTCAAGGAAAAAAACAGGGGACGGTTCGGTGTTCCGGCGTGCCCAGGAGAGCGAACTGCTTTCCGGGCCATGTTACGTCTTTGGACCGGCGCGTGCCAAAAGTCGATGCGCTGCCGTCCGACAGCATGTCGGCGTTGCGCCGGACAGCCGGGGAGAGCTTCGCCGAGCACAATGAATCTGCAATTCTTGCCTTTTTGGCCCGACGCGGTCTTGAACTGGAGAGCTACCATGAACCAAAACATCCGTACCATCGCTGCCGCTGCGGCCACCGCAGCGCTGTTGTCGCTCGCTGCCTGCGGAACGCAGCCTGGCCAACCCGCAAACCAGGCCGGCACCCCCCAGAGCAGTTATCCCACCAGTACCAACAACAGCTATGCCTACGGCCGGTATGGGGTGGTCCAGTCGATCGACCTGGTGCAACAGGAGAACAAGAGCGGTATCGGTGCTGGCGCCATTGTGGGAGCGGTCGTCGGTGGTGTGCTGGGCAATCAGGTCGGCAAGGGTGACGGCAAGACTGCCGCGACCGTGATCGGCGCTGCGGGCGGAGCCTATGCCGGCAACCAGATACAGAAGCGGGGCCAGCAACCGCAACAACCCGATGCCGTCCGCATGCAGGTGCGACTGAACGATGGTTCCTTTATCGAGGTGACGCAAGACACGACAGGCGACATTCGTGTGGGCGATCGTGTGGTGGTGCAGAACGGCGTCGCACGCCGCTATTGACGCCAGTCTCGCGCTGTTGCTGCGACCGGCTGGTGCTTCCGCTCGCAGGGTCCCACATCAGACGGATCTGCAGGTCACGCTTGCTGCGAGCAATACTGCTGGTACAACTCAGCCGCCCGTGCACTCGCTGCACCTGGCTTGCCATCGCCGATCGTCCGCCCATCGATTCTCGTCACCGGCGTGACGCCGCCCAGTGTGCCGGTCACAAATGCCTCCTTGGCCGAATACACCTGCGCCAGCGTGAAGTCACATTCACGCACCACGCCGCCAGCTGCCTTCCAGGCGTCGATGACATTGGCCTGGGTGATGCCTTTGAAGCTGTACAGACCGGTGGAAGTCCAGAGTTCGTCGTCACCGCGGACGATGAAGAAGTTGGTGCTGTTGCAGCTGGCGATGAAGCCGCGCGGGTCGAGCATCAGCGCTTCGTCGGCGCCCATGTTGATCGCCTGGATCAGCGCCTGGATCAGGTTCAGCCGGCTGTGCGAATTGAGCCGCAGGTCGAACACGTCCGGGCCACTGGTGCGATAGGTCGAGGTCATCAGCGACAGGCCGCGCGCCCGGGTCTCGGGCTTGGGTGTCTTGTATTCGGCGACGATCACCACCGTGGCGCCACCGATAACGAAGCGGGGGTCCTGGTTGGGTGTGCGCTTGGTGCCGCGGGTGACCATCAGCCGTATGTGGGCGCCGTCCGTCATGCCGTTGCGCTCCAGCGTCTGCCACAAGGCCTGCTCCATTGCGGCGCGGTCCATGCCGATGTTCAGTGCGATCGAAGCCGCGCCTTCGAACAGCCGGTCCATGTGGGCCTGCAGGCTGATGATCCTGCCCTTGACCAGGCGCAGACCTTCCCAGATGCCGTCACCCAGCGCGAAGCCGCTGTCGAACACCGATACGCGGGCTTCGTTGCGCGGAAAGAACGCGCCGTTGACGTATACCAGCACCGCGTCGTTGCGGGGGTCTGCGGCGTAACCTTGGGCGCTTTCGGAGGAGGTGTTGTTCATGATGGGCTCAGAAGTGAAATTCGTTGTGGCGCGCCAGGAAAGCCTGGGTGCGGGCCTGGCGAGGATGCTTGAGTACCTGGTCGGGTGTGCCGTCCTCGTGGATCACGCCATCGGCGATGAACAGGATGCGGTTGGCAAAGTGGTAGGCGAAGCCCAGTTCATGGGTCACCAGCAGCATGGTGCGGCCTTCCTCGGCCAGCGTGCGGATCACGCGCAGCACCTCGCCCACCAGTTCCGGGTCAAGTGCCGAGGTGGGTTCGTCGAACAGCAGCAGTTCGGGCTCCATGGCCAGCGCACGGGCAATCGCGACGCGTTGCTTCTGGCCGCCCGACAGACGGGCCGGATATGCATCGGCCTTGTCGGCCAGGCCCACGCGCGCCAGTTGCGCACGGGCCTGGGTTTGTGCCGCGTCGCGGGCGACGCCCTTGACGGTACGCAGTCCCTCCATGACGTTGCCCAGCGCGGTCATGTGCGGAAACAGGTTGAACTGCTGGAACACCATGCCCACGCGCTGGCGTACCGCGGTGAGTTCGCGTTCGGTGTAGCTGGTGGACACGCTGCCGTCGCGTTGTGGTTTTTCGGTACCGACCAGGGCGCCGCCGAGTTCGACTCGCCCGGACGTGGGCTTTTCCATGAAGTTCAGGCAGCGCAGCAGCGTGCTCTTGCCAGAGCCCGATGCGCCCAGGATGGCGATGCGGTCGCCGGGCGCGACACTCAGGTCGATGCCCTTGATGATGGCGTTGTCGCCGAACTGCTTGTGCAGCCCGGTGACGCGCAGCAGCGGGGGAGAGGGTGCGGTGGTCATCAGGTGTCTTGCATGCTGCGCGTGGCGCAATTCGCGTTTGGGAGCAGCCCGGTGGTGTCCATGGCCGGGTCAGTCACCCTGGCGCAGTTTGCGCTCGAGCACATAGGTGGCCTGCACCAGCGGGTACAGGAAGGCGAAGAAGATCAGCGCGATCACGGTATAGGCCTCGATCGGGTTGTAGTTGATCGAGGCGATCAGCTTGCCCTGCTGCAGCAGCTCGACATAAGCCACGGCCGAGGCCAGTGTCGACATCTTGAAGATCTCTATGGCGCGGTTGGTCAGCGCCGGCAACATGCGCTTGACCGCTTGCGGCAGGATGATGCGTCGCATGGCCTGCGCCTGGGTCATGCCCAGCGCCTGCGCGCCTTCCCATTGGCCACTGTCCAGCGACTGGATGCCGCCGCGGAAGATCTCGCCCGAGAACGCCGCCGAGTTCAGCGAGATACCCAGCGCAGCCGCCATCAGCGGACTGATCTCGAATGGCACCAGCATCGGCAGCGCAAAGTAGAACCACAGGATCTGCACCAGTACCGGCGTGTTGCGAAAGAACTCGACGAAGATGCTGGCCGCAATGTAGATCCACCGGCGCCTGGAGTAGCGCCCCAACCCGACCAGCAGGCCGAACGACATGCCCAGTACCAGGCAGATGGCGAAGATGCGCAGCGTGCCGCTGGCACCTGCGAGCAAGGCCTCGGGGTTGTCCCAGACCGCTTGAAAGTTCCACCGGTGGTTCATCGGAGCAAGCCGTTCGCGCTCAATGCACCGTGGTCTCGCCACTGACGGCGAGTCGGCGTTCTATCTGGTGCACCACGAGACTGGCGCAATAGATCACCACAAAGTAGATCAGCGCGGTGACGGTGAAAACCTCCAGCGGACGGAACGTCTTTTGCGCCACCTCATTGGCCTGAAACAGCAGATCGGCGTACGACACGGTGGCCACCAGCGTGGTGGTTTTCATCAACTCGATCGAGCGCTCCATGAAGGCAGGGATCATGCGCTTGACCGCCTGCGGCAGTATCACGCGCCGCATCGCCTGTGCGCCGGTCATGCCCAGTGCGCGCGCCGCTTCACTCTGGCCGCGGTCGATCGATACGATGCCGGCGCGAAACACTTCGGCAAAAAATGCCGCCGACTGGATCGAGAAGGTCAGCGCCGCTGCGACGAACGGCGTCATCTCGACCTGGATCAGGATCGGCAACGCAAAGAAGAACCAGAACAGCTGCACCAATGGCGGAGTGGTGCGGAAGAACTCGACGACGAAGCCCGCCGGCAGCGCCAGCACGCGCAACCGCGACAGGCGCAGCAGCGCCAGGCCCAGGCCGAGCGGAATGCCAAGGGCCAGTCCGGTGGCCGTCAGCTTGAGCGTATTGGTCAGGCCGGCGGCCAGCATGCCGGAGTTGGCCAGCACCGGCGTGAAGTCCCATTGGTACATGCGCTGCGGCCGTGCCCGTTGCTGGTCTTGTCAGCCCTGGCTCAGAGCATTTCCTTCATTACCGGCGGCGAGGCCTTGGGGTCCAACCCGAAGCCGACCAGGAATTCCTCGTACCACTTCTGTGTCTGGCCGCCCTTGTAGTAGTCAGCCAGCTGCTTGTCGACGAACGCCAGGAAGGCCTTGTCCTCCTTGCGCACGGCAGCACTGGAGGCCTGCGACTTGGCCGGGGTCGGCACGACGATCTTGCCCGTGCCCAGTTTCTGGCGTGCGGCCAGCAATGGAGGGTGGAACAGGCAGACCGCATCGGCACGGCCGGCCTGGAACGCGGCGATCGCTTCGCCGTTGCCGGGGAAACGCTGGATTGTTGCGTTGGGCGTGTTCTCGGTCAGGAACTTGTCCATGCTGCTGGCCTGCGGCACGGCAATGCGTACGCCGGCCTTGTTCAGGTCAGCCCAGGTCTTGGCGGCCAGGTCATCGCGCGCCAGCACGGCCAGCGAGTAATACAGCAGCGGTGCGGCGGGGAAATCAACCGCCTGGGCCCGCTCGGGTGTGGCGTCCATCATGTACATGATGTCGATCTTGTTTCCTTGCAACGCGGCGATGGCCGTACCCCAGGTCACTTCGACCGGTTCGAACTTCACGCCCAGCGCAGCGGCCATGGCCTTGCCCATCGAGACACCCACGCCGCTGTTCCATTCGCCGTTCTTCGGATCCTTCGAGTACCACGGCGGCGCCTGGGTCACGCCCACGCGCAGGCTGCCGCGTTGCTTGGCCTGCTCCAGCGTGCCGGCGGTTTGGCCCAACGCCATGCCGGGAAGGGCGCTGCCCAGGGCCGTGGCGGCCAGGCCGGTCAAGGCGGTGCGTCGTTGGATGCTCATGTCAAATCTCCTGAAGTGGGGGGAAGGTCGAACGGGTTGGCAAGACGCATGAAGGACTCGGTGCGTTCGGCGCCGCGTCCCATGTGGTTGGTGATCTCCAGCAACATCATGTCCAGGTCGTTGCCCTGCGCTGCCTGGACGTAGCTGTCGTGGCTGTCGCGACGCGGGCCGCGGCTGGCATGCGCCCGGTGATGCGCTGCCCAGTACAGCTGCAGCCGTCCGCGCAGGCTTTGCCAGGTCCGTTGCAGCAGCTTGTGGCCGGTGGTTTCATATACCAGCCCATGCAGGTCGAGTTCGGCCAGGATGCTGGCCCCGTCGTCGCCGGCATCGATGGCCAGGGTCAGCACCGCGTTGCGCCGTTGCAGTTCGTCAAAGAAGGTCGCGTCGCGCCGGCTCCAGGCCTGCTCGAACGCAAACCGCTCCAGCGTGACGCGCATGGAGTAAATCTCGCGGATGTCGTCGACGGTGAGCGAGATGACGTGGGTGCCGGTATACGGCACCGTGACCAGCAGGCCTTCCTCGATCAGTTCACGCAGGGCTTCGCGCAATGGTCCGCGGCTGACGTCGAACTGTGTGGCCAGCGTGGTTTCGACCAGTTGCGCGCCGGGTGCGATTTCGCCGCTGAGGATGGCCGCGCGCAGGCGCTCGGCGATGTGCTGGCGAAAGGTGCTTTTGCGCAGACGGTCCACGCGAAAACCGGTGGCAGCGGTGCCGGGAGCAATTGCAGTGGAAATCGAGACGTTCATTTTGGTCGATGATCGATTGTTGACAATATAGATGATTGACAGGATATCCTTATGTGGGTTTCTACCTAGAAGTATGAAATGTGCTGTGCATCGTCCAACCTGGCGCAGCGAATCCGCAAAGGCGCATGATCGTGCAGCACGCCGGGGCAGGTCCGCAGCAGGCGCCTGGCCGTCATCATGCAGTCCTCACCCTGAAAGCCGCTGCCGGCCGGGCCGGCGGGCCTCACCAGTGGCGCGCCGACCTGGTAAGCCACATGGGTCGGTTTCATCTTGGCGGCGTCGGCCAGCAGGCGCGCCGT
>JAGPBF010000190.1 GCA_018063505.1 Rhodoferax sp.
TGCTGCTGGCGCTGGCCGCGCCCGCGTGGGCCGACGTCAGCCGTGACCAGGCCGCCGCCGCGGCGCAGCGCCAGACCGGCGGGCGCGTATTGTCGATCGACAAAACCGAGGTCGGACGCCGGATCGTCTGGCGCGTCAAGGTCGTCACCCCCCGGGGCGAGGTGCGCGTGGTGTTTATCGACGCCGACGCGGGACGCGGCGGCTAGGCCCGATTCGCCAGGGTGGCCCCTCCATGCGCCTGTTGCTGATCGAAGACGAGGCCCCGCTACGGCTCACGCTGGCGCGCCGGCTCGAGGCCGACGGCTACCGCGTCGACCAGGCGGCCGACGGCGAGGATGGTCTGCACCAGGCACGCGAATACCCGGTCGACCTGGCCATCGTCGACCTCGGCCTGCCCAAGGTCAATGGCCTGACCATCGTGCAGCGCTTGCGCGCCGACGGCCGTGCCTTGCCGATCCTGATCCTCACCGCACGCAGCAGCTGGCAAGACAAGGTCACAGGCCTGGAGGCCGGTGCCGACGACTACCTGGTCAAGCCCTTCGAATACCCCGAGCTGGCCGCCCGGCTCAAGGCGCTGCTCCGACGCGCGACCAAGGCCGCCTCGGAAGTGCTCACGCTCGGTCCGCTGGCGATCGACTTCTCGGCGCAACAGGCGCAGCTCGCTGGCGTGCCAGTGGAATTGACCACGTTCGAATACCGCGTGCTCGAATACCTGGTGCGCGAACGCGCCCGCGTGGTCAGCAAACAGGAACTCTCGGACTACCTCTATCCGCACGACGACGACCGCGACAGCAATGTGCTGGAGGTACTGATCGGCCGGCTGCGCCGCAAACTCGATCCGGCCGGCACACTGGCACCGATCGAGACATTACGCGGACGCGGTTACCGCTTTACGCTCGCATGAGTGCGCCTGAACCGGCGCAGGTCGACATGGACCTCATCGGGCGCCTGCCCCCGCACGGGACATGCAAAACCTGACACCCACACCACTGGCGTCGCGCCCGGCCTCGTCGCCGTTGCAACGCATCCTGGGCCGATCCATTCGCGTTCGCCTGATCCTTGGCGCCACGCTGGTTCTGACCGCCTTTGTCGCGGTTGCCGGATGGGCGGTCCAGCGCGCCCACACCGACAGTGTGCGCGCCGCCCACTTCGCGCAGCTGCAAAGCACGGTCTATCTGTTGCTGGCCGGCGCCGAGGTCGATGCCGACGGTGCGCTGGTGATGCCACCGTCTTTTCCCGAACCGCGCCTGTCGCTACCGGGGTCGGGCCTGTACGCCAGCGTGCACAACAGCGGGCGCGACACGGCGTGGCGCTCGGCCTCGACGGTCAACCTCAGCCCGCCCTTTCTGCGCGATATTCCCGTTGGCGAATGGCGCTTCGACAGTCCCGCCGCCAACGGGCGCGACTACCTGGCCGTGGCCTACGGCGTACGTTGGGCTGTAGGGACTCGTACCGTGGTGCTGGAGTTGTCGGTGCTGGAAGACGGCGCCGGCTTCCGGCGCGAAGTTTCCGCCTTCGCGCGCACCTTGTGGGCCTGGCTCGGCGGCGCCGGCTTGTTGCTGCTGCTGTCGCAAGCCGTGCTGCTGCAATGGGGCTTGTCACCGCTGCGCCGTGTGGCGGGCGAGGTTCGACGTATCGAACGCGGCGAACAGATCGAGATCGAGCAGCACTACCCGAGCGAGATCGCGGCCCTCACGGACAACCTCAACGCGCTGATCCGCCAGGAACGGGTGCGCCAGACCCGATTCAAGGAAGCCTTGAGCTTCCTGGCCCACAGCCTGAAGACGCCACTGTCGGTGCTGCGTGGCGCCATGGACGAACCCGACCAGCTGCGCGCAACCGTTGCAGAGCAGGTCCGGCGCATGGACGACATCGTGCAACACCAGCTCGGACGCGCCGGCGCCAGTGGCACGGCGCGTTTTGTTCCTTATCTGCGCCTGGCACCGATCCTTGCGCGCGTGCGCGATGCGCTGGTCAAGGTCCATGCCGGCAAGGCCCTGACTTTCACGCTGGACTGCCCGCAAGACCTGCAGTGGCGTATCGACGAAGGAGACGCTTTCGAGATGCTGGGCAACCTGATGGATAACGCATCGAAGTGGGCGCGCCAACACGTTGCCGTGCAGGTGTCGCGCCATGCTCAGGGACTGACCGTGCGCATCGACGACGACGGCCCGGGTTTCCCGGAGAACCCGGAGTCGGTGCTGCAACTGCATGTGCGCGGCGACGAGCAGGTGCCCGGCCATGGCGTCGGGCTGGCCGTGGTCAACGACCTGGTAACAAGCCACCAGGGAATACTGGTGCTGACGCGTTCGCCGTGGGGCGGGGCGCGGGTCGAA
Organism: Rhodoferax sp.; assembly: GCA_018063505.1. Lineage (GTDB taxonomy): Bacteria > Pseudomonadota > Gammaproteobacteria > Burkholderiales > Burkholderiaceae_C > CAISIP01. The sequence goes on from JAGPBF010000190.1 coordinate 2,337, forward strand.
ATCCTTTTGCCGGCGCGCTGATCAGCGCGTGGTTTACCCGTAACACGCGCCAGCCACACCAGACGCAAAGAATCGTTTTCGTTCAGGCAGTGTTCAGTCGGCAGGTAGCACCATACGGACTACACAATCCAAGGAGTGTTTTCCATGTCAGCTTCCCTTCTCTCCAGACAACTTGCCGCCGCTGCCGTGCTGGCCATCGCCGCACTGGGCGCCGCTTCGAGCGCACACGCCCGCAGCGATGTGAGCTTTTCCATCGGCATCAACGTGCCTGGGGGTTATGTGCAGGCCGCACCGGTCTACCTGCCGCCACAGCCGGTTTATGTGCAGCCGCGACCCGTGTATGTCCAGCCGCGGCCGGTGTATGTGCAACCAGCCCCGGTCTATCTGCAGCCGCCCCCGGTGTACATGCAGCAGCCCACCTACATCTATTACAACCAGGGCCCGGGCTGGAAACGCGGCAAGGGACACTACAAACACGGCCACGGAAACTGGGACCGTTTCGACGATCGTGGCGGGCGCGACGATGACCGCGGTGGGCACAGGCGCTGATTGAATGACGCCGATGGCCCCGGTCGGTCGGTCGGTAGCAGCATACTGCCGGCCCTGGCCTCCACCGCTACCTGCCGGCGCTCAATTCCAGTTGTCGATCTTCACGTCATGCGGTGCAGGCCGGCCCTTGCCGGTCTCCACATAGTCCTTGAGGCTCATCATGAAGCTGGCCCATTTGGTACTGCAGTGCGCCATGAACTCGACCTGCTCGCGCCAGCCGAGGTGACTGAACAGCACGACCGTGTATTCACCGTCACGCGATAGCTCGAATACGGCGTCGGTGCCAATCCATTCCTGCGGCCCTGATTCAAAGTGCCAGCGTACTTCGCGCTCGGGCATCAGTGTCGTCACGCGCATGGCCATGTGGCCTTTCACCTCTCCAGCAGGTGTGCGAAAGCGGATGCCGATCCTGCCACCTCGCTCGGATTCGCCAGTCGTCTCCTCGCTCCACCAGCCGGCAACGCCCCGTACCGTCGCCACGGCGTCGTAGACTTCGGGGATGGGGGCCCGGATGCCAACTCTGTGAATGATGTCCACCATGATGTTGGCCTGGTTCAGTTGCGGGGCCGACGCACGGCGCGGACCTTGCCGCTGGCGCCACCGCCGGCATAAAAAAGATCGGCGCCGTCAGACTCGAGGCCGCTGACGCCGGTGCCGGCGGGCATCTCCAGCCGCTCCAGTACCGCGCCACTGGCAGGATCGATGCGGCGGATGTCACTGTCATCGCCCTCCCAGGTGCCATGCCACAACTCGCCCTCGACCCAGGTCACACCTGTGACGAAGCGATTGGACGCGATCGAACGAATGATCCTGCCGGTTTCCGGATCGACCTGGTGAATCCTGCGTTCGCGGTACTGCCCGACCCACAGGCTGCCCTCGGCCCAGGTCAGGCCTGAATCACCTCCGTGGCCAGGCGCCGGTATGGAGCGCAGCACCGCGCCGCTGGTCGGGTCGATCTTGTCAATCCGCGACTCGGTGATCTGGTAGAAATACTTGCCGTCGAAGGCGGTTCCAGCGTCACAGGCGCAGGGAAGGCTGTGGGTCGGCTCACCGCTGGCCGGGTCGAAGGCAAGCAAACGGGTGCCGGTGGCTGCCCATACCTGGCGGCCGTCGTGGGTGACACCGTGTACCGCGGTCGCGCCTGGAAACGGGCCGTATTCGCGCACGACCTGGGCCGCCCGGGCCGATGCCGGGACTTGGTCTGCCGCCGCAGTGCTGTTGTTCATCATGGACTCCTGGTTGGGCGCCAGAATTCGGCGCCGTGAGACAACTCTAGGCGAACGGCAGCCCAGCAGGGAGTAACAAGATTGTCGTGAAACCGGCCAGGGGTGGTGACAACCAGCGGCGCGCCCGTGCCTGGCCGATGGCGCGTACCCGCCGCTGGGCTTCGAGTTCGGCCAGTGCACGTTGCACCGTGCGCTGGCTCTCCCCCAATGCCAGCGCCAGCGCCGAGGTCGACCAGGGTGCGCCGTCGGACAACAGCGCCAGCAACGAGCCCTGCTCGCCATCGATCGGAGGTACCAGCAGGACCACCTCCCGGTCGCCCAGCGCGGCGAGCACGAAACCGCGCGGCGTGGCATCGACACGCGCCAGCGTCTTGACCAGCGCGCGCAAGCGGCCGATTTCCACCCGCAGACGGGCCCGGTGCGTTTCGTCGGGATGGCGAGTCCGGAATACCCGCGCGATCAGGCTTTCGCGATCCACATCACCCGGCCATGCCTCGGCCAAACCGCGCGCCAGCTCGAACAGTACAGGACGGCGTGCCAGCGAATATTGCGCGGCGGCGTGTGCGGCAGGTTCGTGCTGCGTGAAGCGCAGCCCGCGTCGACATGCGTCGACCACCAGCGCACCGGATGCCAGCAATTGGGCCACTTCGCGCAGTCGCAGCGGCGTATCGCCGCGCGCATTGACACGCCTTGCCGCCGGCCGGTCGAGTGTTGCGTGCAATTCCTGCACTTCCGCCAGCAAGGCCGGTACGCCCGCGCGCCGGGCAGCGGTCAGCGCACGCGCCAGCGCTGCCTGCGCCACACCAATGCGCAAGGACCTCAGCGCCAGTTCGGCCGCGGCGAGTTCGGCCACTGCCACCGGCACCGGCGGCATATCTGTGAGATCGAGCTGTTGCAACAACTGTGCGGCCGCATCCAGTCGGCCCAGCAGCAGCAGCCGGCGAACCGCAATCAGTTGCGCCAGCAAGGCGTTGGCATGGTCCAGGTGCACCGTCAAGGTTTGCGCTGCATCCAGCAGCGGATGCACAGTACCCTGGATGTCCCGCATGGCCAGTGCCACCTCTGCCTCGGCCACGACGCAACGCGCGCGCGCCAGTGCTTCGTGGCTGCCAAAGCTGCGCGCAGCCCGCTGCAACAGTCCGCGGGCCCGCGCGTGTTCGCCCAGTTGGGCCATCGCGATGCCCCGCATGGCCAGCGCTGGCGGGTCATCGCGCAAGGCAACCCGGTCGAGGGCGCCCAGGGCGTCGCCGGATGCAAGGGCGCGGGCGGCTGCGGCAATCAGGGAGTCGATGACCAGGACCTTTCAGCTTGTGCAATCGCGTGTCGGCACGATCACGCCAACAGGGGGATCTTGCACCAGACCGCCAGGATTGGCATGGCCAGGAAGCTGGCGGCCCGGACCTCCAGGTGGCCCAGCCGCCGCAAGCCGATGTCGTGGTGGTTGTCACCGCTGTCGAAAACGACCAGCATCGGGCGTCGTAACATCAGCGCCCGACCGAGCCGGTGGGCGTACACCCGTTTCATCACCCGCAAACCCGTCAAGGACCACCACCATGTCGAACCGAACCGTACAACTGCACCGCGTGCTGCGCGCCACACCGCAGAAAGTCTATCGCGCCTTCCTGGAACCCGACGCCATGGCCAAATGGATTGCGCCTTATGGCTTCACCTGCAAGGTACACCACATGGATGCCCGGGTGGGCGGCACGTTCCGGATGGCGTTTCACAACTTCTCGAGTGGCAACGGCCATGCCTTCCACGGCGAGTACCTCGAACTCGTGCCGCACAAGCTGCTCCGCTATACCGACGAATTCGATGACCCGAACCTGCCGGGTGTGCTGCAGGTCACGGTATCGCTTGAACCGGTAGTGTGTGGAACCGACCTGCGGATCACGCAGGCCGGCATACCGGAACCGATTCCGCTGGAGATGTGCTACCTCGGCTGGCAGGAGTCGCTGGCCCAGCTGGCAACGCTGGTGGAGCCGCAGATTCCGGATTGACCGGCGCGCAAGCCGGATCGCCAATGCCACACCATCAGGCCCGCGCCAGCATCCTGGCCTCGGCGATCAGCCAGTCGCGCAGCGACACCGCCTCGGGCCGCAGTTTGCTGCGGCGCGAGGCAACAATGTAGATCGGCTGGTCGGTCGTCACGCTCTGCGGCACCGGCCGCACCAGCAGGCCTTGTTCGATCAGCGGGTTGACCAGATGGCGCCAACCCATGGCCACGCCCTGGCCCTCGATCGCCGCCTGCAACACGATCGAATAGTCGTTGAAGCGGAACAGCCGGGTATTGCGCCCCAGCGACACGCCAAAACGCGCCAGCCAGCCCGACCAGTCCAGCCGTGGCCGGTAGCGCTCCTCCAGGTGCAGCAAACTGGTGCGCGTGAGCGCCTGCACGTCGGCCATCGGCCCGTGGCTGCGCAGGAACGCCGGACTGCAGACCGGAAAGACTTCCTCGTCGACAAAATGCCAGCGCTGGTGCTGCGGGAACTCGCCGGTACCCAGCGTAATGGCCAGGTCGACACGTTCACGCCCCAGGTCAAGATCGGTATCGGTGGTGATGCAGCGCAGCTCGATCTCCGGATGCTGCTGCTTGAAACGCGCCACCCGCGGCAACAACCACCAGGTCGCGGTGGCCGTCGACACCGCCAGCGTCACCTGATGCCCATTCGTCATGGTGCGAACTTCGCGCAAGGCCTGGTCGATCAGCGTCAGGCCCAGGCTTACCTGTTCGAGCAGGTAACGACCGGCATCGGTGGCTTCGACCCCCTTGTGGCGGCGCTCGAACAGGCTAACGCCCAGATCGGATTCGAGTTCGCGCATCGCATGGCTGATCGCCGGCTGGCTGATCGACAACTCGTCGGCCGCCCGCGTGAAGCTGCCATTGCGCGCCGCCGCCTCGAACGTCACCAGGTGGGCCATCGACGGTTGCTGGAAGCGTTTTGACATGAGCCAATCTTATGGCAACCATGAAAACACAGGCAGATCACAAAAGCCGTGTAAATCCATACGATTAACCCAGTAAACAGTTTGACGCAAACCACCGGAAAACCCAACCATGAGTGATTCTGATACCAGGAAGCATCGCCGCAGCGGTGGCCGGGAACGGCGCGACCCCAATGCCAAGCCCGGCGGCCCGCCCTATATCCGCCGCCAGATCCCGCCCTACGACATCATGGGCGAGGAGAACCTGCAAAAGATCGAAGCAGCCGCCGACCGTATCCTGGCCGAGGTGGGGCTGGACATCCGCGACGACGACGAATGTCTGGCGCTGTTCCGCAAGTCCGGGGCCAAGGTCGACGGCATGCGGGTGCGCTTCGAGCCAGGCCATCTGCGTGACATCCTGAAAACGGCTCCTGCCGAATTCACCCAGCACGCCCGCAATCCGGCACGTTCGGTGCAAATCGGTGGCAATAACGTGGTGTTTTCACCTGCGTATGGCTCGCCGTTCGTGATGGATCTGGACCGGGGCCGGCGCTACGGCACGCTGGAAGATTTCCAGAATTTCATCAAGCTGGCCTATGCCTGCCCCTGGTTACACCACTCGGGCGGAACTGTCTGCGAGCCGACTGATGTGCCGGTCAACAAGCGCCACCTGGACATGGTTTACGCGCACATGCGGTATTCCGACAAGGCCTACATGGGCTCGATCACGTCGGAAGAACGCGCCGAAGACTCCATCGAGATGAGCCGGCTGCTGTTCGGCAAGGACTTCGTCGACCAGAACTGCGTGATCCTGGGCAACGTGAATGTCAATTCGCCGCTGTTGTGGGACGGCACGATGACCAAGGCTGCCCGCGCCTATGCCCGCGCCAATCAGGCGGCGGTCATCGTTCCTTTCATCCTCGGTGGTGCGATGGGACCGGTCACCAACGCGGGGGCGATCGCACAGTCGCTGGCCGAGACCATGGTCGGTTGCGCCATCACGCAACTCGAACGGCCTGGCGCGCCGGTGATCTTCGGCAACTTCCTGTCCAGCATGTCGCTGCGCTCGGGCTCGCCGACCTTCGGCACGCCGGAACAGGCGGTCGGCTCGCTCGTCATCGGCCAGCTGGCACGGCGCCTGAATTTGCCACTGCGTTGTGCCGGCTCCTTCACCACCTCCAAGCTGCCCGATGGCCAGGCCATGCAGGAGAGCGTGATGTCGATGTTGTCCGCCGTGCATTGCGGGGCCAACTTCATCCTGCATTCAGCCGGTTTTCTCGATGGCCTGCTGTCGATGAGTTACGAAAAGTTCATGATGG
>JAGPBF010000028.1 GCA_018063505.1 Rhodoferax sp.
CCTGCATGAACTCGACGCGTTGGTCGACTACCTCAACAAGGCAGGCCCGCTGGGCCCGGACGGCCAGGCCTGGACGCCCGCGATTTTCGAAGCCGAAATGGCGCGCCTGGGCGCCTGAACCTGTTACAGGAGAACATCATGACTGCCAATTCAGCTGACCAAGTCGATGCCTTGCTGGCCCGTGGCCTGCGCGACCTGTGGTACCCGGTGTGTCCGTCGACCTTTGTCAAGGATTCGCCGATCTCGTTGCGCCGGCTCGGCTACAAGATCGCCTTGTGGCGCGACCGCGATGGCGCAGTGCATGCACTCGAAGACCATTGCCCGCACCGCGGCGCGCCACTGTCGATGGGTGTGAACCTGGGTGACCGGCTGGCCTGCCCGTACCACGGTGTCGAAGTGCGCTGCGACGGTACGGTGACCCGGGTACCTGCCAGCCCCGGCTGCACGCTCGAAGGCAGCCAGGCCGCGCGCAGCTTCCATGTACAGGAAAGCCACGGCGCCGTGTTCCTGTTCAACGCCACCGACCCGCATCTGGCCGAACCACCACCTTTGCGTTTGCCCGAAGAGATGACCAGCGGGGAATGGTCGGGGTTTCTTTGCTACACCGAATGGGGCTCCGACTATCGGTATGTCGAGGACAACGTGATCGATCCGATGCACGGCACCTTCGTGCACAAGCAGTCGCATTCGATGAGCGAGGGCGACATCAGCGCCAAGTTCCAGCTGCGCCGCACCGAGCATGGCTTCATGTTCGAGAAGGCCGGCCAGCGTGGCGTGAACTTTGACTGGACCGAATGGTGTGATACCGATCTGCACTGGATGCGGCTGGCGATTCCGTATCCCAAGACCGGCGGTCCGGGCGGTCCGTTCACCATCATCGGCAGCTACACGCCGATCGTCGAAAACGTGTCCGCGGTGTTCCACTGGCGGCTGCGCAAGGTCAGCGGCTGGCAGCGCAATACCTGGCGCTTCCTGTACAAGAACCGGCTCGAGGCGCGCCACTGGGTGGTGCTGGAGCAGGACCGGGTGATGCTCGAATCGATGGAGCCCGATGCCAACCAGCGCGAGCATCTGTACGAACACGACGTCGGCGTGTCGCGTCTGCGCCGGCACAAGCAGAGCCTGGCGCAGAAGCAGATCACAGCGGCCAGGCAGGCCGCCGAGTCCAAGGCCGCCGCTGCGATACCGGCCGCCGCCGATGCAGCCACGGCGAAAGCCTGAGCGTGCACTGATGGAGCATCGCGCATGAGCACAGCGCCGGGCCGCTCCCAAGCAAGCTCGCACCGCAGCATGGAGGTTGCGTGATGAGTGCCGTGCACAAGATCGCCGCGGCGGCAGTGCCCGACCTGCCGACTGCCAGCTGGACCAACGGCTGGCGCATCGGCAACGAGGTCGTGGTCTCGGGCATGACGGCGCATCCGGCCACCCGCGACGCGGCGGCCGCCGGCCAGCCACTGGACACCTACCAGCAGACCTTGCGGGTTCTGGGCAAACTCGCTGCGCTGGTCGAGGCGGCGGGCGGGCACCGGTACAACATCACCAAGACGGTGGTGTACCTGACCGACATCGCCGACAAGGATGCCGTGGGTCGTGCGCGACGCGAGTTCTTCGGTGACGTGTATCCGTGTTCGACGCTGGTGGCCGTGTCGGCGCTGGTGTTCCCGGAACTGACCGTCGAGATCGACGCCTGGGCCCGGCTCGACGTGGATCTGCGTGTGGCCACCCCGATGCCGCTGGCCTGACGCCATCCATCGAACCGAAGAAAGTACAGCCATGGACATGGGAATCACCGGCCGCAAGGCATTGGTATGTGGCGCCAGCGCCGGACTGGGCCTGGCCTGCGCAACCGCATTGGCCAGGGAAGGAGTCGAACTGGTGATCGCAGCACGTACCGAGGGTCCGCTGCGGGCTGCGGCAGAGACACTGGCCGCGACAGCAACCGCGCCAGTGCACTGGGTGGCTGCCGACGTCACGACCGACGAGGGGCGCGCGCGTGTATTTGCGGCCCATCCGGTGTTCGACATCGTCGTGACCAATGCCGGTGGCCCGCCGCCGGGCGACTTCCGCAACTGGGAGCGCGATACCTGGCTGGCAGCGCTGGACGCCAATATGCTGGCACCGATCGCCATCATCCGCCAGCTGGTCGACGGCATGATGGAACGCGGCTTCGGTCGCATCGTCAACATCACATCCAGTGCGGTGAAAGCGCCGGTCGATGGTCTGGGCCTGTCCACCGGTGCCCGCAGCGGGCTGACCGGATTTGTGGCCGGGCTGGCACGCACGACGGTAGCCAGCGGCGTGACGATCAACAACCTGCTGCCAGGCACTTTCGAGACTGCGCGACTGGCGGGCAACTTCGCGGCGCAGGCGCAACGTGAAGGCCGCGATGCCGCCGAAGTGCGTGCCGCGCGTATCGCCAAGCACCCGGCCCGCCGCCTGGGCCGGCCTGAGGAATTCGGCGCGGCATGCGCCTTTCTTTGCAGCGCACATGCCGGTTACATCAATGGGCAGAACCTGTTGCTCGACGGGGGATCCTTTGGCGGCGTCTTTTGACGGGCTACGCGACCTGGCAACCAGAACGGCACAAACCAACGGAAGAACAGAAGTCATGAATCCATTGCACATTGGCATCATCGGTGGCGGCGTCGGCGGCATGGCAGCGGCCATTGCGCTGGGCCGCCATGGCCACAGGATCACGGTCTATGAACAGGCCGGGCAGTTTGCCCGTGTCGGCGCGGACATCAACCTGACACCGAACGCCGTTCGTGCGCTCGATGGATTGGGTGCGGACATTGGCGCGGCCGTGCGCAAGCGCGGTGCGCGCCCGACATTTCGCATCAGCCGTGACTGGGACACCGGCAAGGAAACCTCGCGCCTTGGCATGTCGGACGTGGCCGAGAAAGAATACGGCGCGCCACAGATCACGATCCACCGCGCCGATGTGCTGGCCGCATTGACCCAGGCGCATGGCGCGCCGCAGGTGTCGTTCGGCAAACGCCTGGCCACGCTGCGGGACACCGATTCCGGTATCGCGCTGCAATTCGCGGATGGCAGCACCGAGACGGTGGATGTGGTCATTGGCGCCGACGGCATCCACTCGCGTGTGCGCACCGCCTTGTTCGGCGAAGAGAGCCCGCGCTTTACCGGTGTCGTGTCGTTCCGCTCCGTGGTGCCGACCGAACGCGTCAAGGACGTGCCCGAGATCGGGGCCTTCACCAAGTGGTGGGGCCCGAACCCGCAGAGCCAGATCGTGACCTTTCCGCTGAACCAGGGGCGCGACACCTTCGTGTTTGCAACGACCGGCCAGGACTCGTGGCATGAAGAGTCGTGGACCAGTCCGGGCGACGTGAACGAGTTGCGCAGCTTCTACCGCGATTTCCATCCTGACGCGCGCAAGCTGCTCGATGCCTGTGACGAGACACTCAAGAGCGCACTGTACGAACGCGAACCGCTGCCCGAGTGGTCGCGTGGCCATGTCACCTTGCTCGGCGATGCCTGCCACCCGATGTTGCCGTTCATGGCGCAGGGTGCCTGCCAGGCGATCGAGGATGCGGTGGTACTGGGCCGTTGCCTGGGACCGGTGACCGACCGCGTACAGGCGGTCGACGCCTTGTTGCGGTATGCCGCGGCGCGCCAGGAGCGCACCGCCAAGATCCAGATCGGTTCGCGCGGCAACCAGTGGATGAAGACCCAGGGCAATGCCGGCTGGGTGTATGGCTACGACGCGTGGAGCGTCGCATTGCCCGAGCATTGAACCGGACCCGTCCACAACGGCGGAAGCTTTTTGCTTCACCAACACCGGCGGGCGTTGCGGCCGCTACCGGCCGACTGCTACCGGCCGACTGCTACCGGCCGACTTGCCCTCAGCATGGCGTCGGCCTAAACTGGTCCGATGGCCATTGTTCGCAACATCCCTGCCAATGTCAGTGCGCAGGCCGCCGCCTTGCTGGAGCGTGCCTATGCCCTGGATGGCGATGCGGCCTCGCGTGCCCTTTATCGCGACTGGGCCGAAACCTACGACGATACGATGCTGCAAGGGCTGGGATACCGCTCGCCGGCGGTGGTGGCGCGCATGTTGGGTGAGCACCTGGCCGATCGCCAGGCGCTGGTGCTGGACATCGGTTGCGGCACCGGGTTGGCAGGCCACAAACTTGGCGAACTGGGCTTTGTTGCCATCGACGGACTCGACCTGTCGCCCGAGATGATGCAGGTCGCGGCGCGACGCAACGTCTACCGCAATTTCATCACGGCCGACCTCAATCGTCCGTTGCCGATGCGCGATGGCAGTTATGCGGGCGCCAGCTGTTCGGGCACGTTCACGCATGGCCATGTCGATGCCCGATGCCTGGACGAGGTGTTTCGCATACTCCAGCGCGGCGCGCCGTTCTCTTTCACCGTCAAGCTCGAAGTCTGGGAGCCGCTGGGATTCAAGGCGATGCTGGCGCAGCTGCAGGCCGATGGCCGGATTGCCGAAGTGGTGACGACACACGACCGGCATTACGAAAGCTCCCAGCTGCCGGACGGCGTGTTCTGCGTCTATCGCCGCCTCTGATTGCGCCGTTCCTGTGCCTGCAGGCGGGTTTGTTAAGCTCGACGTTTTTTCGAAGTCGCGCCCGTCTTGGGGTGACCGCACAGATGACAAGCTTCACCGAGCCGGATGTAGCCGGCGCGCCGCTACGGCGCTTCACCGACCCTGGCTACGTGCCGCAGGCGCAGACCCTGGGTGAACTGCGCGCGCGTATCGACACACTCGACGCACAGATTGTCGGCCTGCTCGCCGAACGCGCCTTGTGTGTGCGTGACGCCACCCGTTTCAAGCGTGATGCCTACCAGGTCTCGGCGCCGCAGCGCCAGGCGCAGGTGTTCGCCAAGGTGCGCGCGCTGGCGCAGCCACATGAAGAGAAATTCCCCGGTCTGGCCGACATCGTCGAGTCGACCTATCGCACGCTCGTTGCCGGATTCATTGCCGGTGAAGACCATTTGTTCCACGCAACCGAAAGGATTCCGACCCCATGAGATTTCTGCTGAAAACCCCTTTGCTGGCGTCCCTGCTCAAGGCAACGGCCGTCGTGTCACTGGCACTGGCCGGTAGCGCCACGGTGGCGCAGTCCGACTGGCCAAACAAGCCGATCCGCATCGTTGTGCCGTACGGCGCAGGTTCGTCGCCCGATGTCATTGCCCGCATGATGGGCGAGAAGCTGGCGGCCAGGCTCGGCCAGCCGGTGCTGGTGGAAAACCGCGCAGGTGCGGGTGGCAACACCGGAACCGGCGCAGTCGCCAAGTCGGCTGGTGATGGCTACACCTACGTGATCAGTACCAACGGTCCGCTGGTCTACAACACCGTGTTGTACCCCAACCTCAACTATGACCCGTTCAAGGAACTGCGACCGGTCGTGCTGGCAGGTGGACAAGCCAATGTGTGTGCGGTGCGCGCCGATTCGGGCATCAACTCGCTCAAGGAACTTGTCGCGGCGATGAAGAAGGAGCCGGGCAAGTTCAACTTCTCCTCCACCGGCGTGGGCAGCCTGTCGCAGCTGGGTGTGGAGCTGCTCAAGGTCAAGACCGACACTTTCGCCGTGCACATTCCGTATGCGTCGTCGCCACTGTCGGTGCTCGCCGTATTGCAGGGTGACGTGCAGTTTGCCTGTGTGCCGGGCGTGGCGGTGATGCCACACGTCAAGAGCGGCAAGCTGCGCGCGCTGGCCGTGTCCACCGGCAAGCGCAGCACGCTGATGCCCGATATACCGACCATGAAGGAAGCCGGCCTGCCGGAGATCGAGAACCTCGCCTGGATGGCGCTGATGGCGCCCTCCGGCACGCCCGATGCGATCGTGCAACGCATGAACCAGGAAATCAACACCATTCTGACCATGCCCGATGTGAAGGAAAAGCTGCACGCGGCGTTCATGGAGCCGATCGGCGGTTCGACGCAGGACCTGGCCAATTTCATGCAGACAGAGCTGCGCGTGATGACGCCGGTGATCAAGCGCACTGGTGTGAAGGTCGACTGACCTCGCTCCCCCCTTTGTCATCCGCTCAGGCCGCCGCAGCGCTCGCGGGCGGCCTTTTTCTTGGGCGCTCTTGCGGGCTCACGCGATCGGCCGCGTCAGATAAACCCCTTCGCGCCCCACGATCGCCTTACGCGCCGGCATGAAGATGGTGCAGTCGTCGCACGGCGCACGGATCTCGAGGTCGCCATCGGTGGCGATCAGTTCGTCCCTGGCAAAAGTCTCGAATCCGACCACCGGCCGGGTGAACGCAAATTCCGTGTTGGCAATGACATGGGTGCGCAGCAGCTCGAAGCGGCGCTGCCCGGCCACCTTCGTGGGTACATGGTCGAGCAGGCCGAAATGGCCGAGGAAATCGCAGGTCACAGCCACCGCCAGATCGGCCGTTGCCTGTTTGAAGTGCTGGCCGCATTCGACCACCATGGCAGCGCCCGGACCATCTGCCTTGCCATGCGGACCGTGTTGTATCAGTGGTGTTCCCGAGCCCAGTCCGCTGGGCATGACCAGGTGCACGGCGGGCTGCGGCAAGGCCATGGCCACTGTGGCGTTGCGTGCATGGTCCGGATAGACCCAGAACGGCGCCACATCGGCACTGGTCGAATGGATGTCCAGGATATGGTCGGCCGCGGTCACTGCCGGGCGCATCTCGCGCGCACGGCGCAGTTCCACGCTGTCCTCGTCGCCGTCGAGCCAGGCGTCGGACCAGATGCGGTTCAGGTTGTGGTCGATCTGCCGGCTGGCGAACGGATCCGCCACATCGAAGCTTTGATACGCCGCGACATTGGCAAAACTCACCGTCAGTATGCCGATTTTTGGTCGCACTGCGGTATCGAGCAGGTGGCACGCCGCCACCATTCCGCAGAACTCGTTGCCGTGGGTCAAGGCGTTGACCATCACATGCGGGCCGGGTCGGCCGGAGTCGAAGCGATGCACGTAGTCGATGCCGGTGTTCCCCGACTTGTACGGCGACAGGTCGCGCGGCAGGACGTCGAAACTTGCGTGTGCAGTTGTCATGGCGGTCGATCGGGTGGATGACGCGCCAGTCTAGCCGCATCCCGTCAATCGGCCCGATGCCGCCGGCGCCCGTGCCGGCCGACGTGCTAAGACTGGCATAAGTGGGGATGATCAGACTCTTGGCTGCGGCGTTTCATTTGACGCTGCGCGATTGAAAGAGAGGTGTCAGATGCCAGACGATTCCAATGCCGGTACGCCACCAGCCTTGGCGGGATGCAAGGTCGAAGAGATGTCCCTGCCGCAGCTCGTTGGCGAGGTTTACAAGGCCGCGCCCGCCACCGAAAAAATGCGATTGCTCGAGTTCCTGCTCCCGACGCTGGGTGTGATGCCGCTGATCGTCATCGCCAACGGGCTGTTTGCCCGTTTGCGTTTTCGCGATGGCTGGTCGAACTACCATGCCCGGCTCGACGACGTGCAACAGGTGCAGACCAGCGACATCGTCAGTCTCGTCGAGCGCGTGCAGACGGCCGGCAGCCAGGTGCTCGATGGCCTGGCGCAGACGCTGGCCACCTCACCGGGCCTGGCCGCGACCGCGGCAGCCGGTATTCTGATCGTGTTGCTGACCCACCGCGCGGCAGAACGCCGGTTCGACGAGGACCGTCTGGAAGAATGACACCCGATCCAAAAAGCGGCGCCGGCGCCGGTAACCGCATCAGCACTCGATGACCCTGCAAAGCGTCTGGCAAGGTGGCCGGGCGCGTGGTGCCATACCAGCGGGACCTGCTGCACAACGCACATTTCGCCGCGGGTTGACCGATCCAATCGTCATACGATACTATCGTTCACCCTAATGCGCCCGCAACCAAAGCGCGATAGATTGGCGGGTCTGACCCATTGCCTATTTCATTCCAAGGAGACATTCATGCCACAACAATCCCGTCGATCATTTGTCGCGCGCACCGCTGGTGTTGTCGCCGGCCTGGCCCTGGTGGCCGCCGCTTTGCCAGCATCCGCCCAGAACTACCCGACCCGTCCGATCACGTTGGTGTGCCCGTGGGGCGCCGGTGGCGGCACCGATGCCACGGCGCGTATCATCGCCAGCCTGCTCGAGAAGGAATTGGGTCAGCCGGTCACGGTGGTGAATCGCACGGGTGGCAGTGGTGTGGTGGGCCATTCGGCCATTGCCTCAGCGGCTCCGGACGGTTACACCATTGGCCTGGCCACGGTCGAAATCGGCATGATGCACTGGCAGGGCCTGACTGACCTGACCGGCGCGTCCTACACACCTATCGGCCTGGTGAATGCCGACCCGGCGGGTGTGCAGGTGCGCACCGAGTCGCCCTACAAGACGGTCAATGACCTGCTGGCAGCTGTCAAGGCGAACCCGGGCAAGATCAAGGCGTCGGGCACTGGACAAGGCGGTATCTGGCACCTGGCGATTGCCGGCCTGTTGCGCGACCAGAAGATCGATCCGGCATCCGTGCCATGGGTGCCGAGCAATGGCGCCGCGCCCGGCCTGCAGGACATGATTGCCGGTGGTGTTGACCTGGCGCCGGTGTCGCTTCCGGAATCGCGTTCACTGATCGACGCCGGCAAGGTGCGCAGCCTGGCCATCATGGCGGAAGAACCCTCGGCGCTGTACCCGAACGTGCCGACACTGAAAAAGGCGATCGGCAGCGACTGGACGATGGCAGCCTGGCGTGGCATCGTTGCGCCCAAGGGTCTGCCGGCAGACGTGCGTGACAAGCTGGCAGCCTCGATCAAGAAGGTCGCCGCCAGCAAGGAATACAACGACTTCATGTCCAAGCAGGGCTACGGCGTGATCTACAAGTCGCCGGACGATTTTGCCAAGTTCATGGCCAAGTCGGATGCCGAACTCGGCGCCACGATGAAGGCCGTCGGCCTGGTCAAGTAAATCGCGTGCAAGCACATCTCCAACACCACCTTACCTGCTGTTCATGAAACTCAACGACGCCGTCATCGGCCTTTTTCTGACGTTGCTGGGTTTGGTCGTGTTGTGGATCGTGAAGGACTACCCGAAGATCCCCGGGCAACAGGTCGGACCGGCCTTGTTTCCCGGCCTGATCGCTGCCGGCCTGTGCATCGGCGGGGCATTGCTGATGTTCAGCGGCTGGCGTGAACGGGCAGTGGTGCCGGTGTTCCAGTGGGAAGACTGGGTGCGCTCGCCACGCCATGTCAGGGCACTTTTCGTGCTGGTCGGTTCGGTGCTGTTCTACATGGTGGCGAGTTTGCCGCTTGGCTTCGTGCTGACCTCGTTGCTGATCCTGACAGCCTTGTTCTATTCGCTGGAGCTGCCGCTGGGGCGCTCGGTGCTGATTGCCGCGATTGCGACGCTGGTGATCCATTTCGCTTTCTACAAGTTGCTGCGGGTGCCGTTGCCCTGGGGCATTCTGACCAATTACGCCTGGTGAACGAGCGCGCCTTTGCGCGCTGTAGCGGCACTAGATTACCTCAAGGAAACCTCGCGCAATGTGGATAGCAGTCGAACAGGCTTTCGGGATGGTGTTCGAGCCCTACACCCTGATGGTGATGGTGCTCGCGTCTTTCTACGGACTTTTTGTCGGTGCCGTACCGGGCCTGACCGCGACCATGGCTACTGCGCTGCTGGTCCCGGTCACGTTCTTCATGGCACCGATTCCGGCCATCGCAGCCATCGTGACGGCAACGGCGATGGCCATCTTCTCGGGCGACATTCCCGGTTGCCTGCTGCGAATTCCGGGTACGCCGGCCTCTGCTGCGTATACCGATGAGGCCTATGCGATGACCCGCAAGGGCCAGGCCGAGACAGCGCTGGGCGCCGGACTGGTGTTTTCGGCGGTTGGTGGCCTGTTCGGCACCATCGTGCTGGTGGTGGCGGCGCCGGCACTGGCCGAATTCGCCACGCAGTTCAGCTCGTTCGAGTATTTCTGGCTGGTGACGCTGGGCCTGACCTGCGCGGTGTTCATTACGTCGGCAGCACCGATCAAGGGTTTGATCACGTTGTTCCTGGGGCTGCTGGTGTCCACGGTCGGCTTGGGCAATCCGGCCGGTTTCCCGCGTTTCACGTTCGGCAACATCGAGACGCTGGGCGGCATCGGCATGATTCCGATGATGATCGGCATGTTCGCGTTCTCCGAAATCATGCGTTATGTGGTCGACACCAGTCCGCCGGGCGAGTTGGTGGTCGAGAAGGTCGGCAACGTGCTCAAAGGCCAGTGGCAGCTGGCCAAGAAGTACCCGTTGCAGATTCTGCGCGGCAGCGCGCTGGGCACGGCGGTCGGCGCCTTGCCCGGCGCCGGAGCCGACATAGCCGCCTGGATGTCATATGCGATGAGCAAGAAACTGTCGAAAGAGCCGGAGAAGTTCGGCACCGGCCATGTGGAGGGGATCGTCGAATCAGGCGCGGCCAACAACAGCGCACTGGCCGGCGCCTGGATTCCGGCTCTGGTATTCGGCATTCCGGGCGACTCGATCACGGCCATCATCATCGGCGTGCTCTACATGAAGAACATGAACCCGGGGCCGTCGCTGTTCACGACCAATCCGCAGAATATCTATGCGGTGTTCCTGATCTTCATCCTGGCCAACCTGATCATGATTCCGCTGGGTATCCTGTGCATCAAGGCAGCGCGGCGCATCCTCAAGGTGCCGCGCAACATCCTGATGCCGATCATCCTGATGTTCTGCATCGTCGGCACCTTTGCGATCAACAACAGCATCTTTTCGGTCGGTGTGATGCTCGCCGCCGGCCTGGTGGCCTATGTGCTGGAATCCAACAAGTTCCCGATCGCGCCCGCCATCCTGGGCGTGGTGCTGGGAACCATGCTCGAAGAGAATTTCATCACCTCGATGATCAAGGCCGACGGCAACATGCTGGCCTTCTTCACGCGGCCGATTGCGGCAACTTTGGCTGTTGTCACGCTGCTGATCTGGTTCATGCCGCTGCTGATGGGCCTGCTCCGCCGCCGGCGGGCCAGCGTCGCCTGAGTAGTCCGGCTCAACCGCTGAACTGATCGCGCAACTGGGCGCAGTGGTCGCGCGGCGCCAGCGCCGCGGTCTGCCAGACAAGGTCGGCGTCGGTCCGGGCGCTCTCGGGTGGCACACCGGCTACGGCCAGCACGGAGCGGACCCGCCAGTCTTTTGGCAGGTGGGTCGGTATCCCGACATCGCGCAATATGTGTCCACCGCCGGCAATCAGCAACACGGTCTTGCCTGGAACGCCGGCCTCGACCACCGCGCGGGCCATGCTGGCATCACGCGCCAGTTGTACACGCACCATCGGCATCAGCCGCTCGGGCGGCAACAGATTGCAATGCCCGACACGGATCGCCTCGCGCTGGCGTTCCAGCGCCGCGGCGGCAAGGTGTGTGTCGAGCGCGGTGTCGTTCATGGTTGCGCGCAAGGCCTCGCGGGGAAGATTGGCGCCCAGCACCGGAACACCCCGTCGCACGGCTGCCATGACAACCGGTGCGTAGGTTTTCCACGGCCAGCCACTGGTATCCCAGTGCAAGGCACTGCGGACCTGTGCGGCATTGGCGTCGCGCCCCAGGCCGCTGGTCGAGCGGCCCCGTTCTGCCATCTCCAGCACCAGGGCGGCCAGTTGCCCGCGACTGGCCAACGCCTGGACAATGGCGCGCTGCACCTCGCGGTGCGCTTGCGCATCGTGCTGTTCGCCCAGCAGGATCGCATCGGCCGGCAGCAACGTGTCCAGACGCTTGTCGGCCAGCTCGCGGGTGCTGGCGCAGCCGGCCAGCAGCAAGGCAAGCAGGCCGGCACTGACCGTGACACGCAGCGCACGCGTCATGGCTGCGGACATGTCGGAGTCTGCCATGCGCGGTTTGCCGCTGGCTTCAGTGCATGACCACCGGATTCTGCGCCAGGCTGGCGTAACCTTCGAGCGTGTCTTCGACTTCTTCCTGGGTCGGCGTGCTGGCCTGCCAGGCGACGATCTGCTGCTGGAACAACTCGGCCCAGGAGCCGTCGAGGTAGATCTCCTTGTTGACGCGTTTGTCGACGATCTCGAAACCGTGCCGGGGCATGGCGGGCAATTCGCGCACGGCCGGGACCGCGCCAGAGGCATCGGTCCGGACCTCGTGCTCGGCCAGCTCGGTCGCGTTGGCCAGCATGTGGGTCACGGAAAAGGTCTCGGAGTCGTACAAGGTATGCATGGGGTCATTGTCCGGTAACGGGAATTACCCTGCAGCTGGCGCCGTTGTCGTGATTTGCAAGTGCCAGCGCAGGCCTTGCCCGGCGCCCGGCAGCGGCGCGTCACGGAGCGGACGATGAACGCCATTGCTGGTCGAGATAGTCGCCATTGGCAAATGTGATGCGAATCCGGGCCGGCAGGTAGGCCAGTTGTGGCGCCAGCCAGAGTTCGACGGTCTGGTCGTAGTCCTTGCCCGGTTTGCGAATCAGTTTGAGGGTGGGCACCTGGCCACCGGGCAGGTTCAGCATTTCCTCGCGCTCCACCGCAAAGACCCATTGGTCGGCGTCGCGTGGCCCGACGGTCTGGATGTCGACCACGGTGCCGATCGGAAACCCGAGCGGATCACCTGCCACCATGGCGGCGAGTTGCGCGAATATGCTGAGCTGGTCCTGCGCGCCGGGCAGCAGTGCCGCCTGCGGAGTATTGGCGCTAAACGTGATGCGATGCTCCGCGCGGTTGAAATGGGCGGCACGCTCGGAGCGGAACTTGTCCGAGAAGCGGGTTGGTGCCAGCCCCTCGGCGCCCAGTTTGCCGGTGCTGGACAACACCCGCTTGCCGATGATCCAGTCGCCCATCTCCAGCTTCATGTCGTATCCGATGCCGTCCTGCAGCCAGGTCAGCGTGCCCATGGCCTTGTATTCAAAGCGCCCGCGTTTACCGACCGCGTCGAAGTTCAGCCGGATCGAGCCGGGCACCACATAACTTCGATTGGCCGCGACGGTTTCGCTGGCCAGGGGCGCTGCGGTACCGGGCAGGCGCCTGTTGGGCGAGGCCGTGTTCTGCGGCGGATCGGTACTGGCCTGTTGGACCGGATCCGGTGCGGATTCGGCCACTGCAGGGGCTGGTTCGGGCGGTGGTTCGGCCGTGGGCTCCGGCAGAGGTTCGGGCAGCGGCTCGGGGATGACCGGCGCCGCTGGCGCCGGTGTCGGCACTGGCGCTTGGACCGGCAAGGCTGCGGCCGCCATGACACCCTCCGTCCTGGGGCGCGGTGGTTTGGGCGGCGGCGGTGCAGGACGCGGCGCCACGCTCACGGGTCGCCGGGGCAAAACCGCGGGTGCAGCCGGCGGCGCGAGGGCGATGCTGCGGGTCGTGAACGCGCGCGTGCTGATCGGTTCGGACGCGCCGGCCAGACCCAGCGCCACCTTGCGCAGCGCCAGACCGTGCGCCAGCAACACGGTCAAGGCCAGCGCCAGCAACACCGGGACCGGAATCGGCCAGTGGCGTGCTTGCAGCATCCGCCTGCTCACGGACGACCGCCCGTCCTGCGCCCGGCCTTCATCGCTGGTACCCCAGGTCGACCGAGAGTTTGTGCGCAGCCGCGCGCAGCGTGGTTGCAATCGGGCCGTCCCAGTCGCTGTCGAACTCTGCCATCGAACCCATGGCGATGATGCCCAGCACCATGTGTCCGTCGAAATCGAATACCGGCGCGCAGAAGCCCGATACGGCCGGCAGCAGGCTGTCCACAGCGCGGGCCAGGCCACGCGCCCGCACCTCGGCCAGCATGTGCTGGACCGCGTCCTGGTTATCGGGTGTATTGGCATGTGGCCGGCGGCCCTGCAGCGCCAGCTCTTCGGCCAGCAGTGGTGTGATCGCGTCGACCGGCGCGTGGGCGGCAAAACACCGGCCGGTGGCCGAGGTGAGCAAGGGCATCACGTCGCCCAGGCGCAGGTTGACCGTCACCGCGCGCGGCGACTCTTCCCAATGCACGATGGTCGGCCCGTGGTTGCCCCAGACCGCCAGCGCCATGGTGTGGCCGATCTCCAGCATCCAGATTGCGATACGTTCGCGCGCCAGCTTGACCGCGTCGATGCGCGACAACGAAGCCAGCCCCAGGTGCAGTGCGGCGGGGCCCAGGTCGTAGCGGGTGGTGCGGATGTCCTGCACCACCAGCCCCAGGCGCTGGAAGCTGACCAGGTAGCGGTGGGCCTTGGCCGCACTCATGCCGGCCGAGGCGGCCAGATCGCGCAGCATCAGCGGTCCGGCGGCGCGTGCCAACGCGTCCAGCAAGGTGAAGCCGACTTCGACGGACTGTATGCCTGCGCGGGTTTCGTGCATGATGGGGGAGGTTAGAATTTCGTTTAGTTAAACGAGTTTAACAATGCGAAATGTGCTCCGGGCAGCTGTCGCCACCCCGCTTGTTTTGCTTTCAGCTTCCAGGCAGATTGACGCTTTATGAAATTGGCAACCTACAGGGACGGTTCACGTGACGGGCAACTCGTCGTCGTTTCACGTGACCTGTCCACCGCGCATTATGCGACCGGCATCGCGGACCGCTTGCAGCAGGTGCTGGACGACTGGAACTTCCTGTCGCCGCAACTGCAGGACCTGTACGACACACTGAACAATGGCAAGACCCGGCACGCATTTGCGTTTGACCCGCGCCAATGCATGGCGCCCTTGCCTCGCGCCTACCAGTGGGCCGATGGCTCGGCCTATCTGAACCACGTCGAACTGGTGCGTGCCGCGCGTGATGCCAAGGTGCCCGAGAGTTTCTATTCCGACCCCTTGATGTACCAGGGCGGCAGCGACGATTTCATCGGCCCGTGCGACAACGTCGTCTGCCCGTCGCAAGACCATGGCATCGACTTCGAGGCCGAGGTGGCCGTCGTGACCGGCGACGTGCCGATGGGCGCCACGCCCGAACGCGCGCTCGACGGAATCCGGCTTGTGATGCTGGTCAACGATGTCAGCCTGCGCAACCTGGTGCCGGGTGAACTCGCCAAGGGTTTCGGTTTTTTGCAGAGCAAACCTGCAACCGCGTTCAGCCCGGTGGCGGTGACGCTCGATGAACTGGGCAGCGCCTGGGACAAGGGCCGCGTCAACCTGACGCTGCAATCGACCTGGAACGGCCGGCGCGTGGGCATGTGCGAGGCGGGTCCCGACATGACTTTCCATTTTGGCCAGCTGATTGCGCATCTGTGCAAGACACGCAATGTGCGCGCCGGCTCCATCGTGGGCAGCGGCACGGTCAGCAACAAGGGGATTGAGACCCAGGGCCGGATGGAGTGGCCCAAGGGATACAGCTGCATTGCGGAGAAACGCGCGATCGAGACCATCCAGGATGGCCAGCCATCGACCGGATTCATGAAATACGGCGACACCATTCGCATCGAGATGAAAGGCGCTGACGGCCAGAGCATTTTTGGTGCGATCGACCAGGAGATCACGCCACTGGAGCGCAATCACCCGGCGCCTGCCGACCCGAAGCGCTGAACGCAGCGCCGACGCCGATCAGGCTTGCGGCAACTGGTGGATGAACAGCCTGAGGCCGCGCAGCAGCATCTCTACCGCCACCGCCACCAGGATCAGTCCCATCAGCCGTTCGACGGCAATCACGAAACGTTCGCCGAGCACTTTCTGGATGCGTTCGGCCAGAACCAGCACGATGGCACACACCAGCATCGTGACGCTCAGTGCGGCAATCCACTCCAGCCGCCGCTCGGGAGCTTCGGATACCAGCAGCATGACGGTGGCCAGTGCCGATGGACCGGCCAGTGCCGGCACGGCCAGCGGCACGATCAGCGGCTCGCCCACCATCACCGTTTCAGGCTCCTGCGGATTCGGAAACACCATGCGCAGTGCGATCAGGAACAGGATCACGCCACCGGCAATCTGCAGTGACAGGCCGCTGAGGTTCATCACCCGCAGGAACGCGTCCCCGATGAACATGAAGGTCAGCAGCAGGCCGAAGGCAATCGACACCTCGCGCACGATCACCCGTGAACGGCGCTCGGGCGGTACGTGGCGCAGCGCGTTGGCGAAGATGGGAATGCTGCCAAACGGATCGGTGATCAGCAACAGCAATACGGTGGCAGACGCGAAGGTGTAGGACATGCGGACTCCGCAGCCATCACGTGCTGCACGGCATGGCAGGATAACAGCCCGCCCGGCGCCGTGGCCGGCCTGTCGGGCCGCTCAGGTGGACGATTCGGACTGTTCGCGTTTTTCCTGGCAGCCGATGCAGCGCAGGGACTGGGGCGAGGCCTTCAGCCGTGCCAGTGGAATGTCCTTGCCGCAATCCATGCATTCGCCGTATACGCCGCTCTTGATCCGGCTCAGCGCAGCATCGATGGCGCGGATCGCCGCCGACTCATGTTCATCCATGGCGAACTCGACCTCGCGTTCGGTTGCCGCCTGCGCGCGCGAGTCTTCGACATGGCCGAAGTGTTCGGTCGAGGCTTCGCTGCGGTCCACCTCGCCGCCGCGCAACCGCGCGAGTTGCGCGAGCAGCTCCTTGCGCTCGGTCTGCAACTGCTGCTTGAAAGTTTCTGTCTGGTTCTGATTCATGGTCTGCCTCGTTCGGTGGAATAAATGCATCATGCGACGCTATTGGCGTCGCTGGCTTGATGCCGGTCAATTGATGGGGAGTCTGTACGGCGCCGTTGTTGTGTCGCCGAGCCCTGCGGTCTGGGATAATCCGGCCATGTCCGCGCTGCGCCCCGCCCGCAACCTCGCCCGCCTCGTGCTGGCGTGGTTCGTGCTCGCGCTGGGGGTTGCGGTTGCCTCGCCGCTGGTGAAGCCGCAGTCCTGGCAAATGGTGTGCTCCGCAGCGGGTGCTGTCAAGCTGGTGAACATCGACGATCCGGGCCTGGCGCGCACCGGTGGTCACCAGATGGAATGCCCGCTTTGCTGGCTGGTAGCTGCGCCGCCGCCGGATTTCTCGCTGGTGCTGGCGCCGCCGGCGCCGGTGCGGGATGCCCCGGTGTCGATGCTGGCCGTGCGAGACGCCGCGCGCGTGGGGCCTGCACTGCCCGCCCGCGGCCCACCGCGCATCTCCTGAATTTCCACGTTCCTCGAACCCGCCACCTGCAGCGGTGGATCGGGTCGTTCGTTTCGATTTCAGGAGTTATTTGTATGCATTTGTTGCGCAAGGCCGCAGTCGTCGGCCTTTCCATCGTGTTTTTTCCGGCGTTCGCCCATGTTTCGCTGGACGAGCCGGCGGCGTTGGCAGGCACCATGTACAAGGCCGCGTTGCGCCTGGGCCATGGTTGTGGCGCTTCCCCCACCACGGCGATCAAGGTATTCATCCCGACCGGTTTCAAGGGTGCCAAGCCGATGCCCAAACCCGGCTGGGTGCTGACCGTTGCCAAGGCGCCGCTGGATAAACCGTACGACGACCATGGCCGCTCCGTGACCGAGGATGTGTCGGAGATCGTCTGGACCGCGGCGTCCAGGGAGCACTGGTTGCCCGATGCGTTCTTCGACGAATTCGTGTTTCGCGGAGGCCTTCCGGCCACGGGCGGGCCGATGTGGTTCAAGGTCGAGCAGACCTGCGAGCAGGGTCGTAACCTGTGGGTCGAGATTCCTGCGGCCGGCCAGTCCGCGCACGACATGAAGTCGCCTGCGGCCTTGCTCGAAATCATTGGCTCAGGCGCCGGCGCGCACGCGCATTGACCAGTCGCGTGGCGCGTGCCGTTGCTGCCACGCCATCGGCAACAACCGTTTATTGACAGATCTTAAAGGAAACCACATGAAATTCTCGCAATGGATCGCCGGCGCCGCATTGCTGGCCGGTATCGCCACCGCCGTACAGGCGCAAACCGTGACCGTGACGGACGGCTGGGTCCGCGCCTCGGTGCAGGGCCAGAACGCGACCGGTGCCTTCATGTCGATCAAGGCCAGGGAAAACACCCGCCTGGTTGGCGTGATGACGCCGGTGGCAGGCGTTGCCGAAGTGCACGAGATGAAGATGGACGGCGGCGTCATGAAAATGCGTGCCGTCGACGGTGGCCTGGAAATTCCGGCCGGCAAGACGCTGGAACTCAAGTCCGGCTCCTACCATGTGATGCTGATGGACCTGAAGGCGGCTTTGCCCAAGGGCAGCACCGTGCCACTCACCTTGTTGTTCAAGGACGCCAAGGGTGTTGAAAACCGGGTCGAGCTGCAATTGCCGGTGGCGCTGTCGGCGTCAGCCCACAAGC
This sequence comes from Rhodoferax sp., assembly GCA_018063505.1. Lineage (GTDB taxonomy): Bacteria > Pseudomonadota > Gammaproteobacteria > Burkholderiales > Burkholderiaceae_C > CAISIP01. The sequence continues at coordinate 18,090 of JAGPBF010000028.1, forward strand.
ACTGAGCGACTGCCCGATTCTGTGGCACTGCCACAGCGCCGCTGCAACCTGGTCGTGCGGCATGCGTCAATGCGACTGCGTGCCGCGGCCGGGCGTTATCGGGCAGGTGCATCGCCCGGCCCGTGCATGCGGGTCGGTGCGGATCGCCATCCTGTGCATGTTCGGTTAAGCTGTGCCAAGGCTGATCGTGGCCAGGCATCCAGGAGCGAAGCATGAGCGACACAGATGGCATGGGTTTCGGCAAGTTCGTGCCGGGTTTCGATTTTCTGCAAGGTCTGGCCAAAGGCGCCTCGCAGACCATTCCGCAGATGCCCAACCTGGCGAACTGGGTTTCTCCATCCTTGAACGTCGAGGAGCTCGAAAAACGCATAGAGGAATTGCGGGCCGTGCATTTCTGGCTCGAGCAGAACTCGCGTGCGCTGGGGGCCACCATCCAGGCACTGGAAGTGCAGAAGATGACACTGGCCACGCTCAAGGGTATGAACTTCAACCTGGGTGACGTCGCCAATGCCTTCAAGCTCAAGGCAGCCGATTCGGTCGCCAGCGGCATGGAGAAAGCGAGCGAACGCGCCAGTTCCACGGCCAAGTCCCTGACGGACGCCGCATCGGCCGTCGGCGGCGTGGCGCGCAAGGTGGCCGGCGGAAAATCCAAGTCCGCTGCGGCAACATCGCTGGTCGACCCGCTGAACCTGTGGAGCGCGCTGACCCAGCAGTTCCAGCAGATTGCCGCCGGCGCCATGCAGGAGGCGACCCGCAAGACTGCGGTGGACGCCACGCGCAACATGGCCGCAGGCCTGGCCAGGGAAACCGTCAAGGCGGGCAAGAAGGCATCGGCCGCGCGCAAACGCAAGTCCGCGGCAAAGTCCGTCTCGCGCGGCCAATAAGGGACTCTTTGATGCCGTTGTTCCCGCATGCGCACGCAACCCATCCGCACTGGAGCATGGCCGCGGGCCTGGTTCTGGCGCAGTTGCGGGCACAAATGGCCTTGCCCGGTTATGCGACAGCGCCCACGCTGGGGCTGTTGTACATCACCGACCACTATGCAGGCGTTGCGCAGGAAATCCTCGACCATCTCAGCGCCGAATTGCCGATCGTCACCGACTGGTCCGGCACGGTCGGTGTCGGCGTCGCGGCAAACAATGTGGAGTATTTCGACGAACCGGCGATGACGGTGATGTTGTGCGAACTGCCCGGCGACCAGTACCGTGTCTTTTCGGGCGTCACACCGTTGAACCTGGGGTTTGAAGCATATTCGGCGCTGGTCCATGCCGACCCGGCGACGCCGGATCTGGCTGAACTGGTGCAGGAAATGGCCGAGCGCACGACATCGGGGTATCTGTTTGGCGGCCTCTCGGCCAGCCGGACCCGGACGGTGCAGTTTGCCGCCAGCGGCGACGGCAATATCCGTGGCCATGGCGCCGCCCGCGGCGTGTTCAGTGGTGGACTCAGCGGCGTGGCTTTCGGCCAGGGTGTCCACCTGGTCTCGCGCGTAACCCAGGGCTGCCGCCCGGTGTCTGCGTTCCGTACCGTGACCGAGGCCGAGCAGAATCTCGTGATCCGTATCGATGACGAACCGGCGCTCGATGTGTTGTTGCGAGAGCTGGGCGTGTCGCTGGGCCAGCCCCAGGAGGCCTTGGCCGCGATCCGGGCCACGCTGGTGGGCCTGGTGCAGCCGGGCGGTGCCGACGGCGGCCAGGCCATGGGTCGGGCGGGCAGTTTCGGCAGCGATGTGATCGTGCGCCATATCGTCGGCCTGGACCCGGCACGTCGCGGTATCGCAATTGCCGATCAGGTCGCCAGCGGCATGCAGCTGGCTTTCTGCCAGCGCAACATGCAGGCGGCACGGTCGGACCTGGTGCGTATCTGTGCCGAGATCCGTGAGGAGCTCGAGCCGATGGAGCTCAGCATGGAGACCGCAACTGCGCTGGCGGCGTCCGTTGCCGACGCGGCAGCACATCCGGCGCGGGGCATTGCCGGGGCGATTTACGTCAGTTGTTCGGGCCGTGGCGGACCGCATTTCGGCGGGCCCAGTGCCGAGCTGCAAATCGTGCGGCGCGCGCTGGGCGACGTGCCCTTGGTCGGATTCTTCGCCGGCGGTGAGATTGCGCGTCACCACCTGTATGGCTACACCGGCGTTTTGACGGTGTTTGCGCAGAGCGCAGACTGACGCGGGCGCGTGGGCCGCACGCAACGCGTTCCGGACAGATGTCCGGATATGCCCCCCTGTCGCCTGCACAACAGAATTTGACGCCTGGCGTTGCCGGGGGCCGATTGTTGCAGGCAAAGCTGTCAAAATCCGACAAAAACCAAGCCATATCCGACCCCGGACTTGCCGCTGTTTACCCGTTGATGTCAATTTGTTGGCGCCAGACACTGGCGGAGCACCATGAGCGATCACAGCAAGATCCCGGTTACGCAATTGCCCAAGCAGCGCTTCGTGTTCCTGACCCTGCCGCAGTACACGATGATTGCGCTGGCCAGTGCCATCGATGCCCTGCGCATGGCCAACCGGGTCAGCAAGCGCGAGCTGTACGAGTGGTCGCTGGCCACCGTCGACGGTGAGCCCGCTGTCGCCAGCAATGGCCTGGCCATGGCGCCGACCGTCCCGATCGACAACATCGGCCCGGCCAACATCGTGTTCGTCGTCGGCGGAATCCAGGTCGAGAAGGCGACCACACCCAATGTGCTCGCTGTGCTGCGCCGACTGGCACAACGGCATGTCTCGCTGGGCTCGTTGTGTACCGGCGGTTACGCGTTGGCCAAGGCAGGCCTGCTGGACAAATACCGCGCCGTGATCCACTGGGAGAACATGACCGCGCTGCGCGAAGAGTTCCCGCGGGTGATGTTCTCCGACCAGCTGTTTGCCATCGACCGGGATCGGTACACCTGCACCGGCGGGATTGCCCCGCTGGACCTGATGCTGCACATCATCAAGCAGCACCAGGGCCGGGACATCGCCCCGCTGATCTCCGAACAGTTCATCCTCGACCGCATCCGCAACGACCAGGATCGCCAGCATATCCCGCTGCAGGCGCGGGTCGGCCTGTTCCACGAGAACCTGATCGAGGCCGCTGCACTGATGGAGGCCAATATCGAGGAGCCGCTGTCGCTCGACGAGATTGCCGCGCTGGTGGGCGTGTCGCGGCGCCAGATCGAGCGGCTGTTCAAGCGGTATGTCGGGCAGGTTCCGACCAAGTACTACCTGGACATGCGGCTGCGCCGGGCCCGCGAGCTGCTGCTGCAGACCGCCATGTCGATCATGCAGGTCGCCGTTGCCTGCGGCTTCCAGTCGCCGCCGCATTTCTCCAAGTGCTACCGCATGTTGTTCGGTTACACGCCAAGCGCCGAACGCAGCTCCAGCCGGACCGGCATGCTGGGGGGTGGGTCGCCGGCCGCCAGCCCGGCGCTGACCGATCAGGCGCGGTAAGCCGTCTGGACGGTTGCCGTTGGCGCCACAGCGCCATCCTTCGCCGGGCCGCGCGCCGCAAAGGCTTGTGTCGTGGCCCGACAACCCCGGGTCGCGATTCAATCAGCGGCGCCCGATGCTGCCACCTACCATCTGCCTGCCGGGGCCGTGACTCCGGCAACCCGAAAAATGAGGGAAACCGACCATGGCTGACGAATTCGACGATGACCTCGACCTGAACTCCCTCAACGACGAGGATCTGACGGAACAGGTGCACGACGATCTGTACAACGGTCTGCGTGATGAGGTGATCGAGGCCACCAATATCCTGCTCGGACGCGGCTGGTCCGCGGACCGGGTGCTCAACGATGCGCTGGTCGAAGGCATGCGTATCGTCGGCGTGGATTTCCGCGACGGCATCCTGTTCGTGCCCGAGGTGCTGCTGGCGGCCAACGCAATGAAGGGCGGAATGGAAATCCTGCGCCCCCTGCTGGCGGAAACCGGCGTCGAGCCGATTGGCAAGATGGTCATCGGCACGGTCAAGGGCGATATCCACGACATCGGCAAGAACCTGGTCGGCATGATGATGGAGGGCGCAGGCTTCGAGGTGATCGACCTGGGCATCAACAACCCGGTCGACAAATACCTGGCGGCGCTCGAAGAGCACAAGCCGGACATCCTGGGCCTGTCCGCCTTGCTGACCACGACCATGCCCTATATGAAGGTGGTGATCGACACGCTCAAGGAGAAAGGCCTGCGCGATGACTACATCGTGCTGGTCGGCGGCGCGCCACTGAACGAGGAGTTTGGCAAGGCGGTCGGTGCTGACGCGTATTGCCGCGACGCCGGCATCGCGGTGGAAACAGCCAAGACGCTGATCGCCGCCCGGCGCGCTGCGGCGCGCTGAGCCGCGCGTCTTTCGGGGCCGGCCATGGGCGAGCGTTCTGCAACGCTGGTCATCGCGTGTGGTGCATTGGCGCACGAGATCGTGGCACTGCGGCGCATCAACGACTGGCCGCATCTGGTGGTCCAGTGTCTGCCGGCCGACCTGCATAACCGGCCGCAGAAGATCCCGGGCGCGGTGCGGGCCAAGATCCAGGCCAACCGGGACCGGTTCGCATCGATCTTCGTGGCGTATGCCGATTGCGGCACCGGCGGACAACTCGATCAGGTGTTGCGCGAAGAGGGCGTGGAGCGGATTCCCGGTGACCACTGCTACGAGTTTTTCGCCGGCAGCCAGGCATTTGCCGCGATGGCCGATGCCGAGCCGGGTACCTTTTACCTGACCGATTTCCTGCTGCGCCATTTCGACCGGTTGATCATGCGCGGGCTGGGTATCGACAAGCATCCTGAATTGCTGCCGCTGTATTTCGGCAATTACACGCGCCTGGTGTATCTGGCGCAACTGGAGCAGCCCGGCATGCTGGAAGCTGGCCAGCAGGCGGCCGACCGCCTGGGGCTGGCGTTCGAACACCGGTTCACCGGTTACGGCGGCCTGCAGCACAGCCTGCAACGAGCCGCCGGCGAAGGAGTCATATTTTGGCAAAACTGATCACGATTTCATGGCGTGACCTGCCGGCCCAGGTGCTGGTCAAATCCGGCCGCGAAACCGCCAAGGTGCAGTTGTCGCACCGGTTCCAGGAAGCGGTGGACCGCGCCGCCATGCGCGCCGGCAAGGCCGGCTCCGATGCCTATCTGGCCGACTGGAAACGCAGTGAGCCGCGCCGCTGCGGTGACAACCTGCAGGCGGAGGCCCAGATGGAGGCCGACCGGATCGAGGCCCGTTACTCGGATGCCGACCTGCTGCGCATCATCCGGGCCCATGGTGTTGACGAGACGCTGGCACTGCCTGCCGGCGTCGCGCCGGCTGATCCGGACGGAACTGCCTGATGTATTCCATACGCCGCTGGTCGGTGCGCCACGCGCGGTCAATGGAGTCGTTCTACAACGGCTTCGAATGGGTGCTGGTAATGCTGCACCCGCTGTTCGCGAAGATCGGCTACGAGCGGCTGGAAAAGCCGGTCGCTGCGCTGGAGAAGCTGACCAAGGGTGTGCTGTTCGATTGCCAGATGTGTGGCCAGTGCGCACTCAGTTCCACCGGCATGTCATGCTCGATGAACTGCCCCAAGAGCCTTCGCAACGGCCCCTGCGGTGGCGTGCGCGCCAATGGCAATTGCGAGGTCAAGCCCGACATGCGGTGCGTGTGGGTCGAGGCCTTCGAAGGCAGTGAGCGCATGGTCGCCGGCAAGAGTGCGATCCGGGTGGTGCAGATTGCCGTCGACCGCCAGTTGCAGGGACGTTCTTCCTGGCTCAAGGTGGCGCGGGAAAAAGGCGCCAAGGTGGCTGCTGCGATGGAGCGCACGTGAAATTCGAAGACGAACCGGTACCCGGTTATCCGTTGCCGATCCTGCCGGGCCACACCTCGCCCGGACGGCTCGAGCGCGTGTTGCGCAAGGGAGCGTTTGCCGTCACCACCGAACTCGATCCGCCGGATTCGGCCGATCCGGAAGATGTGTTCCGCCGCGCGCGCATCTTCGATGGCTATGTCGATGCGATCAATGCCACCGACGGCAGCGGCGGCAACTGCCACATGTCCAGCGTCGCCGTATGCGCCTTGCTGGCACGCATGGGTTATGCGATCGTGATGCAGGTCTCGTGCCGCGACAAGAACCGCATCGCGATCCAGGGCGACATCCTGGGTGGTGCTGCCATGGGCGTGGCCAATATCCTGTGCCTGAGCGGCGACGGGGTGCAGGCGGGCGACCATCCGCAGGCCAAGCCGGTGTTCGACCTGGACTGCATGTCGCTGCTCGAAATTGCGCGCAACATGCGCGACAACCACCAGTTCCAGAGCGGTCGCAAGATCACCTATGCGCCGCGGGTGTTTCTGGGTGCGGCGGCCAATCCGTTCGGCTTGCCTTTTGAATGGCGTGCCGACCGTCTGGCCAAGAAGGTCGCTGCCGGCGCGCAGTTCGTGCAGACCCAGTATTGCTACGACGTGCCGCGGCTGCGCGCCTACATGTCGCAGGTCGAGGATCTCGGCTTGCTGGGCAAGGTGTTCGTACTGGTTGGCGTCGGTCCGCTGCGCAGTGCCAAGGCGGCCGAGTGGATGCGCAGCAACGTGCCCGGCGTGCACATCCCCGACGACATCATCAAACGCATGGCCGGCGCCGAAAAGCCGGCACTCGAAGGTCGCCAGATCTGCATCGACATCATCAACGAGGTCCGTGAGATCAAGGGTGTCTCGGGCGTACATGTCATGGCCTACCGGCAGGAAGAAACCGTGGCCGAAATCATCCAGAAATCCGGTGTGCTGCAGGGCCGAGTGCCCTGGCACCCGAAACGCGACATCCCCGCCGACCCCATGCGTGACGCCAGCGTTGCGCCAGAAAAGGAAATCCAGTGACCGATACCGTCATCAGCTCTGCCACCCGTGAAGTCGTCATCGGCTTTGACCGTCCGTTCGTCATCATCGGTGAGCGCATCAACCCGACCGGCCGCAAGATCCTGGCCGCAGAGATGCTGGCCGGCGACTACAGCCGCGTGATCGCCGATGCATTGGCGCAGGTCGAGGCCGGCGCGCACATGCTCGACGTGAACGCCGGCATCCCGCTGGCCGATGAGCCGGCGTTGCTGGCCAGGGCGATCGAACTGGTGCAGTCGGTCACCGACGTGCCGCTGTCGATCGACTCGTCGATTGTTGCGGCGCTCGAAGCGGGCCTGGCCGTCTACAAGGGCAAGCCGCTGGTCAACTCGGTCACCGGCGAAGAGGACCGGCTCGAGACGGTGTTGCCGCTGGTCGCGAAATACGGCGCCGCCGTGGTCGCGATCTCCAACGACGAGACCGGCATCTCGCAGGATCCCAATGTGCGTTTCGCCGTCGCCAAGAAGATCGTCGAACGTGCCGCCGACTACGGAATTCCGGCCAGCGACATCGTTGTCGACCCGCTGGTGATGCCCATCGGTGCCATCAACCAGGCGGGCGTGCAGGTGATGGCGCTGGTGCATCGGCTGCGTACCGAACTCAAAGTGAATACCACCTGTGGCGCGTCGAACGTGAGTTTCGGCCTGCCCGAGCGCAACGGCATCAACGCCGGTTTCCTGACCATGGCGATCGCCTCGGGCATGACCTCAGCCATCACCAATCCGCTGCATGCGGAAGTCGTCAAGGCCTGCATGGCCGCCGACGTGATGATGGGCCATGATCCGGACTGCATGCGCTGGATCCGCAAGTTCCGCGAAGCGCCTGCCATGGGTGCCGATGGCGAAATGGGGCGCGGCCGGCGCGAGGTCGGACGGCGTCGTCGGGAGTGAACAAGGCAGGTCATCGCATGTGCGCTGCAACATTCAGACATTTCGAGCAATTTCCCGTCGGGCCGCCCCAAGGGAAATTAACCCCCTCGGGGGCAGCGCGGGACACGTAGTGACAAGCGTGGGGGCAATATGAACACAAAAGATCCGCTGGTCGTTTTCACACCGTCCGGTCGTCGCGGCCGGTTTCCGGTCGGCACCATGGTGCTTCAGGCGGCGCGCTCGCTCGGCGTCGACATCGACTCGGTCTGTGGCGGGCGCGGCATTTGCGGCCGTTGCCAGATCACGCAGGCGGTGGGCGATTTCGCCAAGCATGGCGTGCAGTCGCGGGCCGAACATCTGTCGGCGTTCGGCCCGGTCGAAGAGGAATACTGTGCCACCCAGCCAATGGAGCCCGGGCGACGCCTGTCGTGTTCGACCCAGGTGCTTGGCGACGTGGTCATCGATGTACCGTCCGAGAGCCAGTTGCACCGCCAGGTCGTGCGCAAGGAGGCCGAGGCGCACGATATCCAGATCAACCCGGTGGTGCGGCTTCACTATGTCGAGGTGCAGCAACCCGACATGCATGATCCATCCGGCGACCTGCGCCGGCTGGAGGATGCGCTGGAGTTCGAATGGCGGCTGACCGATCTCAAATGTGATGTGCTGGTGCTGCACCGGCTGCAGGAGGCACTGCGCCAGGGCGACTGGAAGGTGACCGTTGCGGTGCATGGCGGCAACCAGATCATTGCGGTCTGGCCCGGCTTTCGCGAACACACCTATGGCATTGCGATCGACGTCGGCTCGACCACGATTGCTGCCCATCTGTGCAAGCTGTCCACCGGTGAGGTACTGGCGTCCGCGGGCATCATGAACCCGCAGATCCGTTTCGGTGAAGACCTGATGAGCCGGGTGTCCTACCTGATGATGAATCCAGGTGGCGAGAAGGAGATGACCGATGCCGTGCGCGTGGCGATCAACCAGCTGGCGGCCGACGTTGCGTTTCAGGTGGGCATCGAGGCGACCGACATCCTGGAGGCCACCTTCGTCGGCAATCCGATCATGCACCATCTGCTGCTGGGCATCTCGCCGATCGAACTCGGCGGCGCACCGTTTGCGCTGGCCACCGACCGGGCCATCACCTTGTGGGCGGTCGAGATCGATTTCGCGATCCACCGCAATGCGCGTATTTATGTGTTGCCCTGTATCGCCGGCCACGTGGGCGCAGACATGGCAGGTGTGATCCTGGCCGAGCGGCCCGACCTGTCGGACGAGATCACCTTGCTGGTGGACGTGGGCACCAATGCCGAGATCGTGCTGGGCAATCGCAGGCGCATGCTGGCCTGTTCCAGTCCGACCGGTCCGGCCTTCGAGGGCGCGCAGATCAGTTGCGGCCAGCGTGCCGCGCCCGGTGCGATCGAGCGGGTGCGCATCGATCCGCTCACGCTGGAGCCGCGGTTCAAGGTCATTGGTTGCGACCTGTGGTCGGACGACCCGGGTTTTGCCGAAGCTGCCGGCAGCACCGGTGTCACCGGCATCTGCGGCTCGGGCATCATCGAAATCCTGGCCGAGTTGTACCTCGCTGGCGTGATCCGCCATGACGGGGTCATCAATGGCGAACTGGCCGCGCGTTGTCCGCGCATCCAGAGTGATGGGCGCACGTTCTCGTACGAGATATGCGCCGCCACCGGCAACGGTTCGCCGATCAAGGTGGTGCAGAACGATGTGCGGGCGATTCAGCTTGGCAAGGCGGCGCTTTATGCCGGCGTGCGCCTGCTGATGGAGCGCATGGGTGTGCAGAAGGTCGACCGGATCCGCCTGGCCGGTGCGTTCGGCAGCCATATCGACGTCAAGTATGCGATGGTGCTGGGCATGATTCCCGACTGCGCGCTGGACCAGGTCAGTTCGGCCGGCAATGCCGCCGGAACCGGCGCGCGGATCGCGTTGCTGGACCGGCGTGCGCGGCCGGAGATCGAGGAACTGGTGCGGCGTGTCGAGAAGATCGAGACCGCTGTCGAACCCCGGTTCCAGGAGTTCTTCGTCGAGGCAATGGCGATCCCGCACCTGACCGCGCCGTTCGACAAGCTGCGTGAGGTGGTCACCTTGCCCGAGCGCGTCGCCATCGGCAGTGAATCGGGCGGGCGCGGGCGCCGGGGTGCGCGGCGTGAGCCCCGCCCGGAGGTGGCCTCGTAGAATCGGATGGCCGGGCGTATCGCTTGCCAGAGCGATGCGCGCGCCATTGCGTCGGCCGTGACCTGCGCAGACGGATGGCCGGATGAATACGGCCACGCGCTGAAGGAGCTTGCTTGAAATTCCCCGTGAACTCCCTTGTGCTGACCGCTGCCATGGCCATGATCGCCATGCAAGCGGTTGCAGCCGAGGACGCTGCCTGCAAGAACGTGCGTTTTGCCGATGTGGGCTGGAGCGACATTGCAGCGACCACCGGCATGGCGTCGGTGGTGCTCGAGGGACTTGGCTACAAGCCGACGGTGACGATCGCCTCGATTCCGATCGCGTTTGCCGGCATGAAGAACAAGCAGATCGATGTGTTCCTGGGTTACTGGAGTCCGTCGATGACACCGGTCATCGAGCCGTTCATCAAGGCCGGGCAGATCAAGGTGCTGGAAACGCCCAATCTGGTCGGTGCCAAATACACGCTGGCCGTGCCCAGGTATCTGCATGACAAGGGGCTGAAGAACTTTTCCGACATCGCCAGGTTCGAGAAGGAGCTCGGTGGCAAGATCCACGGCATCGAACCTGGCAGCGAAGCCAATGCGCTGATCCAGTCGATGATCAAGGACAACAGGTTCGGCCTCAAGAAATTTCAGCTGGTCGAATCCTCCGAACTCGGTATGCTCGCCGAGGCACAACGCGCCGGACGCAGCAGGAAGGCGATCGTGTTCCTGGGCTGGGAGCCACACCCGATGAACGTGCAGATGCGGATGAACTACCTGGCCGGCGGCGACGATGT